>JBCDIS010000203.1:0-12467 GCA_038748685.1 Acidobacteriota bacterium | reverse complement strand
TCGAGGACGATCCTTTCCACGTCGAGGTCCGGCAGCCGGGCCGAGAGGGCCCGATGGACCACCATCCGGCGCATGCCGGTGTCCTCCGCCATGAAGCGGAGTCGGTCGGCGGGGTAGTCGGGGTCGAGGGGCACGTAGGCGCCGCCGGCTTCGAGGATCCCCAGCATGCCGGTCACCATGTCGGCGCCGCGGGCGACGCACAGCCCCACCCGCTCACCGGGGCGCACCCCTTGGGCCACCAGGTGGCGCGCCAGGCGACGGGCGCCGGAGGCCAGCCCGGAGTAGGTGAGGGCGTGGCTGTCCCAGGCCAGAGCGACCCGGTCCCCGTGCACCTCGGCGGCGCGTCCAAAGAGCTCCGCAAGACCGACGTCCCGCGGGTAGTCGGCGGCGACGTCGTTGACCTGGGTGAGGAGGGCGCGGTCGGCGTCGTTGCGTAGGTCCAGGGCCGACAGTCGGCGGGTCGGATCCCCGGCGACCTGGTGGAGGACCGCCAGGTAGGCTTCGAGCCAGCGCTCGACGGTACCGCGGTCAAAGAGGTCGGTGGCGTAGCGCACGTCCACCGCCATCCCGCGGGGCCCCCGAAGAACCGTGAGGTTGAGGTCGAATTTGGCCACCGTCAGGGGCGGTTCCAGCCAGCCGGTTTCGAGGTCCGGCAGGCCGACACCCGCGGCGTCCCCGGCGTCGAAGAGCTGGAAGCCCACCTGGAAGAGGGGATTGCGGGCAGTGTCCCGCTGGGGTTGGAGCTCCTCCACGAGTTTCTCGAAGGGCACGTCCTGATGGGCGAAGCCGCTCAGCACGGTGTCCCTGGTGCGGCCCAGCAGCTCGTCGAAGGCGGGGTCGTCCCCGAGGTCGGCGCCAAAGACCAGGGTGTTGACGAAGAAGCCGATCAGACCCTCGGCGTGGGTCTGCTGGCGGCCGGAGACCGGCGATCCCACCCGCACCCGATCCTGGCCGGAGAGGCGGCCGAGAAGCATTTGGAAGGCGGCGAGGAGGGTCATGAACGGAGTCACGCCCCGCTCTCGGCCCAAAGCAGAGAGTTGGTCCATGAGCTCCGGCGGGAGCTGCATCAGGACGCTGTCCCCCCGGTAGCTGGGGGTCGCGGGCCGCGGCCGGTCCGCGGGCAGCTCCCGGGGCTCGTCGGCCCCCACGAGGGCGCCGCGCCAGTAGTCGAGCTGACGCTCCAGGGCGTCCCCCGCCAGGTAGTCCCGCTGCCAGGCGGCGAAGTCGCCGTACTGCACCGAAAGCTCCGGCAGGGCCGAGGACTCGCCGGCCCGGTACGCGCCGTAGAGCGCGGCCAGCTCTCGCTCGAAGACTCCGAGGGAGATGCCGTCGAAGACGATGTGGTGGAGGCTCACCAGGAGCAGGTGGTCGTCGTCCGCCAGGCGATAGAGGTTGGCCCGGAAGACGTCGCCGGCTTCGAGGTCGAAGGGCTCGGCGGCGGCTTCCCGGAGGCGTTGCAGGCCTTCGGTGACGCGGGCTTCAGACTCTTCCACGTTCCGCAGGTCGTCCACCGGCAGGGGGAGGCCCGTCTGCGGCAGCAGCGTGGCGATCTGCACCACTTGGCCGTCCTGCTCCTCGAAGCGGCTGCGCAGCACCCGGTGGCGGCGGGCGATCTCGGTTAGCGCCCGGGCCAACGCGTCAACGTCCAGGTCCCCCTGAAGCCGCCGGGCCGACGGCATGTTGTAGACCGAGGACGCCGGGTCGTACCGGTAGAGGAACCACAGCCGCTGCTGGGCGAAGGAGAGGGGGAGGGGCTGGTCTTCGGGGCCGTCCTGGGCCACCAGGGGCAGCGCCTTCGGCAGCCCCTCCGTCAGCTGCTCCGCCACCACCTCCGCCATGGCGGCGACGGTGTTGGCCTGGAACAGGCGGCGGAGGGGGAGTTCCACCCCTAGCTGCTCCCGAAGCCTTGCCATCAGCTGCATGGCGATTAGAGAGTGACCGCCGAGGGCGAAGAAGTCGGTGTGGACGTCGAGGGGCAGGGAGTCCCCGCCAAGGCCGAGCACGTCGGCCCACAGGTCCGCCACCAGCTCTTCGACGGGGCTGCTCGGAGGCGTGCGAACCTCGTCGGCGTCGGCTCCGGCGTCGGGAGCCGGTAGGGCAGTGCGGTCCACCTTGCCGTTTGCGTTGAGGGGCAGTGTGCCCATGCGGACGAAGGCGGTCGGCACCATGTAATCCGGAAGGCGACTGCCCAGATAGGTGCGGAGGTCGGCCGCGAAGTCCGCCCCCTCCAGCGCGGCGGGGCCCGGCACCACGTAGGCCACCAGCCGCTTGCCCCCGGAGCCGTCGTCCCTGGCGATCACGGCGGCGTCGGCGACGTTCGGGTGTCCGCCGAGGACCGCCTGGATCTCCCCGGGCTCGATGCGGAAGCCGCGGATCTTGACCTGGAAGTCCACCCGCCCTTGGAACTCTAGGGTGCCGTCCCGCAGCCATCGGGCCCGGTCGCCGGTGCGGTAGACACGGTCTCCGGGCTCGGTGGCGGAGGGATCTGGAACAAAGCGCTCGGCGGTCAGGGCCGGCCGACCGAAGTAGCCGCGGGCCAGGCCGTCGCCCCCCGCCAAGAGCTCGCCGTAGACCCCGCCGGCCACGGAACGGAGGTCCGGGTCCGTCACGAGGACGCGGGTATTGCGGATCGGGCGTCCGATGGGGACGCTGGCGGGGATGTCGTCCCCCCGGGTCATGGGGTGGCAGGTGGTGAAGGTGGTGTTCTCGGTGGGGCCGTAGCCGTTGATCACGCGGGCCCCCTCCGGCAGCTGGTCGAGGGCGTCCCTGATCCGATCCGCCGACAGCGAGTCGCCCCCCGCCAGCAGCTGGCGCACCGACGGCAGGTCGGCGAGGTGCCCCCCCTCCGCCATGGGGTGGAAGAGGCCTGCTGTGAGCCACAGGGAGGTGACGCCGGCGCTGCGGATCTCCGCCGCAAGGGAGCCGAGGTCTAGGTCCCCCGCCGGCAGCTGGACCAGCTCGCCGCCGTTCAGCAAAGGCGCCCAGATCTCGAGGGTGGAGGCGTCGAAGGCCGCCGGGGCGAAGCCCATCCAGACCTCGTCCTCGTCCATGGCGGCGAAGTCGTTGCCCCGCACCAGGCGGACGACGTTGCGGTGGCTGACGGCGACCCCCTTGGGGCGACCGGTGGAGCCGGAGGTGAACATCACGTAGGCCAGGTTGTCGGCCGCCGGCGCGGGTCCGCCAGCCAGGGGAGAGCCGTCGCCGGCGTTCCAATCGAAATTCCCGAGGTCGACGACCCGGAGACCTTCCGAGAGATCCGCCGGCAGTCCGCCCCCGGCTCCGCCGTCGAGGCTGAGCACGAGGGCGGCGCCGGTGTCCTCCAGCATTACCCGCAGGCGTTCGGCGGGGTAGGCGGGGTCGAGGGGTACGAAGAAGCCGCCGGCCTCCAGCACCGCCAGCTGGGCGGTGACCAGCTCGATCCCCCGGCCGAGGGCGAGGGCGACGGCGGTCTCCGGACCGACCCCGAGGCTCCGCAGGTGGCGGGCCAGGCGGCTGGCCCGGGACGCCAGCTCGCCGTAGGTGAGGGCGTCGTCGCCGCAGCGCACGGCGGCGGCGTCGGGGCGCCCGCCGGCGATCCCCTGGAAGAGGCCGTGGATCGTCGCTTCCCGCGGGAAGGGGGCGGGGCGTGAGGACCAGGTGCCGAGCTGCCCCCGCTCCCCGTCGGTCAGCATGTCGAGCTCCGACAGCCGCTTGGTCGGGTGGGTGATGGCGTCGAGGGCCAGGACCTTGTAGTGCTCGATCATCCGATCGATGGTCTCCGGCTCGAAGAGCTCCCGGTTGTACTCCCAGGTGACCACCGCCCGCTGGGGTTTGCCCCGCGGATCGTCGCCCTGCTTCATGCCCACCTGCTGCTCCGCCTGGGGGGCGATGATGACGTTGAGGTCCGTTTTGGCGGAACGGTTGGTGCGTACCAGGTACTTGGCGAGGAGCCCGCCGCCGAAATCGAGCCGCGGCACCGCGGCGTCGTGGAAGGAGAACATCACCTGGAAGATGGGGTTGCGGCTGACGTGCCGCTCCGGCCGCAGGGCCTCCACCAGCTTCTCGAAAGGCATGTCCTGGTGGGCGAAGGCGTCGAGGCTGGTCTCCCGTACCCGCGCCAGCAGCTCTAGGAAGGTGGGATCCCCGGAGAGGTCCCCCCGCATCACCACGGTGTTGACGGTGAAGCCGATGATCCCTTCCTGCTCCCGCTGGCGGCGGTTGGCGACGCCGGCGCCGACCCCCATGTCGGTCTGGCCGGTGTAGCGGTACATGAGGGCGTAGAACGCCGCCAGGGTCGTCATGTAGAGGGTGTAGCCCTGGTCCTTGCCGAAGGACCGCAGACCGGCGTAGAGATCGTCCGGCAGGGGGAACATCTCGGCCTCACCCTGGGTCGACGGCCGGTTCGGGCGCGGGTGGTCGGTGGGCAGATCGAGGACCATCGGCATACCGTCGAGCCGCCGCTTCCAGTGGTCCACCAGACCGCCGAGGGTTTCGCCGGCCACCACCCGTCGCTGCCAGGAGGTGAAGTCGCCGAACTGGATGTCGAGCTCCGGCAGGGGGGAAGGTTCCCCGGCGGAGTAGGCTTTGTAGATCGCCAGCAGCTCCCGCAGAAGGATGCCGAGGGACCAGCCGTCGTGGACGAAGTGGTGCTCCACCTGGATCAGCATGTGCCGCTGGTCTTCGAGCCGAACGAGGTGCCAGCGGATCAGGGGGAGCTGGGTGATGTCGAAGGCCTTCGCCGTTTCCGCCCGCAGGGCCCGCTCGGCGGCGTCCTCGCGGTCGATCTCAGGAACGTGGCGCAGGTCGATCACCGGCAGCTCCACCTCCCAGGGTCCTTCGATCACCATGGCCGGCTTGCCGTCCACCTCTGGGAAGACGGCGTGGAAGACCTCGTGGCGGCGGACGATCTCGGTGAGGGATCGGCGCAGGGCCTCGACGTTCAGCGGACCGTCGAACCAGACGGTCATCTGGAAGTTGTAGGCCACCGAGTTGGGCTCGAGCATCTGGAGGAACCAGATCCGCTCCTGGGGGTAGCTCAGGGGAAGGGGGCCGTCGCGGTCCACCTTGACGATCGGCGGCAGCTCCACCAGCTTGCCGGGGGACCCGGGCTCGGTTCCGCCTGTGTCGTCCCGGAGGCCCGCCTCGACCCTCTGGGCGAGCTCCGCGAGGGTCGGGTTCTCGAACACCGCCACCAGCGGCAGCTCCACCCGCATCTCCTTGCGAACCCGGGTCACCAGGCGGCCCACCAGGAGGGAGTGGCCGCCGAGCTGGAAGAAGTCGTCGTGGACGCCGATTCGATCGTGGCCGAGTAGCTCCACCCACAGGTCCCGCAGGGCCGATTCGATGGGGGTGCGGGGGGCCACGTGGGGCACGCCGCTACCGAGGGCGGAGGCGTCGGGGGCCGGCAGGGCGCGGCGGTCCACCTTGCCGGACGGGGTCATCGGGAGGGCGTCGAGGGAGACGAAGGCCGCCGGCACCATGTAGTCCGGCAGGTCGGCGGCGAGGGCCTCCCGCAGCTGGGGCAGGCTCGGGTCGTCGTGACCCTCGGCGGCGACGAAGTAGGCCACCAGGCGGGTGTCGGCGCCGTCGACGCGGGCCACCACCACGGCGTCGTGGACGGCGTCGTGGCGTAGCAGGGCGGACTCGATCTCCCCCGGCTCGATGCGGAAACCGCGGACCTTGACCTGCTGGTCCACCCGGCCGCGGAACAGCAGGGTGCCGTCCTCCGCCATCGCCACCCGGTCGCCGGTGCGGTAGACTCTGCCGCGGCTCGGGTCGATGGGGTCAGACGGAAACCGCTCCGCCGTCAGCTCCGGGCGGCCGAGGTAGCCGCGGGTGACCCCGGGACCCCCCACCGCCAGCTCCCCGGGGATGCCGGGGGGAAGGGGTCGCAGCTCCGGGTCGAGCACGTAGGCCCGGGCGTTGTCGATGGGGCGACCGATGGGGACCTCGCCGCCGTGATCTTCGGGGTGCCAGGCGGTGAGCTCGTGGCGGGTGGTGACGATGGTGGTCTCGGTGGGGCCGTAGGTGTTCCACAGCCGGACCGGACCGTCGGAACCGAGACCACGGCCGGCGGCTTCGAGGTGGCGGTGCCACTGTTCCAGGCGTCCGGCGAGGGCCGCCTCGCCGCCGATGATCACCCGTTCCAGGCAGGCGGGGATCGACCCGTCCTGGTCGTCGTCCTCCCCGCCGCCGGCGAGGCCGGCACAGACCTCGTGCCAAAAGGCCGTCGGCAGGTTCAGCAAAGTGATGCCGAGGGTCCCCAGCTCTTTCAGAAACGCTCCGGGGGAGGCGATCATCTCTTCGGATCGCAGAACGAGGGCGGCGCCGGCGAAGAGGGCGGGGTAGATCTCCTCGGCGCTGGTGTCGAAGCTGATGGTGGCGAACTGCAGCACCCGGTCGTCGGCCCGCAGGCCGTAGACCCGACGGGCGTCCTCGGCGTAGTGGACCAGGTTGCGGTGCTCCACCTGGACCCCTTTGGGCTTGCCGGTGGAGCCGGAGGTGTAGATGACGTAGGCGAGGTGCTCGGGGCCGACGCCGCTGTCCACCGGCTCGGCGGAGAGCTCGGGGAAGACTGTTCCGTCCCCCTTGGGCACCGTCACCACGTGGGGGACGGCGGGGAAGCGGTCCGCCAAGTCCTCTTGGGCCACCAGCACCCGGGCCCCGGAGTCTTCGAGCATGAAGGCGAGGCGGTCCCGCGGGTAGTCGGGGTCGAGGGGCAGGTAGGCGCCGCCGGCTTCGAGGACGCCGAGGAGGGCCACCGCCATCGCCGGGGAACGCTCCATGGACACCGCCACCACTGCGTCCGGTCCGACGCCCAGGCCCGATAGATGACGGCCGAGGCGGCGGGAACGGTCCACCAGCTGGCGGTAGGTGACTTCGGACCCGTCGGCGCCCCGCAGGGCAACGGCTCCGGGGGTGCGCTCCGCGGCGCGGGCCACCAGCTGGTGGACGCAGGCGTCGTCGGGCCAGTCCGCCGCGGGGGCCGCCGCCAGCCGGTCGAGGGACGTCCTTTCGTCGACGGTGGTGAGGGGTACCTGGCCGATGGGGGTGTCGGGGCTGTCGGCGAGGTTGGAGAGCAGGCGGGCGTAGCGGCGGAGCAGGGCCCGGGCGTCGTCGTCGGAGTATCGACTACGGTCCCAGGCCAGCCGCAGTCGCGGACGTTCGCCCACCACCACGTAGCAGAGTAGCGGGTAGTTCGATACCTCCTCGAGGTCCCCAACTTCCATGCGCAGGTCCGATTCCCCCTCGGCGGCGGGGTAGTTCTCGTAGGCCAGAAGGCTCTCGAAGGCCGGACGGTCGTGGGGCAGGCCGATCCAGCGCTGGATCTGTTCGAGGGGGCAGTATTCGAACTGGCGCTGCTCGACGAGTTGCAGCTGGAGGTCACCGAGCCACTGGGCGAAGGGGCGCGCCGGGTCGAGTCGAGCCCGCACCGGCAGGGCGTTGATGAACATGCCGGCGATGCTCTCCACCCCGTCCACCTCTGGGGTACGGCCGGACACGACGCTGCCGTAGACCACATCGTCCTCACCGGCGTAGCGGCCGAGGAGCAGTCCCCAGGTGCCCTGGAAGAAGGCGTTGGGGGTCAGACCGCGGCTCCGGGCCACCTCCTGGATACGGTTCCATAGGCCCGGATCGATGTCGACGGTCTCGCGGCCGGTGGTTTCGAGGCGGGTGGCGGCATCGGTCATGGCGGTGCCGGCGCCGCGGTCGATGGGCAGGGAGGTCGCCCCGGGGATCCCCTCCAGGTTGCGGCGCCAGAAGCGTTCCGCCTCCGCCAGATCCTGGTCCTGGAGCCAGGCGATGTAGTCCCGGAAAGGCTTGGCCGCCGGTAGGGAGGGCTCCTTGCCCTCGGTGAGGGCGTGGTAAGTGGAGAAGACCTCCCCCAGCACCAGGGCGATGGACCAGCCGTCCAGGGTGAGGTGGGAGAAGCACCAGAGGAAGCGGTGGGCACGATCCCCCACCCGCCGCAGATGGCAGCGCACCAGGGGGGCGCGGTCCAGCTTCAGGCCGGCGGCCCGCTCTCCAAGGCGGAGGGCGTCGAAGTCGGCCTGCTCTTGCTCCGCGTCCCGGCCCCGCCAATCCTCGACGGTGAACGGTAGCTCGACGCTGCGCAGGACCACCTGAAGAGGCTTCTCCCTCCGCTCCCAGAGGAACAGGGTGCGGAGGGAGGCATGCCGCGCCACGGTCCGTTCCCAGGCCTCCCGAAAAAGCTCGGGATCTAGGTCGCCGTGGAGGGTGCAGTGATACTGCTCGTAGAAGGCATTCGAACGCTCGCCGTCCCCCGCCACCACCAAATAGAGCAGCATGCCCAGCTGGGCCGGGGAGAGGGGATAGATGGCTTCGATGTTCTTCTTGTCCAAGGTGCTATCTCCATCGCCGCTAGGGGCGTGGGTGTGTCGTCGGGCCCTGGGGGCTCAGAGGTCGATGTCTCCGAGGAGGTCGTCGAGGTCGTCGTCCGAGAGGTCGGCGCCTAGGATGTCGATGCCGTCGTCGCGGACGGGGGCGGCGCTGGTTTGGGCCTGCCCCGAGGCGTCCTGGTCCGGCTCGCGGACCCGCGCCACCGCCGCCAGCTCGGCGAGGGTCTGGTGTTGGAAGATCTCGCGGACCTCCAGGGTCCATCCGGCCCCCCGGGCCCGGGTGACCACCTGGATGGCGAGCACCGAATCACCGCCGAGGGCGAAGAAGTTGTCCCGTCGGCCCACGCCGTCCCGTCCCAGCACCTCGCCCCAAATGCCGGCGAGGCCGATTTCGGCGTCCCCTTCCGGAGGCTCGGCGTCGGCTGTGGAGGATACGTCCGGCGCCGGCAGGGCCTTCCGGTCCACCTTGCCGTTGGGGGTGAGGGGCATGGCCTCCAGGTGGACCCAGGCGGCGGGCACCATATAGTCCGGCAGGGTCGTCCGCAGGTGAACCGCGAGGTCCGCCGGGTCGACCCCGTCCGCCGACGGCACGACGTAGGCCACCAGCCGGGTGGAGGGGCCGTCTTGGCGAACCGTCACCACCCCCTGGCGCACCGCCGGATGGGCGTCGAGGGAGGCCTCGATCTCCCCCAGCTCGATGCGGAAGCCGCGGACTTTGACCTGGTGGTCGAGGCGGCCGAGGAACTCGAGATCCGCCCCGCCGTCGGTCGAGACCCGGCGCCGGATCAGGTCACCGGTGCGGTACAGGCGGGCGCCGGGGCGTCCGGAGAACGGGTCCGGCACGAAACGCTCGGCGGTGAGGGCGGGGCGACCGCGGTAGCCGCGGGCGAGGCCGGTGCCGCCGATCAGCAGCTCCCCGGGAACGCCGGTGGGGGCGAGGTGCCCGCGGCGGTCGACGACGTGGGTTTGGGTGTTGTCGATGGGGGCGCCGAGGGTCACCGAGCCTTCGCCGAAGCGGGACTCGGCACCGGCGGGTACCGGTCGGGTGGTGGACCAGATCGTGGCCTCGGTGGGGCCGTAGACGTTCCACAGGTCCGCGCCGACGGCGTTGAGGCGCCGCGCCAGTTCCGCCGGCAGGGCCTCCCCGCCGCACAGCACCCGCAGATCGGGGCGTCCTTCCCAACCCGCCTCCAAGAGCATGCGCCAGGTGGCTGGGGTGGCCTGCATGGCCGTGGCGTCGCTGGCCTCCAAGGCGCTCTTCAGCTTCAGGCCGTCGGCGGCGGTATCGCGGTCCGCCACCAGAACCTTGCCCCCTTGGGAGAGGGGGAGGAATAGCTCGAGGCCGGCGATGTCGAAGGACAGGGTGGTCACCGCCAGCAGGGTGTCGTCCGCGCCGAGTCCCGGGGCCCGGGCCATCGACCGCAGGAAGTTCACCAGAGCGCCGTGGGGGATCTGGACCCCCTTCGGCAGGCCGGTGGACCCGGACGTGTAGAGCACATAAGCCAGCCGCGACGGATCGACGTCGACCTCCGTCAGGGGACCGTCGTCGAACGCGGCGATGGCGGCGGACTCGGCGTCGAGGCGGATGCCGCGGGCGACTTCGGCGAGTCCGAGGCGTTCCGCCAGGTCCCCTTCCGTCACCAGCGTTGTCGCGCCGGAGCTTTCGAGCATGTAGCGCAGCCGGTCCGCGGGGTAGGCGGGGTCCAGGGGCAGGTAGGCGGCCCCCGCTTCGAGTATGCCGAGGAGCGCCTTCACCATATGCGGCCCCCGCTCCAACAGGACCCCCACCGGCGCTTCCGCGATCGGCTCGCCGGCGCCCCGGAGGGAGGATCGCAGGTGCCTGGCGAGTCGCCGGGCGCCGGACCGCAGCTCGCCGTAGGTCAGGGCGTCGCCGGCGCAGCCGGGGGCCGGTGCCACCGCCACGGCTTCGGGGCGGCGGTCCGCCACCCGCGCGATCCAGCCGTGGAGGCTGTCTCGGGGGAGCTCCCGGGCGGTGTCGTTCCAAGTCTCCAGCAGGGCCCCGCGCTCGGTGTCGTCCACCAGGGAATGCCGATGTAGTGGAGCGGTGGGGTCCGAGGCGACGGCCTCCAGCAGCCGGGCGTAGTAGCCGAGCCAGCGTGCGGCGGTGGCTTCGTCGAAGAGATCGGCGTTGTATTCGAGGCGACCGAAGAGGCCGCCGTCGGCGTCGTCCTCCACCATCACGAGGGAGAGGTCAAATTGGGCGCGGCCCCGGTCCACCTCCACCGCCTCCACCCGCAGCCCCGGCAGGTCGAAGCCCGAAGCCGGAGCGTTCTGGAGGGTGAAGAGCACCTGGAAGACCGGAGAATGGGCCAGGTTCCTCGGTACCTCCAGCTCCGCCACCAGCTTCTCGAACGGCAGGTCCTGGTGGGCGTAGGAGTCGAGGGCGGCTCGGCGAACCTTGGCGAGCAAGGCGAGGAAGTCGGTCCCATCGTCGGGTCTGGCCCGCATCACGAGGGTGTTGGCGAAGAAGCCGATGAGCCCCTCCAGCTCGGCCCGGGTGCGGTGGGCGATGGGGGTACCGACGACGATGTCGTCCTGCCCCGAGAGTCGCGCGAGGAGAGCTTGCCAGGCCGCCATCAACACCATGAACAGGGTCGCGTTGCCGCCGTCGCCGAGGCCCTGCCCGAGCCGCCGCAGGCGGGCGGCGAGCTGCGGGCTTAGCTCCAGGTCGACGGCGTCGCCGCGGAAGGTCTGGACCGGCGGCCGGGGTCGGTCGGTGGGCAGCTCCAGCAGGGCGGGCGCCCCCGACAAATGGTCCCGCCAGTACCCCAGCTGACGCTCCAGGGTCTCCCCCGTGAGCCGTCCACGTTCCCAGGCGGCGTAGTCGGCGTACTGCACCGGAAGGGGCGGCAGGTCGGCGTCCCGGCCCGACACCCGGGCGGCGTACAGGGCCGACACCTCGCGGATCAGGATCCCCATGGACCAGCCGTCGGAGACGATGTGGTGCAGGGCGTAGATCAGGCGGTGGTGGTCGTCCCCCAGGCGGGCCAGGGTGAGTCGCAGGAGCGGACCGCGGCCGAGGTCGAAGGGGGTACGGGCCAGCTGCGACGCCAGTCGGTCCGCTTCCGCCTCGGCGTCCCCAGGCTCCAGGTGTCGCAGGTCCACCGACTCGACGGTGGGAACGCCGTCGCCGACGATCTGGACTCCGTGGCCGCCGTGTTCGGGATGCTCCGCGAAGGTGGTGCGGAGGGAGCCGTGGCGGGTCGCCAGGTCGGCGAAGGCCGCCCCCAGGGCGTCGCCGTCGAGGCGACCCCGCAGGTCGAGGGCCCCCGAAAGGTTGTAGGCGGTGCTTTCCGACTCGATCTGGTCGAGGAGCCACAGCCGTTCCTGGGCGAAGGAGGTCGGCAGGGGGCGGCTGCGGTCGGCGGTGGGGATCCCTTCGAGGAGATCCACATCCGAGCCGTCGTCGCCCCGTTCGGCCCCTTCGGACGCCCCCAGGTCCGCCAGGGCCTCCGCCAGGAGTCCGACGGTGGGGTTCTCGAAGAGGACCCGCAGCGGCGGCTCGACGCCGAAGGCGGAGCGGATCCGCGCCACCACCTGGGTCGCCAGCAGAGAGTGGCCTCCGAGGTCGAAGAAATCGTCGTGGACGCCGATGGCGTCCCGCCCCAGGAGCTGGGCGTAAATCTGCGCCAGGGTCTGCTCCCTGCCGTCCCGGGGGGCGACGGCCTCCGCCGCTGCGGCCAGCTCCAAGGGCCGCGCGAGGAGGGCCCGGCGGTCGACCTTGAGGTTGGCGGTGAGGGGTAGGGCGTCGAGGTGGACGACGTGGGACGGCACCATGTGCTCGGGCAGGGTCCGCCGCAGTCCAGCCTTGAGGCCCGTGGCATCGGGGGCGTCCGCAGGGGTGACGAACGCCGCCAGGGTGGGGCCGCCGGGGAGGTCGGTGCGGACCACGGCGGCGGCTTGCTCGACCCCCTCCAACTGCTCCAGGGCCGCCTCGATCTCTCCGAGCTCGAGACGCTTACCGCGGAGCTGCACCTGTCGGTCGACTCGGCCGTGGAAGGTCCACTGCCCGTCGTCGCCGCGCTCAGCGAGATCTCCGGTTCGGTAGGCGCGCGTGGGCGCAGGGCCGGGGGTCTCGATGAAGGCCGCGGCCGTGGCCGCGTCGTC
>JBCDIS010000202.1:0-12527 GCA_038748685.1 Acidobacteriota bacterium | reverse complement strand
TTCACGAACGGCGTCGTGCGCGCGGCGACCCGGGCGAAAACCATAGCTATGCTGCGAAAAGCTCGGATCGATCCGAGGCTGCAGCACCTGCAGGAGGGCTTGCTGCACGAATCGATCTAGAACCGTCGGGATCCCCAACTGACGGGTCCCCCCGCCTGCCTTGGGAATCTCTTGACGCTTCACCGGCTGGGGTCGATATCGACCCCGCAGCAGATCCTCTCGGATCCGCGGCCAGTTCCAACGCAGATGCTCCGACAGCTCTCCCACCGTCATCCCGTCGATGCCGGAACTCCCCTGGTTCTGCTTCACTCGCTTTAGCGCCTCGTGAAGATTACGGCGGTTCAGCACCTCCGACATCCACACGCACGCTCCTGGGCTGGCGCAACCTCTAGCCGCCGGAGAAGATTCCACACTCCGTCCTACTCTCCGGGCTTCACCCAGATCCTCAAACGGGAGTCCCAACTGATAGGGCATCTGCGGCCTTCCTTCTCCAAGACTTGAGGGCAACAGACCCTCCTCTTCGTTCGGCCCTTCGGCGATACATCCGCCTACTATGGCCTCGGCTGACTTCTCGCTCCGTGTTGCCACGTCGCCCTTTCAGGCACTAGGCGAGATCTCCCCGGGTAAGAACATTGACCGTCTCCGCACGACCGCCGGATCTACGCAGCTTCAGCTTGGTCACGAGAGCTTCACGGTTCGTTGCCCGCTCGCCCTGATCCACCACGCCTTGTATCCGATTCCTGTTCGTCGGCCCACGGATTCGCTAGCCGCTTCCTTCAGCGCCGCCCTCACGGGTCATCGCCTTGCGGTTCGCTTCGGTTCCTGTGACCAAGTTCCGAGAGGACTTGCACCTCCTAGTCAATGCTCATGCCGGGCACACAACAAAAAGACCCCGCCACGGCGTCGCCGCGGCGGGGTCTTGAGCGGTACGGGCGCAAAGGCCCGAGGGCACTACATCAGTAGTTGCCGCGGTAGCCGTAGCTGGCGTACCCGGTCTCGCCTCCGCCGACGGTTACCACCACCTCGTTCGGGGTGTCGGCACCGTCGGTGTCGTAGGTGGCGACGTCGACGCCGTCCGGCAGCGTGTCGGAGGCGACGCGGACCGTGTAGGTCGCCGGCACCAGGCCGTCGAAACGGTACTTGCCGCGGTGGTTGGTGGAAGTCACGTCCACCAGCGTGCCGGCGGAGTCGTAGAGACCCACCGTCACATCCTCGAGGCCGCCCTCGTTGCCGTCCTTACGGCCATCCGCGTCCCTGTCGTTCCACACCTTGCCCTTGATCCTCGCCGGCGGCGCCTCGCAGGCCCACTCGATAAGAATCCAGTCGATGCAGAAGAACTCATTGGGGCCGCCGTACAGGTTCGTCACCCGGAAGCGCACCTGGGTCTGGGCCGAGGCGAACGCCGTGATGTCGTAGCTACGGGTCCCGCTGACGGAGCCGCGGATGTTGGTGAACACCTCCAGCTCGGTCCAGGTGGCGCCGCCGTCGTTGGAGATCTCCAGCGTCACCTCGTCGTCGCGATCGACCCCCCTGCCGGTGTCGAAGGCGAACTTCAGCTCGGCGAACCGGGCGCCGGCCATGTTCACCTCGCGGGCGATGCTCGGCTCGCCGCCGGTGTTGGGACGATCGTGGAGGAAGAGGTAGCCGCTGCCGACGCTGACGCTACCGCCGTACGGACCGGGGTAGTTGCCGTCGACCTCGATCCACGGGCCTGCCCACGACTGGGGACCGTCGTTGTTGGAGAAGGACTGGTAGTAGAAGTGGTCCTTCACCTTTCCGGGTACGCAGTCGTCGCAGGAGATGTCGATCTCGACGAAGTTGATGCACAGGAACTCGCCGTAGCCGCCGTAGAGGTTCGACACCCGGAAGCGCACCTGGGTCTGGGCCGAGGCGAACGCCGTGATGTCGTAGCTGCGGGTCTCGTTCACGGCGCCGGAAATGCCGGTGATGACGTCGACCTCTGTCCACGTCACGCCGCCGTCGTCCGACACCTCCACTGTCACCGCGTCCGACGGGTCCACCTTGTAGCTGGTGTCGAACTCGAAGCGCAGGGTCGCCCGCACCGCGTTCGACAGATCCGCTTCGCGGGTGACGCTCGGCTCACCGCCGGTGTCCGGGCTGTCGTGCAGGAAGAGGAAGCCGCTACCGATGCTGACGTTGCCCCCCTGCGGACCGGGCTCCGTCGGGTCGTTCTCCAGCCAGTCGCCGGACCACAGGAGGGAGCCGTCGTCGTTGGAGAAGGAGACCTGCGAGAAGTTGTCCTTGTAGTTGCCTGGGACGCAGTCGTCCGGGGGCGACACCACCGGTACGGTCTCGCTGTCGTCGATCGGGTCGGTCTGGTCGCTATCGGCGGTGGCGGTGTTGACCACCTCCCCGGCGATGGCGTCCGCCTCGGTGACCGTGTAGGTCGCCGAGCACAGCACCGAAGTTCCGGGAACCAGGCTACCCACCTGCGCCATGCGGCCGCAGTCGATGGCGGAGAGACCCGGCAGCGGATCGTCGATGGTGATGTTGGTGAGGGTCACGTTGCCGACGTTCGACACCAGGAAGGTGTAGGTGAGCACGTCGCCGATGGTCACGTCCCCGGACATGTCGACGTCGACGAAGCCCTGGAACGCCTTGTCGAACTCCATGGCCGGCATGGCCGCGAGGCGATAGCCGAAGTCGACGTCCAGCTGAACCTCGTCGTCCGCCACCGTCACCGTCGCCTGGTTCGGCGTCGCCGTGCCGTCGAAGTCGAAGGTCGGGTCGGTGATGCCGGTGGGCAGGGTGGCGTCGTCCACCACCACGGTGTAGGTACCGGCGGGCACGTCCTCGAACAGGTACTCGCCGTCGGGGCCGGTGACCTGGGAGTCCACCTCGACGCCGTTGTCGTCGAGCAGCCGCACCGTCACGTTGGGCAGCCCGGGCTCCCCGGCGTCCTGGTCGCCGTCGCCGTCTTCGTCGTTCCACACCCGGTCGCCGATGGTGGCGCCGCAGTCGAGGCTGTCGGCGATCGCCGCCAGGGCGTCGGTGAGGGCCGACGCTTCGGTGACGCTGAACACCTGGCCGCCGGTGAGGTAGGCGCCGTAGTCCAGGAGATCCTCACGGAAGTTGCTGTCGCTCTGGATCGCGACGCCGAACATCACCAACTCCGGAACGTCGAGCTTCAGATCCTCCAGCTCGTACATCACGTTCGCCAGCACCTCGCCGTCGTAGGTGGCGATGGCGCCGTTGTAGTTGCCGAGCCAGGCCACCGAGCCGAAGGACCGGAAGCCCGGTCCGTCGAAGATCGACAGGTCCGACACCTCGCCGAGGCGGTACTCCAGCGGCCCGTTGCCGTTCGAATCGATGTTGGGCACGCCGTCCGTCAGCCACACCACCACCGGCAGGAAGTTCGGATCGGCGAGGCTGGTGAGCAGATCGTTGGTCTGCGCCAGGGCGATGGAGGCGGGCGTGGTGGCGTCCGGATGGATCGCGTCCTGGTCGATGGCCTGGGCCGCCTGGTTGACCGCCGCCAGGTCGTCGGTGAGGGTGCTGCGCACCACCGCCCCCTGGGTCAGGTTGAAGACCGGGTCGCTGAAGACGCTGCCGGTGTAGGTCACCAGGGCCGACCGGCTGCCCGGTAGGTTGGTGGCCAGGAAATCGTTGGTCTGCACGAGGGCCGACGTGGCGACGTCCAGCTTGGAGTCCGGACCCGAGAAGGGGGAGGTCATGCTGCCGGAGGCGTCCACCAGGTAGACCAGGTCGAGGCGCCGGCCGGACTGACAGACCGCGGTGGGGCTCGGGTCGGGGACCGGCACCAGGTTCGGCTGGCAGATCCGGAAGTCGTCGAACTCCGCCGTGAAGGTCACGTCGGCATCGTAGGAGGCCCCCATGAGGCCGACCTGGGTGGTGGGCGCCATCGGAATGTCGATGTCACCGCCGGCGGCCCCGAGGGGCTTGATCCACTCGACGCCGTCGGTGGAGTAGTAGACGGTGAAGGTGTCCCCGCGGCGGTCCGCCGCCAGGTAGAGGGGCAGGGGCAGGTCCACCGGCGAGGAGGCCACCTCGAGGGCGGTGCCGTTCTCATCGCGGTAGTCGAACTGCAGGGTGTTGGCGTTGAAGAACGGGTTGTTGGCCACCAGCTGGACCATCACCCGCGGCGACAGGTCCGTGAGGTTCTCCCGGATCATCAGGCCGGCCTTGGCGAAGTCGCCGCCGGCGATCACCGGGAAGCTGTCGATCCGTACCTCGACGCGGAAGTCACCGTTGCGCTCCTGGTAGTAGAAGGCGCCGTTGTCGGTAGCGTGGTAGAGGGTCGTCCCGTCGGTGGTCAGCTGCAGCTTGCCGCCGGTTTCCACGGCGCTACCCTGGTCCGCGTCGCCGATGAAAGCGAAGCTCCACTCGGGCCCGGCGGTGCCGTCGCCGAAATCGTCGTCGTCGCAGAAGGCGGTGATCCCGCCGTTGGCGTGGTTGCGGCCCATGACCCCGGCGCCAGGGGCACCGAGATCCCCCTTGCCGACGGCGAGGGGCGCCGAACCGCCGAGGCCGCGGGGGGAAGACCCGGCTTCCCGCACGACGCGGTCGAGCAGAGCCTCCGGATCGTCCCAGGAGGGCGCCTGGACGCCGCCGCTGGCGGGGGCGACGTCGGACAGGCCATGGGTCGCCATCACCGGCGCCGCCTCGACGTCGAGGGTGACGATCTGGTCGCAGCCCACCTGGACGGTCTCGACGGCCCGGGAGAACGTGCCCGCCCGGGAGAAGTCGTCGCTACCGAGGGCAAAACCGATGTCGAGGACGTAGGTGGCACCGCCGCGGACGGCGAGGCGCTCACTCTGGGTGGTTCCGCTCACCGTGCTGACGGCCTGGCCGACGAAGGCCCCTTTGTCGTCCTCGGCGGCGGCGACGATCCGCGCCGCGAGCACGTCCAAAGGCTCCCCCGCCGGGGTCCGCCAGGAAATCTCGACGATACCGGCGCACTGGGCGTCGCCTTCGAACCGATACAAGTCACGGCCGCCGTCGAGGAGAACGGTGGCCCGGGGAACGTCCGACGCCAGCGGGTACCCCGCCGAGGTCGGACCGTAGACCGCTAGATCACCGACGGGGGCACCCCGCTCGCTGACCTGATGGCCCCCCGCGATGCCCTCCGCGGCGAGCACCGCCAGGACCTCGGGGTCGTTGTTGATGAAATCGAGGGATCCGACCTGGGCCGTAGCCGGAACCGAAACGCCGACCGCCAAAAGGGTCAGCAGGGTGATCCAACACGAGCGTTGCCGCTGGGCAACCAAGAAATTGGGAAGCATGAGGGGCTCCTTTCCCGCAGTTCAGGCACCTGAGGCTGTTCTTCCTAATGGAGACGAAAAGAGGAAGGAATCAAATTGTGACGTATGCCCTTCACCCTAACATACCGAACGTTTAGAAGTGCAGGTCGTCTGGCGTTTTTCTTCTTCTTGCAACAATGGCACCGGCCCGGCCCCGATTCCGGATCCCGTCTGCAACAATCGGCCCCGGGGGCCACCTACATAGCAGTGGAGCGCGCGCGAGGAGGCGGGTATGGATTCGAAGGAAGGACGGATCGAGTCGATTCTGCGTCGGCTCGCGGGATTGGAGGGCGACGCCCGGGAACGTCGCCTCGACGAGCTTTGCGGCGACGACGACGGTCTGCGCATCCGCGTGGAGGACCTTTTGGTCCAGGAGACCATGGCCCTCGCGGGCCCGGCGGACACCACCATCGCCGTCTCCCCTGCGGAGGACGGCGCCCCCCCCGACGACGCCACGCGGGTCCTACCCCCTTCCACCGTCGACGGACCCGACGACGACGCCACGCGGATCGTGCCGAAGGCCCGGTCCGGCTCCGGAGCCGACTCCGGCGCCCGTCCGGAGACGCCCACCCCCGGATCCTCCCGCACCTTCGAGCCCACCGACGGCGACACCATGGAGCTCGCCGCCACCCGCGCGGCGACCCCCGATCGGCCCTCCTCCGGCGGGGCGTCCGCCCCTGCGAGCGCCGACCTCCTCGGCCAGCGGATCGGCAAGATCCTCGTGCAGGACACCCTCGGAGCCGGCGGCATGGGGCAGGTCTACCTCGGCTTCGACGAGAAGCTGAAGCGGCGGGTGGCCCTCAAGCGGATCCTCCGTCGCCACGCCCTCTCGGAGGACATGAAGGCGCGGTTCCTCCAGGAAGCGCAGATTCTCTCGAAGCTCGATCACCCCAACATCTGCCAGATCTACGACTACGTCGAGCGGCCCGAGGCCGACTACCTGGTGCTGGAGCTGATCGACGGAAAGACCCTCAAGGACCTGCCCCGGGACCATTTCGACCACGACGGTCGCCTCGACATCGCCATCCAGCTGGCCAACGTCCTGGGGGCCGCCCACGCGGAGGGGGTCGTCCACCGGGACCTCAAGCCCGCCAACGTCATGGTCACCGACTCGGGCCAGGCGAAGATGCTCGATTTCGGCCTCGCCCGCAGCCTCGATCAGGACGAGCGGCCCCGGCCTTCCTCCGGTCCGCAGCGCCCCAGGGTCTGGGACGTGGGGGAAGACTCCAGCGTCAAGACCCAGACCGGCTCGGTGGTGGGCACCCCCCAATACATGAGCCCGGAGCAGGCCAAGGCGGAGCCGGTGACCGCCGCCAGCGACATGTACTCCTTCGGCCTCATGCTTCAGGAGCTGTTCACCGGCGCCACCGCTTACGACAAGAGCCTGGGGTTCCGCCAGCTCCTCGAAGCGGTGGAGACCGCCGACACGCGGCCGGCGGAGGGGCTCGACCCCGACCTCACCGAGCTCATCGAGCGCCTCAAGTCCGCCGCCCCCGGCGCCCGCCCCTCGGCCCACGATACGGCGTCCAAGCTGCGGTACATCCGCAACGCCCCCAAGCGCCTGCGGGTGCGCCGCCTCAAGATGGCGGCGGTGGCTGCCCTCGCCCTGGTGGCGGTGGTGATGACCTTCCAAGCGTTTCGCATCCGCCAGGAGGCGGATCGCGCCCAACGGTCGGCGGCGGAGGCCCGCATGGAGGCGGAGACCAGCGAGCGGGTCCTCGATTTCCTGCTGTCCATGTTCGAGGCTTCGGACCCCCTGAGCACGGAGAAGTGGCACGCCCAGGGCGGAGACATGACCATGCGGGAGTTCCTCGACCACAGCGTCGACCGCCTGCACACCGAGCTCCAGGACCAGCCCGAGGTCCGGGGCCGCCTCTTGGCCAGCGTCGGCTCGGTCCACAAGCACCTGGGGCTGTTCGACAGCGCCCGATCCCTCCTGGAGGAGGCCCTCGAGCTTCGCCAGGGCAGCTCCGCCGAGGGCCCCGAGTTGGCGGACAGCCTGTGGCGCCTGGCGGCGTTTCACCAGACCCTGGGGGACTACGGGAAGGCCGAACCCCTTTGGCAGCAGGCCCTCGCCATCCGCGAGGAGCATCCGGGCCCCCAGCAGCGATTCTTGGCGGAGAACCTTCTGGGCTTCAGCGGTCTCCTGGGCGAACAGGGCCGTTTCGACGAGGCGGAGCCCCTCACCCGTCGAGCTTTGAAACTGCTGGACGATCACGGTCCGGTCCCCGGCTTCCTACGACCGCGGGCCCTGCAGAGCCTCGCGGCCCTGGAGGAGCAGCAGGGCAACCTCGAAGCGGCGGAGGCGCTCCTTCGACGAGCCCTCGTGGCCTGGGACGAGGAGGCCGGCACCGGCCACCTCGCCTCCGCCCATACTTTTAACTTTCTCGGCATCGTGCTCGACCGGCAAGACAAGGTGGACGAAGCCCTCGTGGCCTACCGCCAGGCCATCGACCTGGTCGAAAGGCAGGTGGGGGAGGACTACAGCTCCCGGGCGGTCTTCCTGATGAACCTGGGCAGCGCCCTACGTAACCAAGGAGACGCCCCAGGGGCAAGGGAGGCCTACGAGGAATCCCTCCGCATCCTCGAAAACGACTTCGGCACCGAGCATCCACGACTGGGGGAGGTTCTGGGGAACTTGGGGATCCTCCACCTCCAAGAAGGCCGCTATGACGACGCCGAGGCTCACCTGGATCGCGCCCGAAGCATCTTCGAAGGGGCCTTCGGGCCGGACCATCCGAGCGTCGCCCTGTCGTTCAAGATCCTCGCCAACAACGAGATGGCGAGGCGCCGCTACCCGGATGCGGAACGTCTTTACGTCCGCTCCCGGGAAATCTTCGCCGCCGTCTTCGGTGCAGAGCACTTCGAAGTCGCCCAAGGCTCACGGCACCTCGCCGGGGTCTACATGGAGACCGGTCGGCTCGAGGAAGCCCGCGACCTCCTCGTGCCTGCGCTGGAATCGGCGCGGGCAGCCCTCGGCCCGGACAACCCCCAGCTGGTGCACTTTCACGCCAAACTGGGGGAGCTGGAGCGTCGCTCCGGTGCCTGGGATATCGCCCTCGATCACCTGGAGCAGGCCCGGGCCATGGCGGAGCAGAGGTCGGATTCGGCCAGGCTGCTAGCCCGCCTGGCCCTCAGGGAAGCCAACGTCCTGCGGGACCGCGGAGAACTGGACGCGGCCTTCGAAGCCTACGACCGGTCCCAAGAGCTCCTGCGCCAAGTCCGCGGAGAGGACCACCCCGCCTGGATCTCTTTCCTGGAGGACCATGCTGAGGCCCTCGCAGCGGCGGACCGGACCACCGAAGCCCGGCAACTCACCCGCCGGGCCGAAGCCCTCGCCCGGGAGTTCGGCGTCGAGCCGCGGTCCTGAAACGCCGGGGACGGCGGTGGGAAGTCAAAAGGACCCACCCGGTCGCCATCGAGCCCGACGCATAGTTACAAATATCTACTTATAAATCTTTAGACACACTACTCTGTGATCGAACCACTTTCCTGCACCCCATTTGACGCCGCTGCTACGCCGTCACCTTTCGACTTGCGACGCAGCCGCCGCCAGACCCATTCCTCCACCGCCAGGTGCTCCGACGCGGGCTCCAGCCCGAAGACCCCCTTCGCCTCCGCCGCCTCCATCTCAGCGGCCGTCGCCACGTCGGCACCGACGGTCTCCACATAGAGCCGACCCTTCGGGGCGGTCCCGATGATCGCCAGGTAGCGGAAACGGCGGACGTGGGCATCCCGCCAGGCCACGGCGCCGGGGACGGGCACCAAGACCCCATCGGCCCTTTCCTCTTGGGGGCTCGGCGGGGTGGGGCCCCAGAACAGGAGGGCGGGGGCGCCGGCGGCGGGGTCCAGCTCCACCACGAGGCGGCCCTCCACCTCGCGGCCGAAATCGAACAGGCTCTGGGAACCCAGGGTGGGCAGCCGCGGGGCCGAGGAATCGATCAGGACCCAGTCCGAACCCGGGGACGGATGCCGCACCCGCACCGGCCGGTGGATCGGCGGCGGGCGGAAGGTCGGCGGATCCTCGGAGCCCGCCGCTAGGGTCGCCGCCGGCCTCCAGCGGCCGGTGGGGGGCGCCCGCCAGGACTGGGGCGCCTCGCCTTCGAGCTGGTCGAGTCGCAGCCAGCCCGACGCCAGCGCCTGGCTGTGTCGCCGCAGGATCGTCCAGGAACCGGGGTCTTCACCCGCGGGAGCTTCGGGCCCGTCGACGGCGCCGAACCGCAGCCGGGCGAGGAAGCCGCCGGCGCCCCGGGCGCTGCGCAGCTCCAGCATCACCCGGTTCCAACCGCCGTCGAGGTGGTCCGCGAGGTCCCAGAGGTCCGCCGGGGCGCCTGGCCGGTAGGCCCCGCCCCCTACGTGACGTCCGTTGACGAAGAGCACGTATTCCTCGTCCGCCACCACCGACAGCCACACCGGGCCCGGTGCTTCGAGCCTCACGTCGCGGACCGCGTAGAAGGCCACCGGCTCACCGAGGTCCGCAGCGCCCTCGATCCACAGCCACGGTGCCCCGAGGCCGGGCTCCGTCTGCGCCGCCCTCCAGGTGGAGAGGCCGCGGTCCGCCGACGCCACGATCAGCGCCAGGGCCAGAGCGCCGGCGAAGAAGGGCAGGGGCCTGCGGGGCCAGAGGCGCGGCCGGGACTCGGAGGTGCTGGAATGGAGGTCTGGGGCGTGGGTCATGTCGAGCGTTCGTCCGCCGCGAACCTTAGCAGCCCGGGGCGCAGGTCGGCGGCGCCCGCCGCGTTGACCTGCGGCGGTGGGACCTGTAGATTCACATCCCGGGCGCGGTCCTCGCGCACGGCGACGACCCTCCCCCACCACAACAAGCGAGCCCGAGAGACGAATCATGCCCGATGCTGGCATCGTTGGCGCCATTCCCGCGCGCTTTGGATCCACGCGGCTGCCCGGCAAACCGCTGCGACCCCTCGCCGGCCGCACGATGATCGAGCACGTCTATCGGCGGGTGGCGAGCGTGCCCTCCCTGGACCGCACGGTGGTCCTCACCGACGACGATCGGATCGCTGAAGCGGTCCGGGGATTCGGCGGAGAGGTGGAGATGACCCCCGAGGACTGCGCCAGTGGCACCGACCGTATCGCCTGGGCAGCCAGGCGATGGGCAGGGGTATCGGCGGTGGTGAACGTGCAGGGGGACGAGCCCCTACTCGATGCGAAGGCGGTCGACCGGCTGGCCCGACACCTGCGGGATACGGACGACGGCATGGCCACCCTCGCGGCCCCCTTCGAGACCGGCGGCGACGGCGACCGACTCCACGACCCCCACGCCGTCAAGGTGGTCCTCGACCGCGACGGCTACGCCCTCTACTTCAGCCGCGCACCGATTCCCTTTCCCCGCAACGCCGAGGGGTCCGGAGCTCTGCTCCACCTCGGCCTCTATGCCTACCGCACCGAGGTCCTGCTGCGCCTCGCCGAGCTCCCGCCGTCCCCACTCGAACGGCGCGAGTCCTTGGAGCAGCTGCGGGCGCTCGAGAACCGCATCCCGATCCGGGTCCTGGAGCTGGACGCTCCCGCCCACCCCGGGGTGGACACCGAAGACGACTTGGCACGGGCGGAGGAGCTGCTACGGGGCGCCCCGGAGCCCGCCGCCGAACCAGGAGACGAGCCTTGAAAACCAAATACATTTTCGTCACCGGCGGTGTGGTGTCCTCCCTCGGCAAAGGGGTCGCCGCCGCGTCCATCGGCCTGCTCTTGGAATCCCGCGGCTTCAACGTCACCTTGATGAAGCTGGACCCCTACGTGAACGTCGACCCCGGGACCATGTCCCCCTACCAGCACGGCGAGGTCTACGTCACCGACGACGGCGCCGAAACCGACCTCGACCTCGGCCACTACGAACGCTTCACCCACACCACCACCTCGAAGCGCCACAACTACACCACCGGCAAGATCTACGAGTCGGTGATCAACAAGGAGCGGCGGGGGGACTACCTGGGCAAGACGGTCCAGGTGATCCCCCACGTCACCGACGAGATCATCGAAGCGATGCGTCGCCTGGCGGACGGCCACGACGTGGTGATCGTGGAGATCGGCGGCACCGTGGGTGACATCGAGTCGCTGCCCTTCCTCGAAGCGATCCGCCAGTTCCGCCAGGAGTTGGGGCGCTACAACGCCATCGACGTCCACCTGACGCTGGTGCCCTACATCGCCGCCGCCGATGAGCTGAAGACCAAGCCCACCCAGCACTCGGTGCGGGAGCTGCGGGCCATCGGCATCAGCCCCGACATTCTCATCTGCCGGACCGACCGCGCCCTGCCGGAGGATCTGCGGCGCAAGATCTCCCTCTTCTGCAACGTCGCCCCCGATCAGGTGATCGCCGCCCGCGACGTCGAGACCATCTACGAGGTCCCCCTGTCGTTCTGCCGCGAGGGCCTAGACGAGAAGCTGGTGGAGCTGCTGAACCTGACCCACTACGACCGCGAGCTGTCGAAGTGGGAGACCCTGGTACGCAAGGTGAAGAATCCCCAGGGCACCGTGCGGATCGGCATCGTCGGCAAGTACGTCGAGCTGGCGGACGCCTACAAGAGCCTGAACGAAGCCCTCATCCACGGCGGCATCGCCAACGACGCCAAGACCGAGCTGGTCTACATCAGCGCCGAGGACATCGAGGGCAACCACTGGCCTCCGGCGATCACCGAGGTGGACGGCATCGTGGTGCCCATCGGCTTCGGCAAGCGGGGCTGCGAGGGCAAGATCGCCGCCATCCGCTACGCCCGGGAGCAGAAGGTGCCCTGCTTCGGCATCTGCTGGGGCATGCAGATGATGGTGGTGGAGTTCGCCCGTCACATGTGCGGCATCGAGCACGCCGCCTCGACGGAGTTCGTCTCCGACACGCCGGATCCCGTGATCTACAAGCTGCGCGATCTCCTCGGCGTCGACACCATGGGTGGCACCATGCGCCTCGGCGCCTACCCCTGCAGGCTCCAGCCGGGAACCCACGCCCGGAAGATCTACGGCCAGGACGAGATCAGCGAGCGGCATCGGCACCGCTATGAGGTCAACCAGAAGTACCTGCCCGCCCTCGAGAAAGCCGGCCTGGTGGTGGCGGGAAAAAGCCCCGATGGCAAGTTCGTCGAGATGGTGGAGATCGCCGACCATCCTTGGTTCATCGGCAGCCAGTTCCACCCCGAGTACAAGAGTCGGCCGACGGAGCCCCATCCCCTATTCGTTTCGTTCATCCGCGCGGCCCTCGACGAGCAGAAGCGCCGCCAGTCGCCGGAGCGTCGGCAGGAG
>JBCDIS010000201.1:0-12572 GCA_038748685.1 Acidobacteriota bacterium | reverse complement strand
TCGGCAGCCCCGCCTCCGGTGGGGACGGGGCCATCCCCCTCCCCACCGGTTCGCGCCGCTTACCGGCCGGGCCCTACTTCACCCGATCGGCGTCGCGAACGAAGCTGGCCAGATCGTCGCGGTACTTCTCCAGCGACTCCTGGTGCAGGTACATCATGTGGCCGGCCTCGTAGTACTCCATGCGGATGCGCTCGCGGGCTTCCGATGGGATGTCGAGGTGCTCGATGTCGTGCTTGGTGGCGAGGAGCGGCGTGGCCAGGTCGTAGTAGCCCTGCTGCACTAGGACGTGCAGCCCAGGATTGTGGGTCATGGCCATGGCCAGATCCCCCCGCAGGTTGGCCCACGGCATCGCCCAGCCACCGCCGCCCCCCGGAGGCTGATGGGCCCAATCCCAATCGATGCCGAAGGCGGTGACCCGGTACTCCTCGTCGGCGCCGAACTCCAGGTCGTTGTGCAGGTAGTCGAAGAAGGCGGCGCGGTACGCGGGCCCCACCGCCGGGAAGAAGGGGTCATAGTCCATGTTCTCCGACAGCGGATTCGCCGACGGACCGGTGAACCGCGAGTCGATTCGCCCGGTGACGATGCGCTTGCTGCGCTGCAGCTCCTGGAGGAACTGCCCGTGGGACACCCTGAGGTCGGCCCGGATCCAGTAGTCGGCCGAGGTGCCCGTGTAGGCGGCGAGCTTCTCCGCCACGGCTTTCTTGCGCTCCGGGTCGATGGTGAAGCCCGCCAGCAGCGCCGGGGCGTACTCGTCGTAGGCGAAGCGCTCCACCTCGGCGGAGAACGCCTCCAGGCTGGCGGGCTTGTCTTCCAGCAGGTCGTGGTACCAGGCTGTCGCCGCCAGCGTCGGGAAGTAGAGCACGTGGGGTTTGTCGATACCCGCGCCGTCGACCCCGGAGCCCATGTCGAGGAAGGGCGACACCAGGATGACTCCGTTCAGGTTCATGCCGTGCTGGCTCTGCAGATGCCACGAAAGGCCGGCGGCGCGAATGCCGCCGTAGCTCTCGCCCAGGACGAACTTCGGTGAGGCCCAGCGTCCGTTGGCCTTGACGTAGGCGGCGATGAACTGGGCCACCGAAGCGATGTCCTGGTCGACGCCCCAGAAATCGGCACCGGTGGCGGCGCCGAGGGGCCTGCTGAATCCCGTTCCCACGGGATCGACCATCACCAGGTCCGAAACGTCGACGATGCTGTATTCGTTGTCCACACGCTCCGAGGGCGGCGGCGGCGCGTGGCCCCCGTCGTTGACCACCACACGCTGCGGTCCGAGGACGCCCATGTGCAGCCAAATCGAGGACGAGCCCGGGCCGCCGTTGAAGGCGAACATCACCGGGCGGCGACTGAGGTCGTCGACGCCGTTCCGGGTGTAGGCCGTGTATCCGAAGCGGGCCCTCGGCTGCCCCTCCTCATCCCTCAGGATCAGCCAGCCGACGGTGGCGGTGTAGTCGATCTTCTGGCCGTCGATGTTGACGGAATGCTCGGTCGAATTGGACTTCGCTTCGGCGCCGCCCATCGGCGCCTCGGCATCGGCCCCGCCTTCGCCGGGCTGGGCCCAGGCGGGCGACGTGAGGGCCAGCAGCAATACCAAAGGTCTGAGGAGCCAAGGGGCGGCGGCGGTGCGGAGAAGGTTCGGACGGTGGGAACGAAGACGGATCATGGAGACTCCTGGAAAGAGGTCTGGGGGCCTAAGGCGACGACGGTGCGCGGAGAACGGGAAGGGTACACCGTCGATACGGCTCCACCACCCCCGTAGTTTCGGCCCCCAAGGCCCGGCCGCCGGGGAAAGGTGACTCCTAGTCCAGGCAGAACCAGGGACCGCTACCGTTGCAGCGGCCCCCGGGTCGAGGAAGCGCCGATCAGAGCTCCAGCGACCAGGCCGATGTATTCCCCGACTCGAAGTTGTCCTGGAAGATGGTGGTGCTGCCTTCGCAGTCAGCAAAAGTTACGCTTCCGATGTAGGTACCCCAATTGCGCCCGGCCCCCAGGGTCTTGCCGTACTCCCCCAGGTACCAAAGGGTCTTGCCGTCGGGGCTGACCGTCATACTGGTGTAGTCGCCCCAGCGGTCCGGCTCGTTGGCCACCGACTCGCCCGCCTTGATCTCGATCTCCCCCTGCATCGAACCCTGTGAATCCGCCGCCTTCCTACCGGCGACGTAGACCCCCGGCAAGGACGTGGCGGAGGTTTTCGTGTAGCCGATCAGCGCGTCACCGCAGGCGTTGACGGCGAGGTCCGGGAAGATTCGGAACTCGTCGTCGGTGGCGAAAACCCCCGCCTGCACGACGGACACGGTGGCTGTGTCGATTTCGGCCCACTGGATGCAGTTCACCGTACCGGACCCGGGGTTGCACGAGGCGTGCATCGTCATCCAGCTGGAACCGTTGCGGTACTCGAAGTCGAGACCCCGGGGATCGTTGCCGGCGATGGAGCCGCCGCCCTGCTGCGGGCTCTCCACCGGGAACCCCAGCGTGACGCCGTGGGCAGCTTGGATGTCCAGGGTCCCGAGATCCGTCAGCGTGTTGGTTCCGAAGGGGTCGTCCCAGGAAAAGAGGCCGAACGTGTCGGGATTGCCGAAGCCGCCCCGGCTGGTCAGGATGTAGTGGGGGCCGGAGGTCGGGAAGCTACCGTCGGCGGCGCCGTGGAGCTTCAGCGGCTGGGGGGTGGTGTTGGCGCCGATGGCCTGGGACACCGACTGCGCCATCTGGCCGGCGTACATAGCCGTCTTGTCGAAGGCGAAGACCCGGCCGCTGCCGACGCCGAACATGTTCGAACCGACGTACACCGCGTCGTGCCCGACGCCGATGTGGGGGTAGTCGAAGAACTCGCCGTTCACGTTGACGGCGAAGTCATAGAAGGTCCAGCCGTCCAAGGGGTTGCTGGTGTCCGACACGGCCACGCAATACGACGTGCCGTTGCCGTCGGCCCCGACGATGAACCGCCCGCCCAGCTCGTCGTAGATGGCGTTGGGGTCGAAGGGGAAGGCGGTGCAGCCCCCCGGAAGTCCGGAGTAGAACGTCTCCAGCGGCGTCGGCCCGAAGACCGAGGTGCCGTCCAAAGTGTAGATCTCGACGGACGCATTGACCGCGGCGACCACGTGCCCCGGCCCCACCGCCAGCTCCGGATCTGGAGGATTGAGGTCGCCGGACCCGCAGCACTCGGTGACGTCGATCGAGTCGAAGTTCGTGCCGAGGGAGAAGTCCACCCCGCTGGACCCGAGGGGCTGGACCGCCGAATCCGCCGGCAGCCTCGACGCCTGCTCCTGTAGCGCGATGATTTCGTCCTCGCGGAGCGACGACTCGATCCGCCCCTCTTTCTGGGGACGGGGCCCGGGAACGACCACCGCGCTGGTCAGCTCGTCGAGGCGCCGGTGGACCGGATAGGCGAACCCCCGCTCCGCGGCGGGCGCTACCTGACGGGCGACCAGCTCACGGCCCGACGGCTTCGAAGGCGTTGCAGCGGGCTCGGGCGCCTGGCTGGCGCAGCCGGCGGTGAGAAGGAATACGAAGGCGGCGAGGGCGCAGAAACGTAGGGACATGGATACCTTCCGTGGACAAGGATTCACAGGGCGGACTCCGCTTTGGAGATGAACTGTCGAGGCTCAGCTATAGCAGCGACGAATGACCCACGGATCCGCAAGAACCGGGGTCTCGTACTTCGGACCCTCGCCAATCGCAGGGAGGCCTCCGCCGATCATGGATCCATGGCCGGTCGCCGCGGCGGTCGAGCGATAGCATCGCCCTCGTCGGTCTGAGCCCACCTTGGACCATGGTCCGCTTCAATCCTCAGCCAAACGACGGGGCATCAACGGGTTCAGATGCATGATCAGATCGTAGACCGAAATCCCACAGGCTGCGGCAACGTCCTCGGGTCTGGAACCTTCCTGTGCATCGAAGAACGTCGCTTCGTCGCCGATCTCCACCCTCCTCTCCTCGCCGATCTCGGCGACGCAGTGGTTGGAGAAGACCATGCCAACGAGCGGGTAGAGTCGGCTGCCGATCCTCACCTTGGCTCCTTTCGCGGCGGCACGGGGCAGTCCATCGCTATGACCTACCGGCAGAACGGCTATCCATACCCGCCGGCCTGCTGCGCTGAGCGGTTCAGCGGCGCCCCCCAAGACCGTCAGGACCGCTAAGTCCTCGCCCAAACGAAGGTCGGCCGAGCTACGCCGCGCTATCCCGCTGCCCTGCCCGGTGGGCGGACCCCTGGGCGCGGGCCACGGCCACCAGCCGGTCTCCGGTGCGCCGCGCTCCGGCGATGTTGCGCGCCGTGGGTCCCAGCTCGAGCTCCGCGAGGGGGCCGGAGACGTACACCTGAGGATGCCAGCGGAGCTTGGAATCGACGACGGGATAACCGCATTGGGCGCAGGGTAGCGAGGCCGAAGCGATCAGCCCGTCCACCATCTCCCCGCCGGGACGGCTGGAAGAGAACCCGGTGGCGAGCAGCACCCGCTGAACTTCGAGCACCGCACCGGTGGAGAGGCGCAGCTCCACGCCTTCGCAACGGTCGTCGAACCCGTCCACCTCGCCTTCGTGCCAACCCAGCTCCCCCTCCGCAATCGCTCCCCGGAGCCTCCGGTCGAGGTGGGGCGGCACCGAACCCTTGTGGCGAGCCAGCGTGATCAGGTTTCGCCGACGGTCGCGGTCCCGCTCTCGCCTGAAGCCCTCCATGTGGACCGGACCCAGCCAGCCGGGGTCACTGTCGAACTGATGCTGACGCAGGGCATGGCGCGACACCAGGTGGACCCGATGCCCCTCCTCGACGAGACGCAGCGCCACCTGCCCCGCGGAGATTCCGCCCCCCACGACCACAACGGTCTCTCGGGAAGTGGGCCATCCGTCGAAGCCGGGCTCGAAAACGTGCTGTACGCGGGCGCTCCCCCTGGGCGCCCATTCCGGCCACGTCGCCCGCTCGCCGGCGCCTAGGGCCAAAACGAGGTTCCGCGCCCCCAGCTCCCGTCCGTCAGAAAGACGAACACCTGCGCTGTCGCAGTCCACCGAGCAAGCCAGGGCGCGGTCCTGTACGTGGAGCGCGGCGAGCCCGTAGGTTTCCACCACACAGTCACAGTGGTCGTTGAAAAGTGCCAAGGCCGGCCGGGCGAAGGGGGGCGCGAAGTACTCCTGCGGCCCGCCGTTCCATTGCTCGGCGAAGCGCTCCAGGGAGAACGGTTCAAGGTCGATGTTGTGGACCGAAGGAGAACGTAGATATCGCATCCCGGTGGTCGCGGTACAGGTCCGCCATCGGGCCAGGAGTCGGTCCGCGGGGTCCACGATGCGCAGTCGCTCGGGGGCAACCCCCGCCTCGCCGATCAGCCGCGCGGCGATGTGGACGCCGTGGATCCCGCCGCCGACGATCAGCCAGTCCAGGTTCATCAAGAGTCTCCGGATCGGCGCCGGGTCATGCGAATGCTGAGGAGGTGCCCCGCCATAAGGAACAGCCCCGCCAGGACCCCCACCACGGTGCCGAGCAGGTGAAGGTCTCCGTGGGAATCCCCGTCGGCACCGGCCCCGTCGTGGTGGTCGTCGGTAGTCTCCCCGTCGTGGTCCCTGTGCGACTCCGCCGACCCATGCTCCCCTTCCTCCCCGTGCTCCACATGGGCGGCGTGGGGATCTTCGTGGTGCCCGTGGTGCGCCGAGGCGGATTCGATCCCCCTAGACGCCAAAAGCCCGACGATACCCAACACGAGCAGCACCACGACCCCGTAGGAACGATGGCGGCGCCAGGTGAAGATCAAAGCCCCGGCCGCAAAGGCCACCGCGACGAGGGTGAACACCCACTCCGCCTCGTGGGCCAGCAGCCATCCGAGTCCGAGGATGCCGAATGCGGCTGGGAGTAACGCCGTAGCGGCGCAGTGGATCGCGCAGAGGCTACTGGCTACCACACCGAAACGATCGATCCTTTCCCCCCGCGCGTCCTCCGATCCCGACCCTTCACCCATGCTCGCCTGTTCGTCGCTCATCCAGCCCCTCTTCCCCTGTGAAGCTCTGGGAACGGATTCGTAAGCCGCGCCCATTCCTTGCTATTAGTCGCGGCGACCTGCGGATCCAACAAACAGTCATCAAGTTGTGCCCGCAACGCCGGCTCGTCCATGTCCTGTCCGATGAAAACGATCTGCTGTGAACGGTCACCGTATCTCGGGTGCCAATTGGGATCCTGGTCCGGCCTCTCTCCTTCGGGGGCCGTCCAGTGCCTACGGGGCACCGCCGCCCACCACATCCCCATCGGTTCTACGTTGCTCACGCCGCCCGCCTGGGCCCATTCGTAGGCTACCCGATGGTCTGCAGCAACCCAGAAGAAGCCTTTGGAGCGCAGGACGCCGCACCAGTTGTCTTCCTCGTGCAGGAACGCCCAAAGCTTATCAGCGTCGAAGGGCTCGGACCTGCGGTAGGTGAAACTGGAAATCCCGTACTCCTCCGTCTCGGGGGTGTGCTCCCCCTCGAGCTGAAGCTCCCGGATCCAGCCGGCGGAGCTAGCGGCTTTCTCGTAGTCGAACAGGCCGGTGTCCAGTACCGACTCGAGGGGCACCTCGCCGTGGATCGCGGTGATGATCTTGGCTCCGGGGTTGAGGGCCTTGACGATGGCCTCCACCTCGCGGGCCTGGTCTTCATCCACGAGGTCGAGCTTGTTGAGCACGATGACGTCGGCGAATTCGATCTGGTCGATGAGGAGATCGGTGACGGTTCGGTGGTCGTCCTCGCCCAGGGACTCTCCCCGCTCCTCTAGGGCCTCTGCGGCGTTGTAGTCCCGAAGGAAGCTCGCGGTGTCCACCACCGTGACCATGGTGTCGAGACGGGCGACCTGGGCGAGGCTGACTCCGTTCTCGTCCTCGAAGGTGAAGGTCTGAGCCACGGGAACGGGCTCCGAGATTCCCGTCGACTCGATGAGGAGATAGTCGAAGCGGCCCTCCTGGGCGAGGCGCGAGACCTCCGCCAGCAGATCGTCTCGGAGGGTGCAGCAGATACAGCCGTTCGACATTTCGACCAATTTCTCTTCGGTTCTGGAGAGCTCCGCCCCGCCCCGTTCGACGAGCATCGCGTCGATGTTGACCTCGCTCATGTCGTTCACGATCACCGCGACGCGCCGGCCTTCTCGGTTGCCGAGCACCTGGTTGAGAAGGGTGGTCTTACCGGCGCCGAGAAATCCCGAAAGGACGGTGACCGGAAGGCGGGGGGGCTTGGAGGGAGCATGCGGGTTGAGGGCCATTGAAACTCCTCGACTGATGGAAGACGGGGCCGCCACTGAAAGAAATGGGGCAGGGCGGGCGCCGGTGGATCGCCACTGAACCGGCGGCTCTAGGAGGTCTTCGGTTGATGGTTGAACGCGGGCGGGGCAGGTCGAAGCCACTGAATGATAATAAATTCTCATTAGCGCAGTGGCGTGTCAAGAGCCCCCGGGTCGGCCGCCGTCGCCATAGGTCGGCGGACCCGTACCTTCAGGAAAGGGAACGGGCGGGCAGATCCACGATCATCTCGGTGTGATCACCTTCACTGCTCTCGACGTCGATCGTGCCGCCATGTCTTTGGACGATCTCGTAGCTGACGGAGAGACCGAGGCCCGTCCCCTCCAGCGGCGGCTTGGTGGTGAAGAAGGGTTCGAAGAGCTTGGCGATGTGCTGCTGCGGGATGCCCGGACCGTTGTCCCGCACCGAAACCCGGATGCGATCCCCCGCGGCCCAGGTGCGGACCTGGATTCTCGGCTCGTAGCCTTCGGTCGCCGTGCTTCGGGCCACGCGGATCGCGTCGCTCGCGTTGTCCAACAGGTTCAGGAAGACCCGGGCGAGATCCTGGGGCACGGCATCGACGAGGCCGACCCGATCTCCGTACTGTTCTTCGAAACGGCAGGTGAAGGCCGCGTCCCGGGCCCGGAGACCGTGCCGCGCCAGCACCACCGCCCCGCGGACCAGGTCGTTGAGGTCAGTGGCGATGAAATCCGTGTCGGCGGTGCGGGCGTGGAGGAGCATGCTGTCGACGATGCTCGACGCCCGCCGGCCGTGCTCCTCGATCAGCGCAGCGTTCTCCGCCACCTCGTCGAGCAGTTGGCGCCCCTCGAAGTCCAGCCCGGGGATCGCCAGCAGGTCTCCGACCATGTCCTTCGACAGCCGGGCGAAGTTGTTGACGAAGTTGAGCGGGTTGCGGATCTCGTGGGCAATCCCGGCGGTCATACGCCCCATCGCCGCCTGCTTTTCACGGTGGACGAGCTGCTCCCGGGTCTCCTGCAGTCGCTCCACGGCCTGGGCCAGCTCGCGGTTGCGCGCCGCGAGGTCATGGGTGCGCTCGGCGACCCGGTCCTCCAGTTCCCTGTTGGCCGCCGCCAAGTCGCGGTACAGGCGGGCGTTGTCGAGGGTGATCGCCATCTCGGCGGCGAGCAGCTCCAGCAGCTCGACGCGCTCGGAATGGAAGGCACCGGCCGCCAGGTTGTTCTCCAGGTAGAGAATGGCGGCGCGACGCCCCTGGTGGATCAAAGGCATACACAGGACCGACCGTGGCCGCCGGTGCTCGAAGTAGGGAACGTGGGCGTACGTGCCCTCGGCGCTAGCGTCGTCGACCACCTCGAGGGCCCCGGTGCGGATCACCCTTAGAACCACCGCCGAAAGGTAGTCGTTGTAGCGTTCGAGGGGGATGGATTGGAGCACCCGCAGCTCGGGTTCGGCGGCGCCCGGCAGGGACTCCCCTTCCGCCTCGACGGTAAATCGACCCTGCTCTTCGAAAAGCAGCACCGCGCGCTCGGCGCCGGCGGTGGAAAGGACCGTCTCGAGCAGCCGAGCTAGGAGCTTGTCGAGCTCCAGCTCTTCAGACAAGGCCTGCGACGCCTTCAGCACGGCCCGCAGGTCGAGGTCTTCGGCCCTGCCCCCTTGCGGGGAGCGAGGAGCGGCCGGCGTCCAGGGGCTCGCTTTCTCCAAGGCGCGCGGCGAGGTGCCGATCAGTTCCTGGGGAAAAGTGGCTTCCAACTGCCTGACCTTGGCCAGGGCGCCCCAGCGCTCGTAGGCATAGCGCGCATCCCGCAGATAGTGACGTGCCAAATGGGCATGGCCACGGTTGCGATGGAAGGCGGCGGCTCGCTCGTGGGCCAGCGCCTCATCCTGCACGAAGCCGCTCTGGTGGGCCAGGACGATGGCGCGGTCGTAGGACTCCCGCGCCGCCCCATGGTCACCGACCGCACGGGCGAGCTCCGCCCTCACCAGGGCATGCTTGTGGGCAAAGGTGGCGGGGCAGGTCCGGGCCCAGTTCGCGAGGACCTGCGCCCGAGACTCGACCTTTCGGATGACGGAGGCTTCCGGCGGACGTTCTGGGGAGGCTCCCCGGAGAAGCATCATCGAGCTGACGAAATGGAGTAGGGGCTCATGGTAGGAACCTCTCCAAACCTCTGCCTCTCCTTGCAACAGGGACTCGAGCCCGGGACTCTCCCTGCCGAGCACCAGGTGGACCAGCGCCTCCCCGTAGCCGAGGACCCCCTGGATCGTCGTTTCGAGCGAAAGAAGGTCCTCGTATCTAGAGGAGAAATCCCCCTCCCCACCCGCCAGCTCCCGGGCGACCAGATTCAGGTGGTCGTTCATGTTGATGTCGACAACATGGCCGAGCTGCTGCAGCCGCTGGTGGGCTTCGGCAGTGTGGGCGATGACTTCCGACTGGCGCTCACCGCGGTAGAAACGGCATAGGTTGTAGCCCGTGAGCATCTTGGCGGCGCGAACGGAGTCTCCGACCTCCAGACTGATCTCGTAGGCCTCGCGCCAGTGGTCGAGCACATCCGCCAGCGGCTCCTCCCGGGCGAATCGGTAGAAGATGTTGAGCACCAATACGAAGGGCGTGTCCCTTCGCTCGAAACGCTGGGAGAGCTCTAGGGCCAGGCGGCCCAGACCAAGCCCCGTCTCCACCTCACCGAGGCTGCAAAAGGTCATGCCCAGGGCACCGAATCCGCGGGGGGAAAAGTCGCTCAGGCCGTGCTTCAGCGACAGGAGAACGAGGTGGGCCGCGGCCAGGGGCACGAGATCTTGAAGACGGGGGAGGCCCACCAAGTGATAGAGGATCTCGGCCTTTGCCAGGACAAGGGGGTCCTTCGCGGGCTCGAGCTCCGCCAGCGACTCCGGGTCGCGGGACGCCAGGGCCTCGGTCACCTCCGCCACCACCTGGTACGCCTCCTCCATTATGTGGTCGGGGCGGACCTCCAGGCCCAGGCGCGCCAGGGCCGCCAGCCCCTCACGCGCGACGGTGGCGACGTCTCCCCTGGCGAAAAGAACCTCTAGCCCGAGGCACGAGAGCCGCGCGTGACCGAATTCCGAAGCAACGAGGCTGCGAGCCACCTTCAGGAGGAGGTCGACGTCGTCCAAGCTGCCGTCCATGAACGAAGCTTCCGCCGCGGCGACGAAAAGATCGAGGCACAGCTCAGGTTGCCGCCGCCAACCGTCGGACATCTCCGCACTCGACGGCCAGCCCGAAGCGAGACCGGGACGGGACGTGAGGAGGCGGATTCCATGACGGAAGTAGTGCAGGGCCGGTTCGTGGGCGGCGGCAGACCGGGCCCCGCGGCCAGCACGGAGGAACAGCTCCGCGAGGGATGCACGAGCGTCGTCACCCCCGGGATCCACGCCCCCCTCCAGCCCGCGGGAGAGCTGGTCGACGATGTCGAAGCGTGGATCGCCCGAGGGCCGGCGCGAAGCCTGCGACCACAACTGCTGGCCGACCCGCCAATGCACTTGGCCACGCTCCGCTTCATCAATCAGCGAGTACGCAGCTTGCCGCACCCGGTCGTGGACAAAACGGTAGGCGATACCGGAGGTCTCCAGGCCCTCCGCTTGGTGGTAGGCCAGCTTGTAGCGTTCGTCGAGGGGCACCACCAACTCGGCGAAGAGCGACGGCGCCAGATGCTTTGCTGCGGTCCGAGGCGCCGTCTCGGCCGTGACCGACAGCGTTTCGAGATCGAAAACGTCGCCTACGCAGGACGCCAGCTCCAGGACCCTCCGGGTCGACGGGGGTAGGCTCCGCACCCGGCTGGCCAGCAGATCGACCACGTTGTCGGTGACGCCGCACGACGCGATCTCGTCGAGGGACCAGGTCCAAGCGCATCGGTCGGTGTCGAAGCGCAGCAGGTCCTCTGAAGCCAAGTGGTCGAGGAGCAGACCGAGGAAATGGGGATTTCCGCCGCTCTGGGTCCGCACCTGCTGAGCCAGGGCCCCCACGGCGTCCGTTTCGGTGATGAAGGTGTCGGCGAGCATCTGCCCGACATCGTGCTCCGTCAGGGGTTCCAGGGACAGCTCGTGCAGCTCGGCCCCGTCCCCCCGGCGCGCAAGCTCGATCTTGCGCCGGAGCGGATGGCCGGCGTGGACCTCGTTGTCGCGGTAGGCGCCGACCACCATCAAGTAGCCCGCCTCCGGGTCACTGAGCAGGGTGCCCAAGAGGTCGAGGGACGCTCCGTCGGCCCACTGCAGGTCGTCGAGGAACACCACCAGCGGGTGCTCCTTCCTGGCCACGGTGGAGACGAAGCGTTGGAAGGTGATGCGGAAGCGGTTGCGGGTCTCCACCGGGCCGAGCTCGGGAACCGGCTCGGTGGCGCCGAGCAGGATCGCCAGTTCGGGCAACACATCGGCCACAACCCTGGCGTTGCGCCCCAAAGACTCCGCGAGGCGGCGGCGGTGCCCTTCGAGGGCCTCTTCGTCCAAACCGAGGATCTGCCGCAGCAGCTCGCCGAAGGCCGAGAGCCACGGCGCGTAGGGCTCGTGCCGCTCGAGCTGGCCGAACTTGCCGCCGATGAAGAACCCTCCCCGCTCCGATACGGGCCACAGCAGCTCCCGTACCAACGACGACTTGCCGACGCCGGCGTAGCCCGTCACCAGGACCCAGGCCCGGCCACCGCCGACGACCTCGTCGAAGGCTGCGAGGAGCCGTCGCTGTTCGTCCTCGCGGCCGTAGAGTTTTTGGGGCAGGCGGAGCTTGGTCGGCACGTCCCGCCGGCCGAGCACGAACGGAGCCGCTGATGCTGTCCCTCCGTCCTCCATCGACGCATCCCGGCAGGCCAGGAGGTCGTGACGAAGCCCCTGGCAGGATCGATAGCGATCGTCGGGATTCTTCGCCAGCAGTCGCAGCGTGATCGCCGCGAGCCGAGGTGAGATCTCCGCCCCCCAAACGGCGGGCGACTCGGGCATCCGCGCCAGGTGGCCGTGGACCACGTCCAGGGGTTCATCGCCTTCGAACGGCGACCGGCCGGTGAGCAACTCGTAGAACGTGGCGCCGAGACTATAGAAATCACTTCGTTCGTCCACCACTCGACCGGTACGACCCGTTTGCTCGGGAGCCATGTAGGCCAAGGTCCCTTCGAGGCGCGATGGATCACGGACGGTCGGGCTTTCGCGCCGTAGGATCGACGAGATACCGAAGTCGATAACCTGGACTACCTCCGTCTCCGGATTCCAGACAAGGTTAGAAGGGTTGAGATCCTTGTGAATCACCCGTCGATGGTGAATATCCCCGAGGATTTCGGTGAGCCGGACCGCCAGCGGGAGGAAGACGTCCGGCGGCATCGGCCTTCCCCCCCACAGCCGGTCCAGCGACGTGGCCTGGACATCTTCGAGCACTAGGAACCATCG
>JBCDIS010000200.1:0-12617 GCA_038748685.1 Acidobacteriota bacterium | reverse complement strand
TTTCGAGCCCAGCGTGCAGGCCTTCTATGAGCGTCTTGTGGGCCGCGGAAAAGCAAAGATGCAGGCGAAAGTGGCGGTCATGAGGAAGCTCCTGCATGCGATGCACGGCATGCTCAGACACGGCGAGGATTTCGACGGAGAGAAGTTCTCGCCCGCGGGCGTTTCCGCCTAAACCAGCTTGACAACCAACAGAGTATCTACACCGGAAAGCTACGGTTGAGCACAAGAGACTCCTTTCGGGAATCTACTTGGTCTTCAGCCGGGTGGCTTCGAGGCGATTCTGGTTGTCGGCCACGAGGCGGGCCATGAGCTTCTTATCCCGCCGGTAGGCTTGACGCAGCAGCTTGTTGGACTCCTTCTTGTTGCCCCTGCTGCGCTCCAAGAAGGCGCGGGCGCAGACCAGGGCCACGGAGGTGTTGCCGAGGGACTCGGCGTGGAGAATCCTCCCTTCGGCCTGCTTGTTCTTCCCCGCCCGCAGCTCGATCAGAGCCGCATTGACCCACGCCGCCGAGAACGTGGGCCCCAGCTCGGCGGCCCGCACGTAGGCGGCGTAGGCGGCGGCGGGACGACCGTCCCGCTCCAGGGCGATGCCGAGGTTGTTGAACACCCGAGGCTCCTCCGGCACCAGGCGGCTGGCGACGATGAAACTGCGGACCGCCAGGGCGTCGTCCTTCATGGCGAGGGCCACCGTCCCGCGCTGGAAGTGGACCGCGCCGTCCTCCGGCGACAGCTGCACCGCCCGCTCGGCGTCGTCCCGCGCCGGCTCCAGGCGGCCCTGGTGGAAGTGGGCGAGGGAGCGAAAGAAGAAATCCCGCCCCCACGATTCCGGCTCCACCCCGAGCCAGTTGACGGCGGAGAGGGTCACCAGCACCAGTGCCACCGCCGTCGCCGCCCCAAAGGTCCGAAGGTCGAGCTGACCGGCGCTCCGCCGCCACCGGACCAGATCCACCGCCGCCACCCAGGCACCGCCGGCGGGGATCGCCAACAGGGGCCAGATCGGCAGACGGAAACGGCCGTTGACGAAGAAGAGCACCACCCCCAAGGCCAACAGGCCGGCGAACAGCAGGGTCCACCCCAAGCGCCGCCGATCGCCACGGCTCCAGGCCCACACCGCCCCGAAGCCCGCCAGGCTCAGCAGAAGGCCCCAACACACCGGCATGCGGCGGAGGATCGGCGACTCGTGGGCGGCGATGAAGTGGAAGCTCTTGTTATTGGGGATCTCGTGGGTCCAGGCGAGGAGCCAGGTCTTGCGGACCATCAGTCGCAGCCAGCGGCCCGGGTCCCCGCGGATCTCCTCCGCGGTGCGGGCGAGCCAGTAGCGGGAGACGGCCCGCGGGTCCGGGTCCGCCTTGTCGCCTGAAGTCGCGGCGCCCTCCGCCCCGTCCCCCTCAGCCGTCTCTCCGTAGACCTCGGCGGAGAACAGCTCGACGGAGTCGCGGTAGACATCGCCGTAGGCGGCGTGCCGGTCCTGCCGCGGAATCATGCCGTCGGAGGTGGCCTTGTTGCCGAGGTAGAGATTGATGCCACCGGCCCCCGGTAGCAGGCGGGCGCTCCCCAGGAGCGGAGACTGGATCCACGCCGCCAGGGCCATCACCCCCAGGCAGGAGACCAACGCGGCGCCGGCGAGGGCCCCGCGGCGAAAAGGGCCGACGCCGGACCTGCGCTCCATCAGAAATGCCATCGCCACGAAGGCGGCGGCCAGCACCAGGGCGTTGGGGCGGGCCTGGGTGGCGAGCCCCAACGCTGCCCCGGCGATCCACCAGGGCAGCTGAGAACCGGTGACGCGGCAGTGCCAGGCCAGCGCCAGGAGCGCCGTCACCAGGAAGGTGATCAGGGTGGTGATCAGCAGCTCCCCCTCGAAATACAGCGGCGGACCCGCCAGGGCGTACAGGGCCCCGGCGCCGAACCCCGCCGCCGGTCGCCGGAAGAGCCGCATCCCCAGAAAGGCGACGAGGCCCGTGGTCCCCACGCCGAGGAGGTGCTGGGCCACCAGGGCCAAGGGGTAACCGCTGTCGCCGCCGACTCCGTAGAGCCCCGCCAACAGCCCCGGGTACAGCAGGGAACGGAACCCTGGGTTGGCGGCGGCCACGTCGCCCCCGCCGAGGAGGGCGCGGGCGACGGAGTCGTAGAAATGCTCGTCGAGGATCGGCACCCCGAAGAACGCGGAGCCGCTGTGCTCCACGTAGTACAGCAGCCGGGTGACCACCGCCAGCGCCACCGCCCAGGCCACCGCGCGGCGCTGGGCCGCCACCCCGGGGTCCGGCACATGGGCCAGTCGAAGCTTGATCGTTGCCCAACCCACGTGTACTAAGATCCTTTCCCCATGCCGTCCGTTCGCCAGGTCTTGCTGTGGCTGCTGATCGCCACGGCCGCCGCCCTACCGTGCCGCGGTGGCGACGGGCCGCGGACGGTGGCCCCCGGTTCTCTGCCGGAGGCGGTGCGCTGGTTTCAAGAGTATCTCCAGATCGACACCACGAATCCACCGGGGAACGAGCGGAAGGCGGCGGAGTACCTCGCGGCGATCCTGGCGGCGGAGGGAATCCACGCCCGGCTCCTCGACAGCCCCGGCGGACGCACCAGCCTCTACGCCCGGATGGAAGCCCCAGGATCGGACCGCCGCGCCATGGTGCTGGTGCACCATATCGACGTCGTCCCGGCTGGGGAGGGCTGGCGCACCGGTCCGTTCTCAGGGCGGCTCTTGGAGGGCAACGTCTGGGGCCGCGGCGCCATCGACGTCAAGGGATTCGGCATCGCCCAGCTGGCGGCGATGGTGGCCCTTCGCCGGGAGCGGGTCCCCCTCGACCGCGACGTCGTCTTCCTCGCCGTGGCCGACGAAGAGACCGGCGGTCGCGAAGGAGCAGCCTGGCTGCTGGAGGCCCACCCCGAGCTCTTCGAGGGGGTCGAAGGGGTCGTCAACGAAGGGGGCAACAACCGGGTCATCAACGACCGGCTCGTCTGGTGGGGGGTCGAGGTCATCCAGAAGCGCCCCCTGTGGATGCGGGTGACGGCGGAGGGCCGGGGGGGCCACGCCTCCGGGTTCCACCCCGCCAGCGCCACCCACCGGCTGGTCCAGGGCCTGGGCCGCCTGATCGACCGCCCCCCGCGCTTCCGGGTCAGCGACGCCGCTCGCCTCTACCTCGGGGCCGTCGGGGAGCTGGAGGGCAGCGCCGATGACCTCGACGAGCTCTTCGACGACGAAGGCAAGCCCACCCGCATGCTGCCGCCGGGGCTGCCGGTGTACTTCCTCGACACCCTGCAGGTGACCCAGATCGACAACGGCGTGGGCACCAACGTGGTGGCCCCGAAGGCCGTCGCCCACCTCGACGTGCGCCTGCTGCCGGACACCGACGCCGACGCCTTCCTGGCGGACGTCCGCGAGACCCTCGGCCCCGACCTCGAGGTGGAGGTGACCCTCGACGCGCCGATGGCCGACGCGTCCCCACAGAACTCCCCGGTCTACCGGGCCCTGGAGCGGGCCCTGGGGCACCGGGCGCCGGTGGTCCCCACCTTCCTCGTCGGCACCACCGACTCCCGCTACTTCCGCGCCCGCGGCATCCCCGCCTACGGCCTGTCGCCGTTTACCGCCAACCCCCCCGACCTGCGGGGGATCCACGCCCCCGACGAATACCTGCCGAAGGTGGAGCTGCTGCGGGGCATCGAAACCGTACGGCGGGTGATCCTCGCCTACGGGACGGTGGAGGGGCGCTCCGGGGGCTGAGGCTCCGTGGACCCGAGGAGCCGGGTCCACAGGCCGTCCCGCTCGAAGCAGGCGTCCAGCGCCGACGCCACGAAGCGATCGCCGTCGGCGTTGGGGTGGATGCCGTCCGTCATGAAAAGGCTGTTTCGCTGCGGCTTGTCCAGGGCGTCGAAGCGGCGGGCGAGGTCACAGAGGGGAGCCCCCGTGTCACCCGCGACCCGCCGCACGGCGTCGACGTAGGCCCGGTGCAGGGGCACCAGCTCCGAAACGTCCCGCAGCCAGCGCTCCCCGAGGGCCGCCGGCTCTTCGCCGGGCTCGTGGTTCGACGGCGCGGTGAGCAGCACCGGCACGGCGTCCAGGGAGCGGGCCTGGGCCACCATGGCCCGCAGGTTGGCCTCGAAATCCGGCAGGGCCACCCGGTTCGGCAGGCCCGAGCCACGGGCGTCCCAGGCCACCCGGGTCTTGGTGGCCAGCTGCACCAGCCGCAGCCGGCTCCAGCGACTGGAGAAGACCCGCTTGACCCGGGCGACGTTGGCGTCGTCGATGCCGAAGCCGATCCAGTGGTCGTTCCAGCCGAAGTAGATCGTCACCACCTCCGGCCCCAGGGGGGGGACGTCCCGCTCCAGCTGGCGTCGCCCCTGGAAGGAGGACCAGCCGGCGACCCCCAGGTTGCCGTAGCGCAGGGCCTTGCCGCGGCCAGCCGCCCGCTCCGCCAGGGCCTCGTCGTAGCCCCCCAGATCGGTGCAGGAATCCCCGAGGAGGACCCAAGTCGGACGCTGCCGCCGCAGCCGTTCGAGTTTGGCGTCGTAGTCTTGGGTGACCCAGAAGAGATCGTCGTCCTCCTGGAACCCCGCCTTCAGCACCACCGGATTCGGCATGCCGAACTCGATGTCCTGGGGATAGAGGACGTAGGAGAAGCCGCTGAGCCGGAGGGTCCCCTCGAAAATCCCCAGCAGCAGCAGCACCGTCGCCGCCAGCAAACCGAGGTTGGCCGCAGCGGCCTTGAGGCGATTTCGGGGATTGGGGTTGGGCGGCGGGGTCATGTGGGCTCTCGGCCGCCGGATGGTAGCAGGCGCCGGCGACCGCGGAGCAGAATGATCGCGAGGACGACGACGATGAAGCCGTGCTCGACCACCAGCCAGGGGGTGCGCTCCACGCCGTCGATGTAGATGCCGTAGGAGGCGAGGCTGGCGAAGGTCACCGCCGGCCACGCGGGGCCCGGCCGCAGGGCGCACAGGGGTAGGGCCCAGAGCAAGTACCAGGGCATCACGGTGGGGGACGTCAGCACGTAGCCCCCGAGGACGAGCAGGCAGGAGGTCGCCAGGGATTCGAGGTCCCCTTCGGGCCGTCGGTGGTCCCTCCAAAGGGCGAAAGCCAGCAGGCCGAGGGCGGCGGCGGCCCCGACGCCGTCGGCGAGGGAGCGGCCCTCGACCCCGAGGCCCCGACCCCCTTCGAACACCAGCAGCCACAGGCCGGGGTTGAAGGTCCAGTCCCGGGCGAAGGCCCCCACGGACTCCACCATGGTCGGCAGGGAACCGAGGAAAGGTCCGTAGGCCGCCGCGGCGAGGGCCGGCAGGACCCACCAGCTCCGCACTGGCACCCGGCGCAGAAATAGGGGCACCACCAGGAGCGGGGTCAGCTTCACCAGGATGGCGCCGCCGAGGGCGGTGAGGGCCAGGGCGCCGCGGCCGCGGTCCAAGAGCCAAAAGGCGAGGACGAGACAGGCGATCAGGAGGGCGTCGACGTGGCCGGAACCCACCAGCTCCTTGATCGCCAGTGGATTCCAGGCGTAGATCGCCGCCGCCCCCGGGCCGTGGCCCCGCCGCCGGAGGAGGTCCACCAGCAGCCAGCAGGTCAAGAGATCGGCGGCCAGCAGCAGCAGCTTCCAGGCGGCGGCGCTGGCCGGCGCCACGGCCGCCGAGGCGACGAAGGCCAGCTGCGCCAGGGGCGGGTAGACGGTCCGGTAGCCGGCGTAGGCCACCCGGGCGTGGACCTCCTGCCAGCGGTCGTCATCGAGCAGCGCTTCGAAGGGGGGCTCGTCAGACCGGAGGTCGATCTCCTCGGGGGAGTGGCGGTAGGTGTCCACCCCCGACAGCAGCACGTGGCCGTCCCACAGGTAGCGCCAGACGTCGTTGTCGTAGAGCAAGTAGGTCTCGTAGGCCAGCTCCCCTGGGTCCGCGGCCCCGAGCCCCGTCCAGCCGCCCTCGACCCCGGCGGGCAGCACGGCGACGCGGAACAGCACCGCCCCCAGGAGGACCCACCGCACCTCCCTCCACCGGTCGGTCCGCAGCACCAGGAGGGCGGCGCCGTAGAGGACGAAGAGGATCACCATGAGGCCGAGGAACCGGCCGACGTCCTCCGCCCCGCTCCACGTCCGCACCGACGCCAGGACCCCGTAGAGCAGCAAAGACACCAGCCCGAGGGCAGGCAGACGCCAGCGGCCCCGTCGACCGGCCATCAGTGCAGCTCGGTGCTCGGCAAATCGGAACGGATCAGGTCGTCCACCGCCTGGTCCAGCCGCCGGGCCATGTCGACGCTCAGGGACGGCCCGCCGGGGAGCCGCTCGATCAGCGACAGGTACTGCTCCATCAGGGTGCGGCAGAAGGGCTCGCCGTAGGTCGCCGGCAGCTCCGGATAGGCCCGGCGCAGGTTGGTCATGAAGTCGCCGAGGGTGAAGCCGTGGCGTCCGGAGGGGCCAGCCCCCTCGAAGGCGTAGGTCGACTCCACGGTGCGCCAGATGCAGAGGAGGGGCACGCTCACCTGGGCGAAATCGGCGGGATCCAGGTCGCCGCGCTGGGCGACGTAGCGGAGGATCTGCTCACGGATCGCGTCCTGGTCCATGGCCCGATTGTGTCATCCGGGCCCCGGGTCGGCCCCTCCGTCCGGGGCGGATGCTCGGCCCCCGGCCTCGGCACGCTCCAGGACGTGTTCGAACGGCACCTCCCCGAAGACCCCGAACAGAGGATGCCGGGACAGCCGACGGCGGGTCAGCCGGGGGGAGGTGAGGCCCACCAGGAAGCGGGAGAAGGCCCGCGGATCCCCCAAGGTGTCCCCGTGCTCGCGGCGCAGGGCCTCCGCCTCGGCCCACCGCCCGTCGTCGATGGACCGCGGGGTGGCCGGCGGCAGCTCCAGGTCCGCCGTTCCGAGGCAGTGGGAGCAGTGGCCGCAGGGTTCGGCGCGCTCTTCGCCGAAATGGAGGCACAGGTGATTCCAGCGGCAGGCGTCCAGGGTCACCAGGCCGAGGACCCCGTCGAGGCGGCCGAGCTCCCGGCGCTCCAGCTCGAGGGTCCGGCGGTGCAGGTCGTCCGCCAGGGCGTCGAGTCCGCTGTCGCCCTCGGGCCGCCGGACGATCCGGTAGGGGTGGCGCAGCTTGCTGACCTTGAGCTCGAGGAACCCCTGCTCCCCGAGGTAGTCGAGGGCCCGCACGAGGCGCTCACGGGGGACGTCGAGGTTGCGGGCCGCCCGGGACAGGTCGATGGACAGCCAGATCCGGCGCTTCTCCGCCTGCCGAAAGAGATCCCGGAGGAAGGAGCGCCGCTCCCCCTCGAACCGTTCGAGGATCTGCGCCGAGGAGAGGAGGGGTTTGAAGTCGTAGACGTCGTAGAGCGGCGTTCCGGCTTCGAGGTAACCGTCGAGCTCGAGGTAGGTGAGCAGGGTGCGGATCACCAGCATCCGCAGGTCGTGCTCCACCGTCGCCGCGTAGAGGTCGAGCACCACCCGGTCGCCGTCACCGTCGAACAGCTCGCGAACGAAGGACCGCACCGAACCGCCGTCGGGGACGTCGCCGTGGGCGAAGTTGCGCAGCACGTCGAGGTCGTCGGGGCAGGCCAGGAGCTCGCAGGTGGAGGGCTGCCCGTCGCGGCCGGCGCGGCCGATCTCCTGGGCTAGGTTCTCCAGGCTCTTGGGGAGGTTGTAGTGGTAGACGTAGCGCAGGTCCGCCTTGTCGATCCCCATACCGAAGGCGATGGTGGCCACCACCACCGCCCGGGTGGAGGCGAGGAACGCTTCCTGGGCCGCCCCACGGTCCTCCGGCTTCATGCCCGCGTGGTAAACCAGGGCCTCGAAGCCCGCCGCCCGCAGCGCCTGGGCCACGTCCTCGGCGGTGCGCCGGAGGGTCACGTAGACAATGGCGGGGCCTTCGGGTCGGCCCCGCAGGCGGTCCACCAGCAGGGCGGCCCGCTCGGCGGCACGGACGGGGGTCGCCAGCAGCTCCAGGTTCGGCCGGTAGAAGCCCGTCCGCACGGCGTGCTCGGGCTCGATGTGGAAGCCGCGGCAGATGTCGCTCAGCACCTTGGGGGGCGCGGTGGCGGTGAGCGCCAGGACCCGCTCGGCCCCCAGCCTTCGGCCGTGGTCGGCGAGCTTCAGGTAGTCGGGCCGGAAGTTGTGGCCCCACTCGGAGACGCAGTGGGCTTCGTCCACCGCCAGGAGGGACAGCCGCACCTGCGACAGGGTCCCGCGGAAGCGCTCGTTGTTGAAGCGCTCCGGTGCCACGTAGAGCAGCTTCAGTCGCCCCGACCGCAGGTCCCCCATGACCTGCCGGACCTCGTCGCCGTCCAGGGACGAGTCGAGCCGAGCCGCCGGCAGGTCCCTGGCGAGGAGGGCGTCGAGCTGATCCTTCATCAGGGCGATGAGGGGGGACACCACCACCGTCAGGCCCGGCAGCTCCAAGGCCGGAAGCTGGTAGCAGAGGGATTTTCCACCGCCGGTGGGGAAAACGGCGGCGGCGGAGTGGCCGTCCAACAGGAGCTGGATCACCTCGAGCTGCCCGGGCCGGAAGGCGCTGAAGCCGAAGTGCCGTTCCAGGGACGCTGATGGGTCGGGTCGCGTGGACATCGGCGGCGATGGTAGCAAAGGGGCGGTCGCTGGGGCCGGCCCGGGGGATGCCCCGAGCCGAGTCTGAGAAGATGCGGGTCCGCGACGCGCAAATACCCTTTCGACGACCCCGGAACGACCGCGGCGTACCCCACGCCGATATGAGGATCACGATGACGACAGCGACCTGGACCTGGATGAACGGCGAGTGGGTTCGGTGGGACGATGCCACCGTCCACGTTTCCAGCCACGCCCTCCACTACGGATCGTCGGTGTTCGAAGGCATTCGCGCCTACGCCACCGCGGACGGCCCGCAGATCTTTCGCCTCCGGGAGCACCTACAGCGACTCCACGACTCGGCCCGGCTGCTGCGGATGACGCTGCCCTACGGCGTCGACGAGCTCACGGAGGCGTGCGTGGAGCTGGTGCGGCGCAACGGCCACGACGCCTGCTACCTACGGCCCCTCGCCTTCCGGGGCCCCGGGGGTCTCGGGGTCGACGGACGGCACCTGCCGGTGGAGGTGGCCCTGCTGAGCATGGAGTGGGGGGCCTACCTGGGGGACGGAGCCCTGGAGAACGGGGTCGACGCCGCCGTCAGCTCCTGGCGGCGATTCGGTTCGGGAACCCTGGCGCCCCTCGGCAAGATCGGCGGCCAGTACGTCAACAACCAGCTGGTGACGGCGGAGGCGCGGGAGAACGGATACGAGGAGGGAATCGTCCTCGACGCCCAGGGCATGGTGAGCGAGGGGGCCGGCGAGAATCTCTTCGTGGTCAAGGACGGCACGGTGTGGACGCCGCCGCTGTCGGCGTCGATCTTGAGCGGCATCACACGGCACACCGTGATGACGCTGGCGGCGGACCTGGGGATTCCGCTGCGGGAACAGACCATGACCCGCGACTTCCTCTACCTGGCGGACGAGCTGTTCATGACCGGCACCGCCGCCGAGGTGACGCCGGTGCGGTCCCTGGATCGGATCCCCATCGGCGACGGCCGTCGCGGTCCGATCACCGAGCGCCTGCAGCGGGAGTTCTTCGACGTGGTGGAGGGCCGGACCAACGATCGGCACGGCTGGCTGACCCCCGTGGGTGGAGGGTCCGGATCCGACGACGCCTGATTTTCTGGGGCAGGCGACTGATCTTCTGGGACGGGCCACGTAGGTCCTGGGACCGTGCCGACCATAGACTAAAGGGTCCCCCCGCCCCACTGCTCGGCGGCGACGATCCAGTTTCACCACGGAGGTCCCATGCCACGTTCCTTTGCCGTTCTCGCCGTTCTCGTTCTGCTCTTCGGCCTGCCTTCCTCCGCCGTCGCGGAGGAGCCGGATCTCGACGCCAAGCTGAGCTTCGAAGTACCGAAGGCCGGCCACGCCCCCACCGGTTGGGGCGGAGGCCCCCCGGCGACCCTTTTCCTCGACACCGAGGTGGTCCACGGCGGTGACGGCGCCGGGCGGATCGAGCGGGACGCCGACAGCGAGGGGCAGTTCAGCTCCCTGACCCAGGAGATCCTGATCGCCTTCTCCGGCCGGGAGATCGAGCTACGGGGCTTTCTGAAGGCGGACGGGGTGGAGGACGGGGCGGGTCTCTGGCTGCGTCAAGACGGCAACGCCGGGCCTATGGGGTTCACCAGCATGCTGGCGGAGGGCCGAGGGGTTCGGGGGACGGCGGATTGGGCCCCCTTCTCGGTTCGTCTGCCCCTGGACCGGAAGGCCAAGTCCCTGGCCTTCGGCGCCCTGCTGCAGGGCCCCGGGCGGGTCTGGCTCGACGACCTGGAGCTGTGGGTCGACGGCAAGCCTTTGGCCCAGGCCCCGGAACGGGTGGTGGAGACGACGGTCCTCGACACGGACACCGAGTTCGCCGCCGGCTCCCGGATCACACTGTCGTCGGTGAGTCCGGCCCAGGCCAGGAATCTCGTCCTGTTGGGTCGGGTCTGGGGCTTCCTCAAATACCACCATCCGCGGATCGCCGCCGGCGAGCTGCATTGGGACTACGAGCTGTTCCGGGTGATGCCGAAGCTGCTCGCCGCCGGGGACGCGGCCGGCGGGCAGAGGGTCCTGGCGACCTGGGTGGAGACCCTGGGGGCCCCGCCGCCCTGCGACCCCTGCCCGCAGCCGCCGAAGGACGATCTCCACTACGGCGCCGACCTGGACTGGATCGAGGACGCGGGGCTCCTCGGCGCCGACCTCTCGGAGCACCTGCGAGGGGTCTACGCCCGCCGCTTTTCCGGCGAGGGGGGCGACGAGCCGTTCTTCGTTCAGCTAGCCATGGGGGTCCGAAACCCCGTCTTCGACCGGGAGCTTCCGTACGGAGAGCTGAAGCCCCTCGACGCGGGGTACCGCCTGCTGGCGGTGTTCCGGCTATGGAACATCATCGAGTACTGGTTCCCTTACCGGGACCTGCTGGAGGGTCCGTGGGTTGCGGTGTTGGGGGAGTTTGTGCCGCGCATTGCGGGGGCGGCGAATTGGGACGCCTACCGCCTCGAGATGCTGGCCATGGTGGCCCAAATCCACGACTCCCACGCCAACCTGTGGCAGGCCCACGACGTCCGGCCGCCGGTGGGAACGTGCCGCTGGCCCGTGGCCCTGCGGTGGATCGAGGGAGCTCCGACGGTAACCGCCCTGCTCGGCGGGGGTTCCGGCGGGGAGGCGGTGCTCGAGGTGGGGGACGTGGTGCGGTCGGTCGACGGCCGGGACGTCCCGGAGTTGGTGGCCGAGTGGTCGCCTTACTATCCGGCTTCGAACGCTGCCTCCCGCTTCCGCGGCATCGCCAGGGCGCTGCCCCTCGGGCCCTGCGGCGACTCCTCTCTGGAGATCGAGCGGAGCGGTGAGCGGCGCACCTTGAAGGTCCCGCGGGTGGAAGGGGGCTCTACCCAGCCGGTGCTCCACGACCGCCCCGGGGACACCTTCCAGATGCTTTCCGACGACATCGCCTATCTCAAGCTGTCCAGCGTGAAGGTGAAGGATCTGCCCGGCTACCTCGAACAGGCGGCGGAGACGAAGGGGTTGGTGGTGGACATCCGCAACTACCCTTCGGAATTCGTGGTCTTCGCCCTCGGCCAGCGGCTGGTGCGGGAGAGCACGCCGTTCGTCCGCTTCACCCAGGGGAATCTCTCCAACCCCGGGGCCTTCACCTTCACCGAGGCCCTGAGCCTGACCCCGGTGAAGCCCGCCTACGGCGGCAGGGTGGCGATCCTGGTGGACGAGTCGTCCATCAGCCAGTCCGAGTACACCGCCATGGCACTGTCCACCGCGCCCGGTGCGGTGGTGGTGGGGAGCACCACCGCAGGCGCCGACGGCAATGTCTCGCCGATCCCCCTACCTGGGGGCCTGAGGACGATGATCAGCGGTATCGGCGTCTTCTACCCCGACAAGACCCCCACCCAGCGGGTGGGCATCGTTCCCGATATCGCCGCGGAGCCCACGGTCCGGGGCATCCGCCAGGGGCGGGACGAGGTGCTGGAGGCGGCCATTCGCGAGCTTCTGGGACCCGAGGCGGACGAAGCGGAGATCCGGCGCATGGCCCGCCGGCCCTAAGCCCTTCTTGGAGTCCGTCGTCCCGCGGGTCTGCGTGCGGCTTGCAAAGTTGGTGGGACCGCTTTCCGTAGGGACCGACCTCTGCCGAACCGACTCCGGAGTAGGGGCGGGGCTTGCCCCCGCCCGTGGAGCTGAAACACTGGCGGGAAACTGCAGGGGCGAGGCGAAACATGGGACAAAACCATCCGAAGACCCTCCGTGACTGCCCCTTCCACCGCAGGTCGCTCCCCAGCGAACACATCACCGCGACCGAATTTCGAGATCCAACGTCTTGCCCGCGCAGTCAAACGGGCGGGGTCCCTCTGCCTGGAACCGTACGGGGAAGAAAAGCCAATGCGAGGATCCGAAAGATTGGCGGTTCTGCCGAGACGGGCGGGGGCAAGCCCCGCCCCTTGTATGCTTCTCCGTAGATCGACGACCGAGAGATTGAGCCGTCGTCGAGGCTGTGGGAAGTGTGGGAAACGCGCTGCGTTTTCAAAAGACTGGGCGGAAAGTGCTTGCACTTTTCCACAGGCTGTCTGTTTCCACAGCCGCCCCACACTTCCCCCTCGATCGCGGGTAGGCCGGCCCGCCCCTGA
>JBCDIS010000199.1:0-12622 GCA_038748685.1 Acidobacteriota bacterium | reverse complement strand
TGGGGAGCCGGCGCCCGTGGTTGGCCCCCCTTGCGGCCCTGGAGGGCCGGCGGCTGGCCGCCTACGAGGCCGCGGCCGTTCGCCGCTGCGCCGCCACCGTCGCCCTCACCGCCGAAGACGGGGCACGGCTAGGGGCCCTGGCGGGGGGCCCTACGGAACCATCGGTGGTCCCCGCCCCTTTCGCCGGCCACCTCCCGCCGGGAAACTCCCCCCTCGAAGGGTCGCCGCCGGTGGTGGTCTTCGGCGGCGCCGGCTGGGCACCGAATCGAGACGGCGCCCGCTGGTTCGTCGAACGGGTTTGGCCCGCCGTCCACAGGAACGTCCCGGGGGCGGTTCTTCATCTCTTCGGTTTCGACGCCCCTGGCGTTCCCGGGGTCAGGCTCCATCCCGCCCCCCGCCGCAGTGAGGACGCCCTCGTCGCCGGCTCGGTCCTCGCGGTGCCCCTACACGTGGCGTCCGGCGTGCGGATGAAGATCCTGGAGGCCTGGGCGCGGGGCATCCCGGTGGTGGCAACGCCGGCGGCCGCCAGGGGTCTCGACACCGTTTCAGGTCGGGAGCTCGAAATCGCCGACAGTCCGGAAGGATTCGTGCGGGCGGTGGGGGCCTTGGCGGACCCGGAGCACAGGGGTCGGATGACGGAGGCCGCCCGGGGACGCCTCCTATCGGACCACGACCCGACGTCGGTGGCCCGACGCCTGGTGGCGATCTACGGGTCCGCTGGGGCGTCCAGCATGGCGACCGTCTCGTCGTCGCCGGCGGACACCGCGTAGGCCCTCACCACCTCCTGGGGGGTGCCGTCGGCCTGGATCTGACCGCCGTCCAACCACAGGCAACGGGAACAGTGGTGGAGGATCTCCAGGGGGTTGTGGGAGACGATGAAGATCGTAGTGCCGGCTTCGCGGAACGCTTCGAGCCGCTGGTGGCAGCGCTTGAGGAAGCGGGCGTCCCCCACGGAGAGCACCTCGTCGAGCACCAGGACCTCGGGGACCCAGGCGGTGGCGACGGAGAACCCGAGGCGGGCCATCATGCCGGTGGAGTAGTTGCGAACCGGCGAGTGTATGAAATCCCCGAGGCCGCTGAACTCGATGATCTCGTCCACTTTCCCGTGGACCTCGACCCGCGAATGCCCCCGAAGCAGAGCGTTGAGATAGATGTTCTCGAGGCCGGTGAGCTCGAAGTCGAAACCGGTACCGAGCTCCAAGATCGGCGAGATCTTGCCGGCCACCCTCCGCTGACCACTGGTGGGCTTGAGGACCCCGGAGATGACCTTGAGAAGGGTCGACTTGCCGGCGCCGTTACGGCCGATGACCCCCAAGACCTCACTCCGACAGACCTTGAGGTCAATGTCCTGGAGGGCCCATAGATCGTTGTAAGTCAAGGAGCCGCGGATCATGTTGATCAGGTACTCCTTGAATGAGAAAACCCGCTGCTGAGCCAGGCGGTAGCACAGGGACAGGCCGTCAAGGCTGACGACTTCCTCCTCCCCCTGGGTCTGGGGGGCGGCGGCGAAGGGCGGCGATACGGGCGCGGCGGCGATGGCGGAACTCATGGTGTAGACGCGTCCGATCTCAAAGGTAGAAGGGAATGCGGTCGATGCTGCGCTTGAAGGCCCAGTAGCCAATCGCCAGGGCGAGGACGGTCACCAACAGCGACAGGGAGAGATGGGACAGGGGCGGGATCTTGGAGTAGTAGATCGGATCCCGGAACACCTCTAGGATCGAGCGCAGGGGGTTGTAGTGGATGATGGGGTAGTAGGAGGTGCCCTGGACGATCTCCTTCGGATAGAAGATCGGGGTCAGATAGAAGAACAGCATCAGCCCCACCGTGACCATCTCGACGATGTCGGTGAAGAAGACCGACAGGGGAGCCAGCATCATCCCTGCGCCGAGGGTAAAGAGCGTCGCGATCAGGATCGACACGGGCAAGAACAACAGGGACGGGCCCATTTTGTGCCCGGTGGCGATCAGCAGGCCGAGGAGCGGCACCAGCGCCAGGAGCAGGTTCACCAGGCCCGAGAGCACTGTAGAGATGGGGAAGACCGCCATCGGCACGGGCAGCTTCTGCAACACGTATGCGTGGACCCGTAGGCTGTTCATCGAAACCACGATGCTCTGCTGGAAGAAGTTCCAGAACAGGATGCCCGAGAGGGCGTACACCGGGTAGTTCTTGATGTCGAACCGAAAGATCGAGCTGAACACGATCATCAACACGCCCATGGTGAGGAGCGGTTGCAGCATCGACCATAGAAAGCCGAGGGCGGAACGTCGGTAGCGGACCTTGAGATCGCGGGTGACCAGCTCCCAAATCAGGTCGCGGTAGCGGAAGAGCTCTCGCATCGTCTCCATTTGTGGATCGTCTCGGCCGTAGCTTGGGGAGGGTGGGTTCGAAGGCTGAAGGGGCGTTCGCGCTTGGGATTCGGCGGCAGGGCCACGCCGTGAGGACGCCGTTCTACAACGAAGGCCGGGCGGATGCAAGACCGCCCGGCCTCGGAATAGGGGATCGGAATGGTGAAGGCGACTCAGGGGCAGGACGCGAAGGCGTCCGTGTCGTTCACCGTCTGGTAGGCAGATCCCGAAGGGTTCGTGTAGGTGTTGACCTGCCCGGTCTGCGTGTCTTCGACGGTGACGACCACTTCGAGGTCCGTGAGCCCGCCGGCGAAGACCCAATAGCGCTGGTTCGCGCCGCAGGCGTCCAGCACCTTGACGAAGGCCTCTAGGTTGTCGCGGCCGAAGAACCAGAAGTAGCCAGTGTCGTTCGTCAGCTGGACGGTGTTGGCGTTCTCGACCACACCCCCCGCCGCGGTGCGGTACGTGGCGGAAACCGCGAAGCGCCCGTTGCCCAGGCACATGGTGGTTCCACTCTCCACACAGCCGCCCGCGGGCTCACCGGCCAGGAGGGTGGTGCTCACCTGGTACTCGGCGGAACCGGTGAACCGATTCACCAAGACACCCCATTGGCCCGGAATCGGGTTCGAAACCTCGCAACCCTCGTAGGGGCCGAAAAGGAAAGGCCGGCAGTCCCAATCGGTGGTGGTGGGCACGCCCCCCTGCTTGACGTAGAGGTCGTAGTCGGTGGGGTTGCTGGAGGAGCCGTCGGCGGCATTCAGCACCACCCGCACCACCGCGGTGCCCTCGGGGACATCGAAGACGAAACTGTCCGAAGGGTTGGAGTCGCCGAGGGTTCCCCCGCCGGCGAGGATGGTGCCTCCCTCTTCGCCGGCCTGGGCGGTGACGCCGCAGGCGTTGGCGCCGAACCCGGGCCCGCTGTTGGCTTGAATCCAGTTGCGGTAGGTGAAGACATCGGCGTCGAAGGAGTTGTCGGTGGGCAGGCAGTTGGCGTTGATGCCGCCGGAGGTGATTCCGGCGACCTGCAGCTCGGTGCCGGTATCAACGAAGAGGGGGCCTCCGGAGTCTCCGGGGCAGGTGTTCGAGTCTGTGCCCACCGGGCCGATGGGGTTGGCGAACTCCCAACAGAGGTGCGGGCCGTCTGGGACCACGGTGCAGGTTTCGGTTTGCACGAGACCCGCACGCTTGATGCCGGCGTCTCCGCTCCCCCCTTGGGTCAGGCCGTAGCCGGCGATTAGGGCAGGGGTGCCGGGGCTGGGCTTGGCGGCGGTGTTGATCGGCATCGGGGCCACGCCGGTGACCGGCTCGGCGAGCCGAAGGATGGCGACGTCCGCCTGGCTACCGACGAACCCGGGGTAGTCCGGGTGAATCGTGATGCTGGAGACGGCGTTGAGGCCGGTATTCTGTCCGTAAACCAGGTAGGAACCTGGGTTCGGGAAGCCGAAGAAGCAGTGGGCCGCCGATAGCACCGTGTCGCAGCCGATGAGGGTCCCGGAACAGTTGGTCACCAGATTCTGGTTTCCCCCCACCACCAAGATCGACACCAAAGAGGGCAAATCCCAGGTGGCGACGCCGTTGACGATGCGCTGGGGAAAGAGGATCCGCGGTGCTTCGGCGTCGCCGGAGACGGGAGCCTGGACCTCGGGCTCGGGCTTCGGCGAGAGCAGGTGGCCCGCGTCGGAGAGGCCGGGGGCGGCCGCGAAGAGACCGCAGACCAAGCCGGCGAGAAGGATCCGGACGAGAGCGGAGGGACGGACGGCGGTTCTGAATATCGACATGGGCTCCTCCCTTTGTGGGATCGGCCCCGGCCGGTCGGGGGCGTCGTCGCGCCGCTCCTCAGGGGCTGCGGGCCGCGGACCGCCGGACGGGGAGTTGTTTTCCGAGTATGCCATACCCGGATCACCCCAGACCCCGCCCGCGAAGCGGCCGTCGCCCGGAAGGCGACGGCCCCATGGCGACGATCTAGAAGCGGAGAACGAGGCCGGCGCGGGCTTCGCCCTGGAAAAAGTACTCGTCGTCGTAACCGCGGCAGCCGTCGAGGAACTCGTCGCAGAAGATGTCGTCATCGGTCTCGACGATGGTGGAGAAACCCCTGGCTTCGAAGCGCAGACCGAAGTGCTCGTTGAACATGATCTTCACGCCGCCCCCTAGGGATACGGACGGACGGGTCTCGTCGCTCAGGTCCGAAGGCCCCGGGCCGAAGTTGGTGGCGCCGATGCTGCCGACGACGAACGGCTGGATCTGACCCGGCCGCCATTGGTAGAGCATCCCGACGTGGTAGTAGTCCACGTCGATGTCGAACAGCCGCAGATCCGGCAGCAGGAAGCCGGTCTCCACCAGCTCCGACTCCTGGTGGCTCCACATCAGCTCGAGCTGCCAGTTGACGCCGGTGTCGAACGCCACCGCGACGCCGGTGCTCTCGCCGTCGTCCACTTCGATGTCGAAGAAGAGGTCGGCGAACTCGTCGGTGAACTCACCGCCGAAGCGCTGGCCGACGAAGGGTGTGATCTCCACTCCGCCGGCGTGCGCGGCGGTGGCGAGCAGGCCGGAGACGAGGCAGAGGCTGGCTATAGACAAAACTTTGAAAGCTCTTTTCTTCATGGTCTTCCTCCTCGAAGAGTTGTCGTCACCGCAGGCTACGGCGATGGAGGTTTGCTTAGCGAGATCGGTGCCAGTCATACGGCGGTCGCCCCTTCCATGTTCGTCAGGGTTGCGAGCTTCGGATAGGGAGCTCTCGAACGCAGGCCCTGCCCACCTGTATGAAAGAGTAGACGGCTACGGCCCCGGCGGAATGCCCGGAAACGGGGGCACGGACGTCAGTGCGGCGAGATCGGCCACCGGCCCGGGTACACCCGCCGCGGCGATGTGGTGCTCCAGGGACCCGGCGGCGTCGGGAATGGACTCCGCGAAGAAGGAGGCCAGAACCCGCCTGGCCGCCGGCTCCGGCAGAAGCGCCGCGCATAGCCCGTCGAGGTATCCGAGCCTGAAGAGTGGAGACAGGAAGCCGTCGATGCCCGGGGGATCGATGGGGTCGTAAAACGTGGCCAATCGGATCGCCCGCCGGATCCAAGAGTCCAGCTCATCCGCCAGGCGTTGGAGGGGTGGGACATCTTGGGGGTCCATGCCGAGGAGCGCGAGTCGTCGCCACTCCACCTCCCGCACCGCCAGCCACTTCTTGAGCTCTGGATTTCGCTGAAACAGCAGCGCCGCCATCCGGCCGCATCGCTCCTGGCGCCGGTAGAAGCCGGCGGCGTCGTAGGGATGGTGGTGGAAGGCGGTGGCGTCCCGCCGGTAGAGGATCCGAAGGCCGTGGTAGGCGAGGCGGTGGCCCACCTCGGCGTCCTCGAAGGCGGCGGCGGGGAACACCGTGGCGAAGGGCCCCGCTTCCAACTCAAGGAATCGGCGCGTCAAGGACACGTTCGAAGTGTAGAGATGGCGAAAATCGTACTCCGCCCCGTCCTCGAAATAGTGATAGCTGAACTGCTGTGCCCCGGGGCCGTCGATGTGCCGCATCGTCGCGGTAAGGGGCCCGTCCTCGGGCCACGTCGTCAGCCCCAGGACCGCTAGGGCCGGATCGCCGTGACTGCGGTGGGTTTCGAGATGCCGCCGCAGCAGGTCCGGTGCGGGCTCGATGTCGTCGCCGGTGAACAGCACGAGGTCGCCGCGGGCCATCTCCAGGGCACGGTTCCGCGCCTTGGCGGGTCCGGCGTTATCCTGGGTCTCGAACCTGAGGCTGAACCGCCGCGGCCGCAGGTCCGCCAAGGCTGCGGCGGTGCCGTCCCCTGAGCCGTCGTCCACCGCCACCACCTCGAATTCGAGGTCGGCGGGCTCCTGCCGCTCGTAGGCGGCGAGGGTCCTCAGAAGGTCCCGGCGACGGTTGTACGTGGGGACGACGACGCTGAAGTCCACAGCTCAGGACCCCGCCGTGGAGCCGGCGAAGAGGTCGTCCATCCAGGCGCCGCCGTCCGCGAAGCCGCGGGCGGAGGCCACCGCGGAGGCGGCGAGGGCGCGTCGACGGTCGTGGTCCTCCGCCAGGGCGACGATGGCTTCGGCAAAGGCCGGGACGTCCCCGGCGTGGGGGACCGCGACGCCGCAGGGGCCGCCCCCCGCAGGTCCCCGTTCCAACAGCTTCTCCACGCCGTCGACGGCGGTGGCCACCGCCGGCACGCCGTGGGCGAGGGCGGCGCCCAAGGCGAAGGGTAGGGTCTGCCGTTCGGCGGTGGAGCAGTAGAGGTCGGCGGCGGTGAGCACCTCACCGAGATCCGCCTGGGGGAGGAAGCGGAGATTTCCGGGCTCGAAGTACCGAACCAAATCGGCGACGGTCCCCGCGAGGGGCCCGCGGCCCACCAATAGGAACGTCAGATCCCGGCGCTCCCTGAGGGCGTGGGCGATGCCGACGAAGTCCTCGGGGCGCTCGTCCGCCACCAGATCAGCGGCCATGGCCACCAGCAGACGGCCGGGCTGGACCCCGAGGCGCCCGCGGGCATTCCGTTTGTCCTCCGGCGACGGTGGCCCGGACGAGCCGCCGAGGAGGGGAGGGATCGGCAGGGTACGGCCCGGAGATCCGTCCGCGCTTTCGGGATCTAGTGCGCAGGTGAGGGTCGTGGTCACCGACTCGGGGCGGGGCAGGGCCCCTTCGGCGGGGCCGGCGGCGACGGGGAGGTCGGCGATCTCCAGGGTTTCGAGGAAGGGCAAGAGCTCCGCCCGGTCGAAAACCCCCGCTCCGGTGCCGAGGTGGACGATCCGTCCAACGCCGTGACGACGGAGAAGCCAGGCCAGCTGGGACGGCAGCAGGTCGGAGGGAAAGAGCGGCTCGGGAAAGGCGTCCGCCAGGGGGAAGACGTTCGGGCAAAGGGGTGTCAGGTCCAGCAGACGGTGGGCCGGCGACGTCCCCTCGGGCTGGAGGGAGATCACCAGGGTCCGATCCCCACCCAGATGGTTCAGGATCGACGCCGTCAGCCGGTCCAAGCCCTGGGCAAGGGGTGCTGTGATGACGATGGCGGTGCTCCCGCCGTCGCCTACCGGGGGCAGGCCCGTCGCCGTAGGATGACGGCGCACCGCCCTCGCGGATCCCCTCGGCAGCCAGGTTCCCATCACCTGGCGCAGCGACGTCATCAGCTGTCGACGCCCCGGAGCTCCGGGGCGGGCACCGGCGACCCCGAAGCGCAGGGTTCGTCCCAGGGCGCGGCCGTGGCCGGCGTCGGCGATGCGGGCGGGGTCAAAGCCCCGTTCGGGGCTCCAATAGGTCCACCGCGCTAGGGGTATCTCCGTCTCGTGCCCGTTCCCCCTCGCCACCCGCACGAGGACGAACCGAAGGCCCTCCGCCGCCATGGCCAGGAGCGCCAGCCGCAGGATTCCGGAGGGGACGGTCGGAAGGGCGGCTCCCCGGGCTGGAATCCCCAGGGCCACGTGGGAGCGGGTCACAGCCCGAAGGGCCGCGGCGTCCTCAGCCTTGCCCTCGTCCAGGGTCTCCCCCTGGGGGCTCGTCAGCCGGTAGAGACCCCGGGCCCGGTCCCAGCGAAAATGCTCCACCAAATCCGCCTGCCGCCGCCAATCGGGGGGCAGCTCCAAAGGGGCTTCAAGGTCGTCCACCTCCTGCACGATGCCGAGCTTGAAGACGTCGGCGACCCGGTCCTCCTCCGGGACCGTCACCAGGTGATCCAGGGGCTCGGCGGCGCGCCAGGCCCGACGCACCGGCCCCAACACCAACTGCGACGCTTTCCGAAAGACCCGTTTCAGCGCGCCGTCCGGCGGCGGGACCGTCGGCGGAGGGGCAAGGACGACGGCGGAGGGCCGTCGTTGCGGCCCCGTCGTCAAGCCCTCCACGATCTCGGTCAGCGCGGCGACCTGGCGCTGTAGATCCCGCTGGTCCGCCGCCAGGTCTGCGACCGTACCGTGGATCCGCTTCAGCCAGCTCTGCAGACGGGCGTCATCACCGCTCGGCGGCTCCGGAGGCGGCTCGTGGGCGGGCCAGTCGTCTGGACTCGAAGAGGGCATGGACGGGGATTCGGGGGAAGATCCGAGGGGTGGGGATGCTTGGTTCATGGGGTGGTCTTGAAGCGCGCCAAGCGTAGCAGGGCGTCCGTGGCTTTTCCCATCCCGGCACCGACGGTTCACAGGACTGGACAAGGCGACTCCGCGATCCCGACGCCGCCCCTCGGCACCTCGTCACGGAGCGCCACTCGTAGTAAGATCCACGGCGCGGCGTGGCCCCCGGGCGTTCCGCCCGTCACCGCCGATCCTCAGGCGAGCCGCTTCCATACCTTCCCGAGTGCCGAGAACCGACATGCAGAGGCCCAAGACGAGAAACGTGCTCGCCATTGGCGTGAGCCCTGCCGAGTTTCGGCAGTTGTTGCCTTTCCTCGATCGACAATCGTTCGATGTCGATCGGTTTCCGAGCGCCGCCGGCGCCCTGGAACTGGTGACCCGGGTGGGCTTCGAGATGCTGCTGGTGCGCTACCCGCTACCGGACATGGAGCTGACCCACTTCCTCGGCCGCGTGCGGAGTCCGGACAGCCCGTGCCTGCGGGCGCCTCTGCTGCTGCTGACCAATGGGGAAGGGGCCGAAGGGGTCGACGAATTCATCGGCCGAGGGGCCAACAAGTCGATCAACCTCGAAGCGAGCGAAGCTCGGATCCAGGAGACCATCTCCAGCGTCCTCGACGTCGCCCCCCGCAAGGCGGCCCGGTTTCTCGCCCGACTCGAGATCAAGATCGGCGATGCCGCCGACCGGATCCTTTGCCAGACCGAGAATCTGTCATCCACCGGCATGCTGATCCGCACCGACCGGCGCTACGAGCTGGGGACGGAGATCGAGTTCGAGTTCGAGCTGCCGGACGATCCCCGCGACGTGCGCGGCGTCGCTGAGGTGGTTCGCCACACCAAGGCCGGCCGGGACGACGTCGGGGGAGTCGGCCTCAGGTTCCTCTCCTTCTCTGGGGACTCCCAGCGCCGCTTCCTGACCTTCCTGGGTCAGTTCTGAAGCTGACCTTCCTAGGTCAGTTCCGGAACTGACCTTCCTAGGTCAGTTCCGAAGGTGAGCCGCATCCCCCGTTTCGCCTCAACCCCCCGGTATGAGGTCCAGGACCTGGTAGCGACCGGATCCGTCGAGCACGGTACCCCACACCCGGCCGGTGGCTTGGTGACGGTCCGGTCCGAAACGCAGATCGGCGCCGATGCCAAGGTCGAGATCCGCCATCGATTCCACGGCGGCGACGAAGCCGTCCACGGAAAGGTCCTCTCCTGCTCGGGATAGACCCTCGACGAAGGTCCTGCAGGCGAGGTATCCCTCCAACGAGACGAAGCTCGGTTGCTCAGTGGAGGAGAGGGCGGCGAGGGCCTCTCGGTATCGGACGACGCCGGGGAGGGCGGAATCGTAGTGGGGGACCACCTGGCTCACGATGACCCCCTCCGCGTACCCCGGACCCATCTCACGCAGCGCCTCCGACAGGGCCCGGCTGCCGACGAAGGACAGGCTGGCGAACATCAGGTCGCCGCCGCGGTCCTCGACCCGGCGCACCAGCTCCGCGGCGGCCCGGTACGTGGCCACCATGATCACGGCACGGACCTCCGGATGGTCCCGGAGCAGGGTCTCCACCGCCGGTCCAACCTCGACGCGGTTGCGGCGGTAGGCGAGGCGGGGGACCCTCTCGGTATGGCCCCGCTCTGCCAGGGTGTCGACGACGCCGCGGTAGCCGGCGTCCCCGAATCCGTCCTCCTGGGCAAAGACGGCGATCTCCTGGGGAGACAACCCCCGCCCGTCTAGGAAGAACTTCACCAGGGCGGAGGTCTCCTCGGCGTAGCTCGCGCGATAGTTGAAGACCAGGCGTTCGGGGGGCTGGGTGCGTAGAAGGTCGGCGCCGGTGAACGCTCCGACGAACGGCGCCCCCTGCTCGACGGCGAGGGGCACCGCCACCTCCGCCGTAGGAGTTCCGACGCTGCCGAGGAAGGCGAACACCCGGTGCTCGAAAAGCATCTCGGCCATGTTGGCAACGGTACGGCTGGGCTCGTATCCGTCGTCCAGGGCCACCAGCTCCAGGCTACGTCCGTGGACCCCGCCCCCTTCGTTGGCCTCCTGGAAACACGCTTCGATCCCAGTCCGCATACCTCGGCCCAGCTCTTTGGCGGAACCGGAAAAGGCGGCGCTCATCCCCACCAAAACTCGCTCCGAGGTCACGCCTCGGGCGGTGGAGGAGCCTCCGGCCGTTCCACCGCCCGAGTCCTGGCCCCGCCCGAAGCTCCACCAAATGCCGCCGAGGACCGCCAACAGCACGGCCGCCGCGAGGACGATGGGCCAGGGGCCCCGCCCACCGGCCTGGCCCTGGGGCTGTCCCTGGGTCGGGAACTCCGGCCGATCCGCGGGCCTCGTTGCCTCCAGCCCGGCGGTGTCGCTGGCCAGGGCCACGGTGGCCGCGTCCTCAAAGTCCGTCGGGACGCTCCTCCGCGGGAGCACCGAGGTCGCGGGGCCACCGGACGCCCGTTCGAGGTCCGCCACGAGGTCGAAGGCGGACTGGTAGCGCTGTTCAGGATCCCGGTGCATAGACCGCCGAATCACCTCGGCAAAGCCACCGTTGTCCTTGAGGAGCCCAAAGTCCAGGGCGAGGGGTTCCTGCAGCTGCTGGATGAAAATCGCGTGGGGCGTGTCGCCGTCGTAGGGACGCCGGCCCGTGAGCATGAAGAAGAGGATCGCGCCGAGGGCGTAGATGTCCGACCGCAGGTCGGTTTCGGTACCGCCGGAGATCTGTTCCGGCGCCAGGTATCCGGGGGTCCCCATGATCAGCCCGGTCTGGGTCAGGCGGGTCTGCTGCGCCCCTTCCCCTTCGACGGCCCGAGCAATACCGAAGTCGAGGATCTTGACCTGCTCGTGCTCCCCGGGGGCCGAGGCGACGAAGATGTTGTCGGGCTTGAGGTCACGATGGATCAATCCGCTGCGGTGCGCGGCCCCGATTCCGTCGCAGATCTGCTGCATCACCCGAACCGCTTGGGGGGCCTTGAGACCTCCGGCGGGCACTTTTTCCCGCAGGGTGGTACCGCTGAGGTACTCCATCACCATGTAGACGAGGCCGTGCTCGGTATTGCCAAAATCGATGATCCGCACCACGTTGGGGTGGGTCATCTGGCACAGCAGCTTCGCCTCTTGGAAAAATCGCTGAATCATCGACGGCGTCGACTGGAGGGTCGGTAGCAGGACCTTGATGGCGACATCCCGCTCCAAGGGTAGCTGGACGCCCCGAAAAACCGCCGCCATCCCACCCTGGCCGATCTGCTCCTCGATCCGGTACGAGCCCTTGAGCACCTGGCCGATCATCAATTCGGTGCCCGGCCGGGTCAGGACGAGCACGGCACCGTCTTTGGGGCAGGTCTCGCCGTCCGGATACTCCTTGCCGCAAAGGGGGCAGTACTTCATTCAGCCTTCCTCGTCGATGGGTGCGGATGCGAAGCGAAATGCGACTGGAGTCTAGCAGCCAGCAGGCCCGTCGACCCCGTCACCCTCGGGGCGTCGGGGGGCTGGCTGCACGGCGGGGGAGCCTTGGCTGCGCAAGCGTTGGGGTTGTCTGCATGGTGTCCTCGATCTCTCCTGCGCAGCGGTAGCTTGAACGGGGCCGCGGAACGTCACCGGACCGACCAAGGGCTGATGAAATCCACGCCCCGTGCCTCGGCCTGAAACCCGCCGACCGACAACCCTCGCGAAAGAGAGGAGCCGCCGTGTCCCCACGTCCCCTGACTTCATCCTTGGCGATCGTTTTCGCCTGCTTTGTTGGACTCCAGGCTGCGGCCGTCCACAGTATGCTCAGCTGCACTGGGCCGTCGGCCCGGCACGAAGAGGATCTGGCCCACGACTCCGATTCCGGAGATCCACTCTCCGCGGCCCAAACCCAGGACGAAAAGACGATGAGCGAATCGACATCCTCCGGCGCGACCCCCTCCAGCGCTGACCCCTCCAGCACGGCCCCTCCGACGTTGCGGGTGGGGGTCGTCCTATTTCCGGGTTTCGAGGCCCTAGACGTCTACGGGCCGGTGGAAATGTGGGGCAACGTTCCCGAGCTGACGATCACGACGATGGCCGAAGCCGCCGGGCCCGTGCCCTCGAGCCAAGGCCCCTCGACCGTGGCGGAGGTCTCGTTCGCGGAGGCCCCACAATTCGACATTTTGATGGTTCCCGGCGGCTTCGGAACGCGACGGGAGATGGAGAACGGGGTCCTCCTGGAGTTTCTGCGTCGACAGCACGGGGGGGCCCGGCTGACGACCTCGGTATGCACCGGCTCGGTGCTCCTGGC
>JBCDIS010000198.1:0-12793 GCA_038748685.1 Acidobacteriota bacterium | reverse complement strand
CCCGGGAGAGGTCGATGGTCTGCCCGGGCCCTCGAAGCGGTCTCCCGCGGAGAGCGCTTCATCGAGCTGGAGGACGGCAGCCAGGGCCTGCTGCCCGCCGCCTGGACGGAGACCTACGACTCCCTCTCCAAGCTCGCCCACGACTCCTCGGAAGAAGGGCTTCGGTTCCTGCCCTCCCAGGCGCTGATCGTCGATACCCTCCTCAAGACCATGCCGCCGGCGGTGGACAAGCCCTTCGCCGAGATGCGGGAGAAGCTTCGGGACCTCGACAGCATCAAGCCGAAGAAGGAGCTGGCGGCCTTCAACGGCGAGCTCCGCGGCTATCAGCGGCAGGGCCTAGGCTGGCTCGGATTCCTGAGGGAGTTCGGCCTCGGAGGGGTCCTGGCGGACGACATGGGCCTCGGCAAGACGGTCCAGGTCCTGGCCCAGATCCTCGCCTACCGGACCCCGAAGAAGACCACGAAGCTGCCGTTCCTGGTGGTGGCGCCCCGCAGCCTGATCTTCAACTGGGGCGACGAGGCGGCCGCCTTCGTCCCAAAGCTCAAGGTCCTGGAGTACTCCGGCGCGGATCGAGAAAGCCTCCGGGCCTCCCTTCCGAGCTACGACCTGGTGGTGACCACCTACGGGACCCTCCGGCGGGACATCGACTACTTGGCGACGGTGGAATTCGACACCGTCATTCTCGACGAGGCCCAGGCGATCAAGAATCGGGACTCCCAGTCCGCCAAGGCGAGTCGCCTGCTCAACGCCCAGCATCGCCTCGCCCTCACCGGCACGCCGATCGAGAACCACCTCGGCGAGCTGGGTTCCATCTTCGAGTTCCTGAATCCGGGCCTCTTCGGACGCCTACCCCGCCTGGAGGCCCTGGTTAGCGGCCGGACCCCCAGCGAGAAGGAATTGGAGATGGTCTCCCAGGGGCTGCGCCCGTTCATCCTGCGCCGGACCAAGGCCGAGGTCCTTCCGGATCTGCCGCCGAAGACCGAGCAGACCCTCCACTGCACCCTCCACCCCGAGCAGCGGGAGCTCTACGATCAGCTCCGGCGCCACTACCAGGCGAGCCTGCTGGAGCAGGTGGAGAGCCAGGGGATGTCCGGCTCGTCCTTCCAGGTGCTAGAAGCGCTGCTTCGCCTCCGCCAGGTGGCCTGCCACCCCGGCCTGGTGAAGGAGGAATGGGGGGACGCGGGCAGCATCAAGCTGGACGCCCTTTTCTCCCACGTTTCGGAGGTGCTGGAGGAAGGCCACAAGGTGGTGGTCTTCTCCCAATTCACCAAGCTCCTGGCGTACGTTCGGCGGGAGCTGGACGGCCGGGGAACCGACTACGCTTACCTCGACGGTTCCACCAAGAACCGGGGTGAGGTCGTGGAGCGTTTCCAAACGGATCCCGACTGCAACCTGTTCTTGATCAGCATCAAGGCCGGCGGAGTGGGCCTCAACCTGACCGCCGCGGGCTACGCCTTCCTCCTCGACCCGTGGTGGAATCCGGCGGTGGAGGCCCAGGCCATCGATCGGGTCCATCGCATCGGGCAGACCCAGCCGGTCTTCGCCTACCGTCTGATCGCCAGGGATACGGTCGAGGAGAAGATCCTCGAGCTGCAGCGCTCGAAGCGCCAGCTGGCGGACGCTATCCTGGAGGCGGACGGTCGTCCGTTGAGCGATCTTACGGCGGACGATCTCCGGATGCTGCTCAGCTGACGACGGTCCGGGCGACGATGGACCGCAAACCCACCGTCCTGATCGCCGACGATGAAGATCTCTTCCGGATCAGCGTCGTCGAGGCGTTGAAGAGTACCTGCCCGGGCTACGAGGTGCTGGCCGCCGGCAACGGGGCCGAGGCGCTTAGCTGGGTCGACAGGCAGCCGGTGGACGTCGTGGTCAGCGACGTCAACATGCCGGAGAAGGACGGCCTTCAACTCATGCTGGAGCTGCGGGACCGTGGATTCCCGGGGTCGGTGATCATCGTCACCGCCTTCGGCGATCCGCGGCTCGAAACCGAGGTCATTCACTACGGTGCGTTCAGCTACTTGGAGAAGCCCGTCCAGCTTTCCCGTCTGGTCGGAGTGATCCGCAACGCCGTCGAATCGGAGCGGAGCCACATCGTCGGCCTCACCCTCGCTGGGTTCGTCCAACTCCTGGCCCTCGAGCAAAAGACCTGCCGCCTCCAGGTCTCTTCAAATGGGCGCCACGGGGATCTCCTCTTTCGCGCCGGAATCCTTATGGACGCTCGGCTCGGACCCAAGAGGGGGGACGGCGCCGCCCTAGAGCTACTGGCTTGGGACGAGGGGGCGCGACTCGCGCTCCACCCCGGGGTCGAGCCCAAGCTGAGGACCATCACCTCGCCGCTGAATCAGCTGCTCATGGAAGCCATGCAGCTCAAGGATGAGGCGAAGGTCGCTTCCCCGGCCCCGGCTACCCCCCAGGCCTCCGACGACCCGCCATCCCTTGCCGGCCCTGACGGCATCGATTCGTGTTTGCGGGAGGCCCTCGACATCCGAGGCGCCATCGGGGTTGCCCTGGTGAGCCTGGAGACCGGCGAGAATCTCGGCCAGGTCGGCGGAGGGGCCCTCCTGGATCTGTCGATCGCGGGGCCCGCCAACGTCGACGTGGTGCGGGCGAAAATGATCGTCATGAAGGACCTCGGCATCGAAGACTCGATCGAGGACATCCTCGTGACCCTCGGAGAGCAGTACCACCTGATCCGTCCCCTATCTGAGCGCAGTCACCTCTTCCTCTACGTTGCCCTGGAGCGCCACCAAGCGAACCTGGCGATGGCACGGCGTCGGCTGATGGACCTCGAGCGGAGCCTGGTTCTCTGAGGGTGCGGAGGTCCGTGGTCCGTTGGCCCATGAGCGGAAAGCTGAGCCGAGGCGCCGCCTTGCCCGCCCCGACGCGGTGGGCTACGATCACGCGAGATACGACCTTGGGTCCGGCGTCGGCCGGTGAAATCCATCCATGTCCACGCGCCCGCGCTTCCGTCTCCCAGAGCTGAGCCATCCCCTCGGGGGGAAGGCCCTCGGGCTTTTCTTGGGCGTCGCCCTCCTCATCGGCTGCGGCGGCGAGGAGGTCCATCCCGGCGTCGTCGACTATCTCCTCGGGGACGAGCCCTTGGGCCGGCTGGAGCGGGGGGAGGTGGTGGAGCGCCGGGCCGTCTTCCGCAATCGCTTCGACACCGAGGCGAACCGAGAGCCCACCTGGAGTGTGGAAGGTCGCCACCACCGGATCTACGACGGCTATCGTCACTTCGAACGATTTGAAGAGCCGCTGGTCTTCGAGCACGTGGATCTGGGTGAGGACGGCGAGCGCCTGGCGGCGGTGAGCGTCCGCGCCCGCACGTCCGGTGCCGCCGAGCTGAGGCTCTACTGGGCCGGGCCCGACGAATCCTTCGACGACAGCCGCGCCCTGGGCCTCCCCCTGCGGCCCTCGGCGCGGCGATGGGAACGGCTGTCCTTCGAGCTCGGGGACCATCCCCAGTGGCGCCCGCGGATCGATCGGCTCCGCCTGGAGGTCACCACCCTCGAAGGCAACACCACCCTGCGTCGCATCGACGTCGAGCGGGACGAGGTGCGGATCGAGCAGCTCGAACCCAAGCTACTGCGGCCCTGGCGGGTGGAGCTGGACGACGATGTGCGGTCCGCTTTGGTGTCCCTGCCGGGGCTGAGCCTGCGCCGAAGGGTCAAGGTACCGGCCACCGCCCGCCTGCGCTTCGCCTACGGCGTGCTCGCCGGCAACGAGCGCCCCGTCACCTTCGAGGTCGTCGCCCACACCGAGGGCGGTGGGACCCTTCAGCTGCTGCGGGCCGAGGTCGCCCGCACCCCCGGCAACATACCCTCGTGGCGCCGCATGAGCCTCGACCTGGAATCCCTGGCGGGCCAGGAGGTCGAGCTGGAGCTGCGCAACCCCGAGCCGCGGGAGGGGATCGCCGGGATCGACGGCATCCCCCTGTGGGCCAATCCGGAAGTGGTGGGTCCCGTGGTCGGTGACCGTCCCGTCAACGTGGTGGTGATCTCCTACGACACCCTCCGGTCGGACCGTATGTCCCTCTACGGGAATCCGCGGCCGACGTCGCCGAACCTCGATCGCTGGGCCGCCGAACGGGGTACGGTCTTCGACCAGGCGGTGGCCGCCGCACCGTGGACCCTGCCGTCCCACGTCTCCATGTTCACCGGCCTGGAGGCGTTCCGCCACGGGGTCGAGCTGGACATGCCCGCGCCGGAGGGGCTCGACCTCCTGGCGGAGCTCCTGCGGGCCCGGGGCTACCGGACTCTGGGGGTGACCGGTGGCGGCTACCTCAGTCCAGGCTATGGCCTGGACCAGGGCTTTGACCGGTTCCGCTACTGGACCCGGGACCCCACCCTCCTTCCCCTCGACCAGATTTCCGACGGCGATATCGACGCCCAGGAGCTGGGCAGCGGCCTCGGCCACGCGTTGTCCTGGCTCGACGAGCACGCCGACATCCCCTTTTTCCTCTTCTTTCATACCTACGAGATGCACCGGCGGTCTAGGGGGCGGCAGCCCTGGTTCGACCAGTGGAGCGAGCACGCCGGCACCGAAGCCCGGCTGCGGGTCTACCGGCCCGAGGAGCGGCAGCGGGACGGTTTCGAGCGTCGTCTGGAGCTCCAGTTGATTCCCGAAGCGGGGGCCGAGCCCGTCGCCCTGCCGGAGGACCACGAGGACCTCCCCTACGACCTCTACGACTCCTGCCTCGCCTATGCGGATGAAGCGTTCGCCCAGCTCCTGGGGCGCCTGGACGAGCTGGCCCTTTCAGAGCGGACCCTGGTGGTGTTCACCTCGGACCACGGGGAGCTCCTCGGCGAACACGGACTGACGGGGCACATCTACCTCTACGAAGACAACGTCCTGGTGCCCCTGATCATGGCGGGGCCGGGGGTCCCAACGGGTACGCGGGTCGAGCGGCAGGTGAGGTCCATCGACATCGTACCGACGCTCCTCGACTTGCTCGGGATCGAGCCGCCGGGGGGACTCGACGGCCAATCCCTGGCGCCCGTAATGGCGGACCCGGACGCCCCGTTCCCGCCGGAGGCCTGGACCTACGTCGCCAGCGGCAATCGGGGCATCGGCCTGCGGCTGCGCAACCAGCTCAAGTACCTCTTCAACGATACGGTCTTTGCCCCCCTGAACGGTCGGGAGCGGGTCTTCGACCTCGAGAAGGATCCCGAGGAGACGGTCGCCGTCGAGGGATCCGATCAAGTGGATGCCTGGCGGGGACACCTTCGGGACACGTTCGCCGACGCCCCAGGTGGTCTCCAGCTACGATTCCACACCGGGAGCGCGCCTTTCCCGGTCACCCTCCGGGGTCCCGCCATCCGCCGCAGCTCCCTCAAGTCCGTCGACCTCGGGGGGCCGTGGATCCGCTGGGCGGAGCGCCGGCGGGTCGACCTCGAGATCCCCGCCGGCGCCTCGTTTCGGCTGAGCGTCGTCGCCGTCCGCGGCGGCGCCTCCCCCTTCAGCATCGAAGCGATCGGCGGCGACGGTGATCTCCGTGCCTTCCCCCTCGAGCCGGAGCGGCTGGCGGAGCTCCGCGATCGGCCCCTGTGGCTTTCCTGGGATGGAGAGGACTGGACCCCCTCCGATGCCCCGCCGGCCAACGCGACGGCTTTTCGGGGCCTCGAGATCTGGTGGCCCGGGGTGTCCGCCGATTCCAGCGACGCCCCCGAGGCCAGGGACGACGAGCTGAGGCGTCAACTGGAGGCCCTGGGTTATCTTTGACCCCTCCCACCCCGCCGTCAGGGATGCCGCCGGCCCGCCGGCGGTGAACGCCCCCAAGCTCTTTTTGATCGACGGCATCGGCCCCTTCTTCCGCGGTTCCGGTCCAAAGCGGGTCAACTGGTCGAAGATCCCCTTCGAGCGCCTCTCCCGCGACGGCGACGTCCGCCGCCGTCGATTCGCCAAGATCCGCCGCGATTTCGAACGCTTCGCCCGCCGGGTGTCGCAGCTCGGCTTCAACGCCGTCACCCTGGACGACGTCGCCCACTTGACGGACTGCGATGCCTACCCCGCCGATCTGCGGACCCGCATCTCCGCGTTCCGGGAGGAGTTCGCCGGGCTGTTCGAAATCGCCGCCGGCCAAGATTTGAAGGTCTTCCTCACCACCGACCTGATGTTTTTCAATCCCACCCTGGATCGGCTCCTGGGCCGCGACCACGGGCGGATTCTCGACTTCTTGGAACGGGCCCTCGAAGATCTCCTGATCGCATTCCCGGCCCTCGGCGGCATCATCCTCAGGATCGGCGAGAGCGACGGCCTCGACGTGGCGGGGGACTTCCGGAGCGAGTTGGTGGTCCACTCCCCCAAGCTCGCCCGGCGGTACCTGGAGCGCCTGCTGCCGCTCTTCGAGCGCCATCGCCGACTGCTGGTCTTCCGTACCTGGAGCGTCGGCGCCTACCCCATCGGCGACCTGATCTGGAATCGGAACACCTTCGACCGCACCTTCGGCGGCCTCGACAGCCCGAATCTGGTGATCTCGATGAAGCCCGGTGAAAGCGACTTCTTTCGCTTCCTGCCCCTGAACAAGCTGTTCTTTCGCAGTGACCACGCCAAGATCTTCGAGATCCAAGCCCGCCGGGAGTACGAGGGCTGCGGCGAGTATCCGTCCTTCATCGGCTGGGACCTGGAGGCCCACCGGGAGTCCCTCCGAGGAGCCCGCAACGTGGTGGGCGTCTCGGTTTGGTGCCAGACCGGCGGCTGGACGAAGTTCCGTCGACTCACCTACGTGCGGCGCTCCTCCGTTTGGAACGAGATCAACGTCGAGGTTGCGCTTACTCTGTTCCGCGACCGGGCCTCGACGGAGGACGCCATTGCCGCCTTCCACCGGCGCCGCGCTCTCCCCGGTGCGGCGGCGGATCTCGTGGAGCTGCTGAGGCTGTCGGACGAGGTGATCAAGGAGCTCCTTTACATCGACGACTTCGCGCGGCAGAAAGTCTTCTTCCGTCGATTACGGATCCCTCCCCTTCTGGCGGTCTATTGGGATCGCATCCTGATCAACCACCCGATGCGCAAGTTTCTCCGCTGCTTCGTGGAGGACGCCGAGGCGACGATCCGCCAGGGCTACGGCGCCCTGGACAAGATCCGCCGCATGCGGGAGCTGGCGGACGGGCTCGGTCTGCCGGTGGAGGATCTCGACTATCAGCTGCAAACCTTCGAGATCCTCGCCGTCGCCCGGGAGTATTACTTCGGCCCCTACGACGAGCAGCTCGCCGAACGGCTCTTCGCCCTGCGTCGCAGCTACAAGGACAGATCCCGCAAGCCCCGATACACCGTCCACCTGGACTTCTCCACCGCCCCCTTCAAGCGGACCCATTTGCGGTGGTTGCTGGCGGTGTTGGCGCGCCGCCAGCGGGGCTACCGAATCCTCGACCGCGTGATCACGGTGCGCCTTCTGGCCGTTGTCTACCCGCTGGTCCGGCGGTGGGACTCGAAGCTGGTTCCCAAGTTTGCCCGCAAGCAGGCGATGGGTATCGACACCATTTTCCGCTGAAGGGGTCTAGCGGTCGTCACTCGGGCTTCGCGGCGGTGAGCACGAGCTGGTCTCGTCCGAGGTAGCCGAACCACTGCGACCAGTAGACCGTCAGGGCCACGTCGACGAAGCCGAGGCTGCGGAGGTCGTCCAGGAGCTGCCAGCCGTAGTGATAGAAGGCGAGGCATCCCTCCTCCACCAGCGGGTCCCCGTGGTATTCCGGTTCGAGTAGGTGCTCCAGGGAGCCGTCCGCGGCGAGGCGCGCCCGCACCAGATTGTCACCACGGTCGACTCGGAAGGGGACGGTGAAGTACAGCGTTCCGCCGGGGCGCAGTACCCTGAGAATCTCGTCAAAGGCGGTCAGGTACGCGGGAACGTGCTCCAAAACGTCGAAGGAGACCACCAGATCGAAGCTCTGGTCCCCGAAAGAGAGGCGGGTCAGGTCCTCGTGCCGGAGACCCCTCGGACCCAGCTCGCCCGGGCCGAAGGCGTCGCCGAGAAACTCGCTACCCACGGTGCTCGGAAAACGGCGGGCGAAGGCTTCGTATAGGGGCGTGGTTTGTTCGGTGAGGTACACCGAGGCGTCTCGATCGGCCGACGGTACGAGGGTCTTCAGCAGGTGGAGGGCTGCTCGCATACGGTTGTTGAGGCCGCAGGTGGGGCATACCAAGCGCTCCCGCCAGTTAGGGGTTTGGCGACCGTCCACCGGGTAGGCGTAGAGGTAGTCCACCGCCAGGCTTCGGGGGCCGCGGCAGATGTAGCACTCCCCTTCAACGTCAAAGGTCTCCCCCCGATCGAGGAGGGAAACCTCGTAGGCCCGCCGCCGCTGGTCCGCCGACTGCCGTCGGGCCTCACCGTCGCGCCAATCCTGGTACGAGGCGTAGCGCTCGATCCGCAGATCCCTGGCCTTTGAGCCGGGGAGCAGGCGGCGCAGGGCGGAGACCACCGACACCCGTCAGTTACCGAGGTAGCCGAGGGACTTGAGCGCCTCGATCTGCTCCGCCGTCAGCTCGGAGGGATCGGCCTTGGGGAACCGTTCTGAAAGCTGCTTGGCTTCGACGTACCGACGGTGGGCCATGCGCTTGAGGCGATCGAGATCCTCCGGCCGCTCCTCCGCCAAGTTGGTCTTCTCGCCGGGGTCCGCCACCAGGTCGTACAACTCGTCCCCGCGTTCCTTGCCGGTGAGGAGCTTGAGGCCCGTCTCCGGCTCGATCAGCATGCGGCTGCCGGCGAACTCGCTGTAGACCGGGCGGACCACCGGCTCGCCGCCCCGAATCGCCGCGGCATGGCTCTTCCCGGTCCACTCCTCGGCGACGCCGACACCCGTCAGCTCCGCCAGGGTCGGCCCCACATCCGTCAGCTCGACCCAGTGGTCGAACCGGCGGGGCTCCACCTCCGGCATGCGGAGGATCAGCGGTACGTGGATGTTCTGCTGGTAGAGGTCTGAATGGAAGAACTCACCGTGCTCGTAGAACGCCTCGCCGTGGTCCGCGACCAAGACGACGATGGTGTTCTCCATCATGCCCTTCGCCTCCAAGGCGTCCAGAAGGCGGCCGAACTGATCGTCCCAATACTCGATTTCTTCGTCGTAGTGAGCCCACAGCTTCTCGATATCCGCCTCCGTCGGGATCTCGTCGCCATCGTGGAAGGGCACCACCTGCATGTGGGATCCATCCCAGTCGCTGTCGATCCCCTCTGCGTACTTGCCGTACCAGGGCGCCGGAGCCATGTAGGACGAGTGGACGTCCATGTAGTGGAGGTAAAGGTAGAAGGGGCTGCCGTCGCGGCCGGTCTCCAGCCATTCGAGGGCCCGGTCCGTCAGCTGTTCCCCGGTTTGGAGGTGGGCCTTGGGCCATTCCGAGACGAACTCGAAGTCGGCAAAGCCCTGGTCGAAGCCGCGGCCGGCGCTGACCACGTCGGACTTGACGATGGCCTGGGTTTGGTAGCCCGCCTCGGCGAACTTCTCCGCCACCGTGGTGTGCCCGTCCGAGAGGCTCTCCATCATGACCGTCAGCTTGTCGGCGTGGCCGTCCTGCCCCGCTTCTGCCTTGCTGTCGATGAACTTCAGCACCTTGTGGGCCTGCGGGTCGACCCCCGAAAACAGCGAAGCCACCGACGGCACCGTCCAGCCGGCCTGGCTGACGGCCCGCTCGAACACCACCGCCTCGGCGGCCATGGCATCGAGGTTGGGGGTCACCGGCCGCGCGTCGTAGCCGTAGGGGCCGAGGCGATCGGCGCGCATGGCATCCACTAGGACCAACACCACGTTCAGGCTGTCTTCCCCGGCGGCGGCCGGTGGCGCGTCGTCGGTACCTTGCCCGGTACCGCAACCCGCCAGGGCGGCGGTCAGGGCCAAGCCGGCTGCGGCCACGCCGAGGCGACCGGCGAGCGACGGGGCGTTTCGGGGTGTTTGAGGGGTCACCAGCTGCATGTCCTGTCTCCTGAGCTCTCGCGCCCTGACTGGGGCGCCGCGATTCTTCTGCGGTAGCGGAAGCGAATGCTTGGGATTTGCTACGGGTCGTGTGGCGGTGCGCGGCCTCGCGCTGGGGCGGGAACGTACGTCGGCGTCAACCGCCGATGTAACCCAGGGCCTCCAGCCGACGGCGAAGCTCGACATCTTCTTCGCTCGGGTCTGCGGTTTCGACGTCGCGGTTGCCGGACCAGTGGAAGACAAGGCCCGTGTCCCCCTCCAGGTTGCCGTTCGCCGCCAGTGGGGCCGGGGTGAAGGCGTCGGAGCTCCAGGCGAACCCCTGTGGGGTCGCGGCCAGATCGTCGAGGTCGAAGGTGTGGCCCGCGGGGGACCCCGACCAGGTCGACAGGCGAAGGTCGACGGAGTCGCTGACGATGTCCTGCACGAACAGACTGTACCTTTGACCGGCGGGAATGGTGAAGTGGATTCTGCCGGGCTTCCAAAGCACCGGGGTCTTCACGTCCGGGGTCTTGACGGAGTTCTTCTTGAGGAATGAGCCGAAGAGCACTCCCCCCACGTTCGCGTCGGTCCCGTTTCGGAAATCGATGCGCAGACCCTTTTTCTCGCTGCGTAGACGTTCTGAAACCCTCTGCAGCAAGGCGTTCCGGTCGTCTCGTCTCTCGGGCCGATGGGCGAGGTTGACTTCCTCCGCTTCGTCGTCCCGGGGACTGTAGAGCTCGTCCCGTATTTCGGTGGGCGGCCAGGGGACGTCCTGGAATACATACTTCCAGCGCTGTCCCACCCGTACGGCGGTTCCGTGGTTCGACAGCGCATTGTAGGTCCAGGCCTCCTGCGGGAATCCGGCGCCGCTACCGTCGAGGAGGGCCGTCAGACTGCGGCCGTCGAGTCCGGGGTCAGGATCCCGCCCCAGCACCTCCAGCACAGTCGGCAGGATGTCCACCGACCGGACAGGACTGTCGATCCGGCTTCCGGCCCCCCGGCCGTCGGGGAAGGCCACCACCATCGGCACCAGGAGATTGTCATCGTAGAGGTGGCCGTGTCCTGCGAAGCCGTGGGCCCCCAGGGCCTCTCCATGGTCGCTGGTGATGACCACCAGGGTGTCGTCGGCCACGCCGAGTCGGTCGAGGGCTTCGAGCAGTCGGTGCAGCTGGCTGTCGGCGTAGGCGATGCTGCTGTCGTAAAGGCGTTCTACGAGCTCGATGCCGGCATCACCCGGGGGCAAGACCTCGTCGGCCTGGCCGGGCACCCTCAGGACGTGCTCCCTACGGCTGCGGTAACCGTCCGCCTCCTCTTCGGCGATGCTGCGGGTCGCCACCATGGGGGGCGTCTCCTCGGCGCCGCCGAACTGCCGGTACCAAGGCTGTCTACCGACGTAGGGATCGTGGATCTCGTAGGTGTGGAAAAACAGGAAGAAGGGAGCCGAATCGGCGTGGTCGTCGAGCCACGCCAGGGCGCGGTCCATTCCCGCCTCCATCCGGTCCTCGTAGTTGACGCCGGGGACCTCGTGACGGTAGCGGTCGAAGCCCTGGGTCAAGGAGAACCGTGGATGTAGGTATCCCCCCTCGGTGATCCCCTGGGTGACGTAGCCGGCGCTGCGGAGATGCTCCGCCAGCAGATCTAGGGACGCTGGGACCGGCCGCGCGTAGTTGACCCCGTGGCTCAGGGCATCGAGACCGCTGAGCATCGAAACGTGGGACGGGAGGGTCCAAGGAGCGGCAACGGTGACGGTTTCAAAGGTGACGGCCCTTTGCCCGGCCCAGGCGTCGAGGAGGGGCGTGGTGGGGCGGCTATGCCCATAGAGGGACATGTGATCGGCCCTGAGGGTGTCCAGGGATACAAGAACCACGTTCGGCGGCCTGGGCTCCCGATCCAGGGCCTGGACTTCAGGGTGCGCCCACACCGGAATGCCGGAGAGAGGATCCAGGGTCTCGGGGGTGGAGGTCGAGAGCTGGATTTCCACCTCCTTACCGCTTAGGGACGAGAGGTCGACGGTTCCCTCGTGCCACCCTGTAGCGTCCTCCGGCTCCAGGGTCGACTCGAACAGCGCCACATTTCCGTTGGTCCCTGTCACCTCGACGCGGAAGGTCACCGGCTGCCGGACGGACCCTGGGATGCCGTAGCCGAACCTCAACCTAGCGTTCGTGGGCAGGTCGACGCGCCGGCTTTGAGGGATACCGGGAAGGCCCAGGGCGCAGGTTCTCACCTCCCCCTCGATTTCGAACTTCCAGGAACGCCCCACGGCGCTGGTCAGGCGGTCGGGTATCAGTTCGTAGCCGAGGCCCGTCAGGCCCCAAACCGAAACGTCCTGCTCGGTGGCGGTGGTGGGGATCAATGTGAGGTCGACGATCTCACCCCGCCACTCAGGGTCCTCCGCGACCTCAAAGCGATAGGTTCGGGGGTTGCGCCCCATGCCTTCACGGGCGGAGATGCTGATCCTGCCGCCGGGCACGGCCTTTTCCCCCTCCATACGCCGCCATTCGAGTACCGTCCGAGCCCCCCGCAGACCCCCTAGTCGGAGCTCGATGACGTCCAGGTCGGCGGCCTGGATCGACTCGGTCCGAATCATCCTGAAGCGCTTGGAGGATCGGACGTGCAGCCTGCGGTTGGCGATCTCCAGGCGATCCGCCGCCGTGTCCATGCGCCAGGGGCCGAGGTCCTCCTCGGTTTCGAAGGACCAGTCGAAGGCGACTCGCTCCTCGGATATGGCGCTGCCGCCGAAGAGGGTCTCCGGCTCTTCAAGCCAGCGGTCTACGATTCGGTAGGCGGGTGTGGAGTCTTCTTTTCCACAGGACCAGCCGATGGCGGCGAGCAGACCGAGGAGTAGAACTCCGGCGCTTCGGAGAGTCATGGTGTCCGCTGAAGAAGGATTGGAGACCTAGGAGGGGGGCGGG
>JBCDIS010000197.1:0-12813 GCA_038748685.1 Acidobacteriota bacterium | reverse complement strand
GCCTGGCGGGCGGCGGCGGCGGCGCGTCCGGCGATCGCAAGTCCGGCATCTTCCGCGGAGGGTCCTCCGTCGCCGGACGACCTTGCCATCCATTCGATGCGACCTGAAGAGCTCCGCCACCTCGCCGCCCTGGCCCGTCTCGACCTGGATCCGGACGAGGTCCCAGCGTTCGGCCGGCAGATGGCGGAGATCGTCGCCTTCTGCGGCGAGCTGGAGCATTTCGCAGCCGCCGAGCCGGGGGCGGGGGATGTCGAAGCCGTCGAGGCCGATGACCTGCCCGTCGCCGGCCTCGAACGGTCCACGGTCCTCGACAACGTACCGCGGCACGCAGGCGGCTTCGTGGTCGTTCCCCGGACCCGCGGCGAAAGCTGACCCCCCGGCCGACGACGACCGTCGATCGCCGTGACCGCAGAAGCCACGTCGTCCCCGCCCCAGGCGCCCTGGCGTCTGAGCGCAGCTGCCATCGCCGCCCAGGTTGCGGCGGGGGAGCTGTCGGCCTTCGAAATCTGTGAGTCCTGCCTCGTCCGGGTCGCGGAGGTGGAGCCGGGGCTCGGCGCCTTCCTCGAAGTCCTGGCGGACGACGCGCGGACCCAGGCCGCCGAGTTGGACCGACGCCTGGCCGCCGGCGTGGCCCCCGGATCCCTCGCCGGCGTGCCGGTGGCGGTCAAAGACAACCTCGCCGTCGCCGGCCACAGGCTCACCTGCGGCTCGCGGATCCTCGGCGACTTTGTGTCCCCCCGGGACGCCGCCGCGGTGTCCCGCCTGCGGGCCGCCGGCGCTGTGGTGATCGGCAAGACCAACCTCGACGAGTTCGCCATGGGTTCCTCCTGCGAGCGGTCGGCCTTCCACCCCACCCGCAACCCGTGGAGCCCGGACCGCGTGCCCGGCGGTTCCAGCGGGGGCTCGGCGGCGGCGGTGGCGTCGGCCGTACCCTTGGGCCTAGGGTCCGATACCGGAGGGTCGATCCGTCAACCGGCGGCCCTGTGCGGTGTCGTGGGTCTGAGGCCCACCTACGGACGGGTTTCGAGGCGTGGCCTGGTGGCCTTCGCGTCGTCCCTCGACCAGGTGGGGCCCCTGTGCCGCGACGTCCGCGATGCGGCCCTCGTCCTCGGCGCGCTGGCTGGACCCGATCCAGAGGACTCGACCTGCTCCCCGGCGGCCCCGCCGGACTACCTCTCGGGCCTCGAAGAAGGGGCCCGTGGCCTGCGGGTGGGGGTGCTGAGGGAGATCGACGATGGGGCCCTGGGGGTTGACGTTCGCGCGGTCTGGCGCCGGGGCCTGCGGCGCCTCGAATCCCTGGGGGCGCGGCTACGACCGGTGAGCGTCCCGAATCTACCCGCCGCCGTCCCCTGCTACCACGTGATCTCCAACTGCGAGGCCAGCGCCAACCTGGCGCGCTTCGACGGCGTACGCTATGGTCGTCGGGTGACCGACGCCGACGGTTCCGGCGACCTCTTTCGGCGCAGCCGGAGCGAAGGCTTCGGTGACGAGGTGAAGCGCCGGGTGCTGATGGGGACCTTCGCGCTGTCGGCGGGATACCACCGGGCCTACTACGGCCGAGCCCAAGGAGTCCGTGAGGCAATGCAGCGACAGTTCGCGAGCGTTTTCGATCAGGTGGACGTCGTCGTCTGCCCGACCACGGCGACGGCGGCCTTCCGCCTCGGCGATCGGGTCGAAGACCCCATCTCGATGTATCTCTCGGACCGCTTCACCGCCCCCGCCAGCCTCGCCGGCCTACCGGCCCTGGCGGTGCCCAGCGGCCTCGACGACGACGGCCTTCCCCTATCCCTCCAGATCCTCGGCAGGCCCTTCGACGAGGCCACGGTCCTGCGGGTCGGCCGGGCGTTCGAACAGGCCACCGGCTTCGACCTGAAGCCCCTCCGAACCTCGGCCGGGGCGGGTTCCGCTGCGGAGGCCCCGCGAGGGTGACGGCGAGGGGATCGTCCGTTCGGTGGCCCGGTGAGCCCGTGTCGACGGCGGCGTGGGTCTTCCTGTGGCTAGGCCTTCTGGCCCTGGCGAGCTCCGGTTCCGCCTCCACCCGCGTGCCCCTCGATGCGGATCAGAACCAGGTGGCGGTTCTCGAGGGCGAGGAGCTGTTCCTCCAGGCGAGACCCCTGCGTAGCGAAGGGCTGTACGCCTTTGCCGAGCGCTTCACCGGTGACCGGGACCTCGCGGCTTCCGTGGCCCAGGCGAACGGCGGCCGTCGCCGTCTCCAGGCCGGCGTCCGCTACCGAGTTCCCTTCCCCCTCCTCACCGATGGTCACAAGCTGCGGGTTCTGCGGGCCCTCTTTCCTGACGACCGGCCGGAACCCGGCGGATGGCGCCACGTGGTCACCCGGGGATCGAGCGAGGCGGGCCTCTGGCACGTCTGCGAATGGCTCACCGGACGGGGGGACGCCTGGTCCGACGTGGTGATGTCCAACACCCTGGCGGACGAGGTGATCCGGCCGGGGCAGGTGGTGTTGATCCCCGGCCGGCTGCTGATCCCGGCCCTCCAAGCGTTGCTGCCGCCCCCCGAGGCCATCGCCTCCGGACCCCTCGAGTACGGACGGGACGCCAGCGGTGGGGCCTATGGCCTGTACCGGCTGAAGCGGGGGGAAGCCCTCTACTCCGCGGTGGTGGTCCGCTTCACCGGGCGGGTCTTGGCGGACGACGTCAACGAGCTGGCGGAGGAGCTGGCGCGTCTCAACGGCATCCGGGATGTGACCGACATGCCGGTGGGACAAGAGGTCCGCGTCCCGGTGGATCTCCTGCTGCCGGAGTACCTGCCGGCCGACGACCCCCGGCGTCTCGAATGGGAGCAGGACCGCTCCGAGGTGGCCAAGTACTCGAATACCGTGAGGGCCTCCCGCCTCGAAGGCATCACCGTGATCCTCGACGCCGGCCACGGCGGCGACGACCCCGGCGTCGACCACCGAGGTACCTGGGAGAGCGTCTACGTCTACGACGTGATGCTGCGGGTGAAGGCCCTCCTGGAGCAGCGTACCGCCGCCACCGTGGTCCCCACCACCAAGGCCGCCGACAGCGGCTACCGAATCCCCGACCGGGACGTGCTGGAGCGGTCCCGCAGCCATCGGGTGCTCACCGACCCGCCCTACCCGATCAAGGACACCCGGGTGGGGGCCCACCTACGCTGGTACCTGGCCAACAGCAAGTACGCCAAGGCCCTTCAGGCAAACAGTGACCCCGCCAAGACGGTCTTTATCTCCATCCACGCCGACTCCCTCCACAGCAGCCTGCGGGGGGCCATGGCCTACGTGCCCGCCACCGGTTTGACCAGCGGCACCTTCGGAAAGAGCGATCGGATCTACCGTGCCCGAAAGGAAGTGAAGGAGCGCCCGAAGGTCAGCTTCAGCTGGAAGGAGCGGACCCGCAGCGAGGCGTTTTCCCGGGAGCTGGCGGATCACCTGATGCGCAGCTTCCGGAAACGGGGTTTGGGGGTACACAAGGAGAAGCCGGTCCGGGACCGGATCATCCGCTGCCGCCGCTGCCGGCCCTTCGTCCCCGCGGTGATTCGCTACAACGCGGTCCCCACCAAGCTTCTTTTCGAGATCTGCAACATGAACAACGCGAAGGATCGCAGGCTGCTGCGCACCCGGGCGTTCCGGCAGCAGGTAGCGGAAGCGCTGGTGGACGGGATTCTGGCCTACTATGGGCAGGAACCCCTGTCGGGGCCGGGTCAGGCGACGGCGCGGTGAGCCCGCCGGGAACCAGAACGCCCTCTGCCGGGTCCAAGCTCGGCGAGGGGCACCGAGACCCCGCGATCCCGCTTCGACCCAGACACCAGCCCTCGGTAACGAGCCCGGACATGGCTAGATCCACCCCGCCACAGGCCGCCTCCTTCCCCCATCCGGGGACGGCGCGGACCCCAACCCCGGGCGCGGCGGTGGGACGGGGGCGGGGATGGTGAGTCGAAACGCCGAGCCCGGGGCGGTGGGGGGCGCCGCCGACCTTCGGAACCTGAGCGGTACCCCCGACCTCGACCTCGTCAAACGCCATCGCTACGGCGACGCCTCCGCCTTCGAAGAGATCTATGCTCGTTTCGGCCCGATGGTGTACAACCTCTGCTTCCGCATGTCCAGCCACGCCGAGGAGGCGGAAGACCTCACCCAGGAGATTTTCATACGCATCCATCGCCATCTGGCCCGCTTCGACGGCCGGGCGGCCCTCAAGACCTGGATTTACCGGATCACCCTCAACTACTGCCGCAGCAAATTGGGACGCAAGCGATATCCGACCCGGCCGCTGGCGGAAGAGTACGAGGAGGAGGGGGTCCAGCTCGTCGAGGGTCGGCGGGGGCCCGAGGACCGCGCCCTGGCGCGGGACGCAGGCAGGATGGTGGCACGAGCCCTCCGCCAATTGAAGCCGAAGTTCCGCGAAGCGGTGGTTTTGCGGGACATCGAGGGCCTGAGCTACGATGAAATCGCCGACATTCTAAAAGTACGTATCGGGACGGTGCGCTCGCGCATCGCCCGGGGTCGCGACCGCCTGAGGGTGGTCCTGGAGAAAATGCCGTCATGACCCGGCAGGCAGAAGCAGAGCAGCTCTCGGCCTACATCGACGGCCAACTGGGCCCCGAGGAGCGGGAGAAGATCGAACGCCTGCTGGAGCAGGACGACGACGTGCGTCTGCGCTACGAAGGTATGCGCCGGGTTACGACGGGGCTCGGCCACCTGGAGCGATTGGCGCCCCCCCCGAGCCTCGGGCAGGCGGTGGCTCGGCGGGTGGCCCTGGAAGGGGAGCACCGCAGCCTGCTCGACCGCATCGAAGGGGGCCTGTCCCACTTCGAGCGTCAGCCCTCGACCTTCTTGATGTTTTCGCTGGTTTTCGCCCTGTCGCTGATCATCCTGTTCTTCGCCTGGGGCATCGACAAGCGCGGGGCTTCGCCCCCCATCGTGCCGCTGGTGCTGGAGCAGGGGGACCAGGTGACGGTGCAAGGAATCGTGTTCGAGCAGGTATCCGGCGGACTCTGGGTCCAGGAGGGGATCGATCCGGCGGCCCCGGCGGAGCCCCTCGATCTCGACTCCGAAGAGGGACGGCGGATTCTGGCGGAGCGGCCGGAGCTGCACAGCATCATTCTCTTCCTTCGCTATGCCCATCTGGACATCGAGGGCGAAGTTCGGGAGATCCAGGTCCGGGTCAGCGATCCTGCGACGGGCCAGCCGTCTGCGCCCGCCCCGGGGGAGACGCCCCCCCAAGGCGACGCCCCTTGAGGGCCATCCAGCGACGTCTGAGCCGGCCAAAGCCGCTGGCCTCGAAGACGTCCACCTGGTCCCGCAGCTCGTCCCGCTCGCCGCTGGCTGCGAGAAGCCGCAGGTAGGCGTCGGCGGCCTCCAGGCCCCCCAGGTGGAGGACGTGGCGGGCGCCGTTGGGTCCAACCGCCTCAACCCGCAGAATCTCGTCCTCGCCGAAAGGTACGTCCCCGGCGTCGAGTCGCACCTCGAAGCCCGACGCCGCAGGGACGGCGCAGCCCCCCAGGAGAACATCCCGCGGCATGTCCGGGCGGTGACGGACGGCTGGGCGGTCCCCCACGGCGATCTCCAGAGCGGCCGGCGCAAACGGTTCGGGTCGCCCCACGGCCCAGCCGGAAAGGGTCAGGGTGCTGCGATCGGGGGTGAGATCCAGGCTTTCGAGATAGCCGGCGGGGCCGGGGTCGAAGGCGGCGGCGTCGCGGTCGAGGGATGCCTGGACGGCTGGGTCTCGGATCACCCACCAGAGATCTTGGAGGTGCCAGAGGGCCCGGGGCAGGTGGCGGACCGCGAGGTCCCCGCCCCCCAGACGTTTCAGCAAGGCCTCGACGTAGTCGGGGGTGACCCAGCTGGTTCCGTAGTCCTCTAGGTCGAGGACCTTGCTCTCGCTCATGCGCTCGAAGTGGAAACCGGCCTCGGGCATGGTACGACCCGGCAGAAGGGCCGAGGGGCCGAGGGTGCTGAAGGCCAGCACGCCCCCTGGCCTCAGCCAGCCGAGCCAGCGTTCGAGCCAGCCTTCGAAGGTGTTCCGGGGTAGGTGGCTGAGAACCGACAGGGCGAAGATGGCGCCGAAGGGCTCGGCGCCGAGGTGCCGGAGATGGAGGTCGGCGGGATCCGTCGGCGACACCGCGGCGCGGACTCCGAAACGCTCGGAGACGAAGGCCACGGCGCTGGGGTCCGCCTCCGCCGACCATAGGTCCCCGGGGTCGAGGCCCTGGACCAGGAATCGGGTCAGGCGCCCGTGGCCACAGCCGAAGTCGAGCACGGGGCCCACGTCGTTCCAGCCCCCCGCTCCAGCGCGTTCCGCCTGTCGATCCAGCACCTGGGCGACGGCCCGGTAGCCGGCGTAGCCGGAACGCAGGTATTCGAGGACCCCCTGGGTATGGACGCCCCTGCACAGGCGGCGGGAGAAGCGGTACATCGCGTCCCCGGGGTGGATGTGGAGGTCCAGGTCGCCTAAGGCCGGCGGAAGCGAGCGGCGGAACCCGAGGGCCACCGCCGGGGGAGTCAATCCAGCTCCTCTAGCCCCTGCCATGTCTCTTCGCTGTCGTCGAACTCCGGCAGGTCCGGGGCGACGCCGCGGGCTTCGTTCACCCGCCAGCTCCAGAGGATGGACCATTTGAGGTAGGTGCCGTAGGCCTGGAGCATGCAGAAGACGAGACCCCGCATGCCGTCGAGGATCCCGAATTGGACAAAGTAGGTCCGGAAGAAGCGCCAGGCGGAGCGCCCGAGGACCGCGGCGACTCCGGCGTTTTTCCCTTCCTTCCAGCCCTGGGACGCTCCCCAGTGGCTGTACTTGGCGATGCGCTGGGCGTAGGACCTGAAGTCCTCCACCATGTAGTGGTCCATCTTGTGGCGCAGCAGCGGCGCGGGACCCCGGGTCTTCATGTCGGCGTGGACCCGGCGGTTCGGATACCGGGCCGTGCCCTTGCGCACGAGTCGGACCACCTGGTCCCGCTGCCAGCCAGAGAATCGAATCACCTTGCCGAGGAAGAAGACCCGGCGGCGGATGGTGTAGGCGTCGTACTTCGGGGATGACGCCAGCAGGCGTTCGATTTCGGTGCGCAGGGCCGGGGTGCAGCGCTCGTCGGCGTCGAAGATCAGAATCCAATCGTGCTTGCACTCGTCCATGGCCCAGTTCTTCTGGGCCGCGGAGCCGTAGTACGTCCGCTGGATGAATGTCACCTGGTCGTAGGACTGGACGATCTTGGGCGTATCGTCCGTGGAGAAGGAGTCCACCACCAAAATCTCGTCGGCCCACAGGAGGGAATCGAGACAATCGGCGATGTTGTGCTCTTCGTTGAAGGTGGTGACCACCACCGAGACACGCTCACGTGCCGGCTCGACTCGCTCGGACGCTTTCGACATGGGATCCTCCTGGCCGCTGTTGGGGCGCCATTCTAACCATCCTTGAAACCCAGGGGGGGACTGGCTATGCTCGGCGGCGCCATTTTCGGGTACCCGCGACCCACCGCGGCGACCTAGGATCTACTGCGGCCACCTGTGACCCCCCTCGGCCACCCGAACCCACCTCGGCCGCTGACGACACGACCGCCCATTCGTACACATCTGGTGAGGTGCCCCCCATGCGTTTCGAGATACCGCGCTCTTCGTCCATGATCCCCGCGATGTCCTCTCCCCGCCGGTGTGGGTGGGTGACGCTTCTCGTGCTCGTCGGCGGTCTGCTGTTGGCGGCGACCCCCGCGGCGGCGGACGAGCCCAGCGACGGTTGGGCGTTCTACGGCGGCATCTACGACACCGTCAACGATGACAATCCTCTGGAGCTGGGCGTCGAATATCGCTTCCGTACCTTCGAGCTCTTCACCCTCGATATAGAACCGGCGGTGGGGGTGGCGGGGACCGAGGACGAGAACGCCTGGGTGTACCTCAGCTTCCGCTGGGATTGGCCCCTCGGCGAGCGCTGGACCGTGACCCCCCAGACCGGCATCTCCCTCTATGAGCAGGGGGACGGCAAAGACCTCGGCGGTGTGGTGGAGTTCCGATCCGGACTCGAGATCGCCTACCGCCTACCCGGCGGCTCCCAGCTCGGCCTGCTCTTCTACCACCTCTCCAACGCCGACATCTACGACGAGAACCCCGGTTCCAATTCCCTGGTGTTGATCTGGAGCCTCGGCCGCTGAGGCCCCGTGCTATCGTCCCCCCAAGGAATCATCGTCCCGAGGTGGAGCCATGGCCGTCGATCCGAAACTGCTCGAAATCCTGATCTGCCCCGAGTCCCAAGGGACGCTGGAGCTCGTGGAGCTGCCGGACGACGTGCGCCGCCTGCTGGTGGAGAAGTATCGCGAGCACTTCCGTGACGAGGAGCCGGTGGCCCAGCAGGGTCTCTACTGCGAAGCGTCCCAGCTGGTGTATCCGATCGTCTCGGACATCCCCATGATGCTCCAGGACGAGGCGCTGCCGGCTTCGGTGTTGGGGAACTGATCCTCCCAATCGACGTCCCGGGACCCCGCGGGTCATGACGCCGCCCAGGGCCGACCGTCCCGGCCGGGATCGAATCTCCCTGGCAACCGCGACGGCGATCGCCGTGGCCAACATGGTGGGCACCGGCGTGTTCACCAGCCTCGGATTCCAACTCCTGGACATCCGCTCCGGCTTTGCGATCCTGCTGCTGTGGATCGTCGGCGGGGTCTTCGCCCTGTGCGGTGCCCTCACCTACGGCGAGCTGGCGGCGGCCCTGCCCCGTTCCGGCGGCGAGTTCAACTACCTCGGCCGTATCTATCACCCGTCGGTGGGCTTCTTGGCGGGCTGGATCTCCTTCGTCATGGGCTTCGCTTTGCCGATCGCCCTCGCGGCGATGGCCTTCGGAAGCTACGTTCACCGGGTGCTGCCCATGGGGTCCCCAGAGGTGCTTTCGAGCCTCCTGGTGGTGGCGGTGACGGTGGTCCACCTGCGAAATCTGAGGTTCGGCAGCGTCTTCCAGAACGTCGCCACCGTGTTCAAGGTGGGGCTCGTGCTGGTCTTCATCGGCGCCGCGTTTTTCCGCGCCGAGGTGGAGGTGGACTTTGCGCCGAGTTGGGACGATCTGGGCGTCGTCGCCGGTGCGCCCTTCGGTGTCGCCCTGCTCTACGTGATGTACGCCTATGCGGGCTGGAACGCCTCCACCTACATCTTCGAAGAGGTCCGCCGTCCCGAAGTCAACGTGCCCCGGTCCCTGGTGATGGCCACCGCCATCGTGCTGGCCCTCTACGTAGGGCTCAACTGGGCCTTCCTGGTGACCGCCCCGATGGACGAATTGGCGGGGAAGATCGACGTGGGCCACGTGTCGGCGGCCGCCATGTTCGGACCCGGCGGCGGCCAGCTGATGAGCGCCATGCTGTCCATCGCCCTGGTGTCCACCATCAGCGCCATGGTCTGGGCCGGGCCGCGGGTGACCCAGGTCATCGGCCAGGACTACGCCTTCTTCGCCGCCCTGGCCCGCACCAACCGGCGGGGGATTCCGGTCCCGGCGATCGTCCTGCAGAGCGCCATCGTCCTGGCGCTGATTTGGACCGCCAGCTTCCAGACCCTGCTTGTCTACACCCAATTCGCCCTCGCCTCGTCCTCGGCGTTGACGGTGTTCGGGGTTTTCTACCTGCGGTGGAAAGCGCCGGATCTGCCCCGCCCCTACCGGACCTGGGGGTACCCTTTCACCCCGGCCCTGTTCCTGCTGATCAGCGTCGTCACCGTCGGATGGACGCTGATGGAACATCCTTGGGAGTCCCTCGCGGGCCTGGCCACGGTACTATTGGGGCTCCCGATCTACTGGCTGTCGCCCCGTTCGGCGTCGCCCTCGGTGACCGCGGACCGCCGCGGCTCCGGGACCTTCGACTAGCCTGCATCCGCCTCGGCGCGTCCATCGCCCGAGCCCAGTCGACTTTGGAGATCACCTTGACCAGCCTGCTCCCGCGAACCGGCCGTAGAGTCGCCCCCGGTGCGGCCCGACGCCGAATCCCGTTTTGGATCGCCGGCGCCCTCGTGGGGTGCCTGCTCCTCGCCTGCGGTCAAGGGGAGACCCCCGCCGCCGACGCCCCCGCGCCGCAGAAGGGGTCCTTCGCCGACTTCGAGGCGGCGGACTCCAGGCTACCGGCCCGGCACCTGGATCCCGTCAGCCTGCGCAACATGTCGGAGCTCCTGGCGGGGACGCTACCCGACGGGGAAAAGGCCGAGCTCGATCCCGCCTGGGCTGAGCACGGCCGATTCATGGACGAAGCCTGGGGGACCATCGCCCCCCGCCTCGAAGCGATGGGGATCTGGGCGGAAGGGGAGCTTGCCGATATCGGCTCGCCCGAGGCGCCGGTCCTCTATCCCTTCGGCGGTCCGGACCTGATCAGCGTCCTCCAGTTCTTCCCGGACGCCGGCAGCTACCTTCTGGTGGGGCTCGAGGCCCCGGGCCACCTGCCGATGCCCGAGCAGTTCTCGGGGGACGCTCTGGCGGCCGACCTCGAACGTCTGCGCCGACCCTTCGAGTCGCTGGTGGAGGCCGGCTACTTCGTTCGCAACGAGATCGACAAGGATCTCAAGGGCGGTGCTTTCGACGGCGTGTTGCCGATCCTCCTCATCTGCCTGGCGCGGGCGGGCCTGGTGCCGGAGTCCCTCGACTACGTGACCATCGATCCGACGACCTACCAGATCGCCGCCCTGGAGCCCGACGCCGCCACCGCGTCGGCGGTGCGGGTGACCTTCCGGCCGGCGGCGGACCCGCAGGCGCCCCTGCGGTCGGTCTATTACTTTTCCCAAGACCTCTCGGACGACGGTCTCTTCCTCGACGACCCCTGGAGCGGCTTGATGTGGGGGCAGGAGGCCATCAACGTCTACATGAAGTCCGCCGAGTACCTGTCTCATCTGCCGACCTTCTCGAACTTCCGCAAGCTTGTGCTGGAGCGGGGGCAAACCATTCTCCAGGACGACTCGGGGCTGCCGCTCAAATCCTTCACCTCGGACCGCTGGGACGTCGGACTCTACGGCCGCTACTCCGGCGTCCTCGCCGCCTACTCCCAATGGCACCAGGACGACCTCGAAGCGGCTTTCGCCGGTCCCGACGTCGAGCCCCTGGGCTTCTCCCTCGGCTACAACAGCGGCGGTGACGGCGGCTGCCTGATCCTGGCGGAGCGTCGCGCCGACGCCGGCGAGCCCGCGGGATGAAGCCTACGCCCCGCCGCCGGCCTCGGGGCCTCCTCTCCGCCGCTCTGGCGGTGGGCTGCCTCGTCGGCCCGGCGTTTGGCGGCCTGTCGCTCTCCGGTCCCTTGCTCGCGGAGGAGTGGCGGCAGCTGCGCGGGGAGGCCTCCGGCCACGCCTTTGAAACCGGCCTGCCCCTCGAGTGGGGGGAAGATCACAACGTGGCGTGGAAGGTGGCGGTCCCGGGCCGGGGGTGGTCGTCGCCGGTGGTGGCGGAGGGCAAGATCTGGCTGACCACCGCCCTCGAAGACGAGCTCTCGCTGCGGCTCTTGGGGTTCGACGCCGCCTCCGGAGAGACGCTCCACGACGTCGAGGTCTTCCGCCCGGAGTCGTGGCAGCGGGGGCACGCCGAAAACAGCTACGCGTCCCCCACGCCGGTGCTGGAAGCCGGCAGGATCTACGTCCACTTCGGTACCTACGGCGTGGCGGCCCTGTCCACCGCCGACGCCTCCGTCCTTTGGCGCCGCGACGACCTCGACCAGGACCATGAAGTCGGGCCCGGCAGCTCGCCGATCCTTCACGGGGATCTCCTCGTCACCAACCGCGACGCCATGGACTCCCAGCTGGTGGTGGCGCGGAACAAAGACACCGGAGAGATCGTCTGGCGCGCCGAGCGCTACATGCCGGAGGGTCGAAAGCCGCCTCACCGCAAGGCCTTCAGCACCCCCGTCGTGATCCACCACCTGGGCCGGGCCCAGCTGATCAGCACCGGCGCCGCCCACACCAGCGCCTACGACCCCGCCACCGGGGAAGAGATCTGGCGGGTTCGCCACGAGGGGTACTCCAACGTACCGGCGCCGGTGGTGGGTTTGGGGACGGCCTTCGTCACCACCGGCTACATGAAGCCGGAACTGCTGGCGATCCGACTGGGGGGCGAGGGGGACGTCACCGACAGCCACGTGCGATGGCGCTACCACTGGCAGGTCCCCGCCAACCCCACCCCCCTCCTGGTGGGGGGGCGCCTCTACATGGTCAGCGATCGCGGCATCGCCTCGTGGGTCGACGTGAAGACGGGGGAGGACGTATGGCGCCAGCGCCTCGGCGGCTCATACTACGCGTCGCCCCTGGTGTCCTTCGGGCGGATTTACAACTGGGACGTCCAAGGGCGTTCGGTGGTGGTGGCGGCCCGGGACCGCTTCGAAGAGCTGGCGGTCAACCAGCTCGACGGCTCGATCCGCACCACCCCGGCCATCGCCGACGGCGCGATCTTCATCCGCACCGACGCGCACCTCTACCGCATCGAAGACCTCGCCCCGCCGCCCCCCTGAGGGTCGGGCCCGGGCTCCTAGGTCGCCCCGTCCGGCCTCCGTAGGGCGAGGCCCTCTAGGATGTGCTCCATCACCTGGTCCATTCGGGTCTCCGGATCGGAATGGGGATCGAGGGACGTCAGCTGTCCGGCGGCGGCGAGCATGGCGAGGCCGTGGGTCGCCGACCACAGGGTGAGCACCAGCTCCCGGGTCGGCAGGGGGCGATAGATCCGCCCTTCCCCGCGGCGGATCGTCGCCACCAGCTTGCCGAAGGACGTTTCGATGGCGGACTCCAGCTCCGCGGACCTCCGCTCCGCGTCGAGGAAGCCGCCGAACATCAGGTGGGCCCTGTGGGGGTGGTCCAGGGTCTCGCGGACGTAGATCCGGCACGCGCTTTTCACCTGCTGCTTCGGATCGTCGGG
>JBCDIS010000196.1:0-12828 GCA_038748685.1 Acidobacteriota bacterium | reverse complement strand
GGGGGACTTGGAGGGGCGGGTAGGGGGGCGGGGAATGGAGGCTGGTTTTCTGGGCTTCTCGAGGCGTCCCAGGCCGCTTTGGGCATCGGAATCGCTGCGCGAACCGGGGGCATAAGCCTTTCCGCCGTCGCCGTCGCCGACCATCGGAGGGGATCTGTGGATTCCGTCGGACAGACTGGACTTGGGGGTAGGGGTCTGTCTGACATGGTTCGTTGGAACCCTGACTCGGGATCGCGTACATCATTTGTGTTTTCAAAACTAAGCTTTTTGATGGACGACTCGGTGGATCCCTGGGGATAGCTTTCCAGAGGTTCTAAAAGGTTGCTTCGATATCCGAGATCCAATCGTCTTTGCAGGGAGCGCACCATGGCCCGATCCTCCAGCCTGACCGATCCACCCGCCGGTTCTTTTCCCCACCGCCGCCCCCGCAGACCCTATCGACCCCCCCGCATCCTCGAGCGGATCTCGATGGAGGCGATGGCGGCCACCTGCGCCAGTCCCGGCAGCAAGCCCGACCCCGTGACCTGCCCCGTCGGCCCGATCCAGAGCTGACCCCCATCCCCGCTCGGCCCCCTCCCCCGCGGCTCTCGAGTCGTCGCCGCGGCTTGATTCCTCCGGAGTACCCGCCATGAAGTGGAAGCTGACGTTCAACGTCCCCCGCGTCGCGATCCCGGCGGCGATTCTCGTTCTGACCTTGGGGGCCGGCGCCGCGGGGGCTCAGCCGAAGCAGACCTTCTTCGTACCGATCGACGAGACCCACGTTCGGGACCTGGGGCTCGCCATCACCGGGGCCGCGGGGGAGACGACCCATTCGGTGGTTTCGATTTCCGCCAGCGCCGATGGCACGATCCTCTTCTACGACCATTGGGAGGACGGCTACGAGGCGGATCCCGTGAACCCGGTACAGGCGTCCAGCGAGCTCTTCTCGCTAGACGCCGGGGATTTCCAGATCCTCGAAAGCGACGTGGTGCTCAACCCCCGGGATCCGGCGGTGATCGCCTACGACGGCCGTGACCGCATCTCGACCACCGAGCTGGTGGCGGTTACCCGAGGCGGCTGGAGGCTGGCGGAGTCGACCCTCCTGGCGGGGGCGGTGGAGGTCTTTCCGGAGGACGAATGGGGGCAGTCCTTCGAGTTTCCCCTCGGGGAGGACATCGCCAGCAGCGAGACCTTCGAGTACGTGGCGGCGTCCATCATGGCGGGGAGCAATGGGGCGATCTTCGACGTCGATCCCGACGGTGACGGGACGGTGAACAGCACCGTCACCCTGCAGCGGGGGGAGACGATTCTGGTCACCGGCATCCGCACCGGGGGCACCCTCGCGTCGTCCGATCCCCTGCAGGTGGAGCTTCTGACCGGAGACCTGGGAAGCACCTTCGCGTCCCGGTGGTACAGCCTCGTCCCCACGGAGATCTGGGGTAGCAGCTACTACACTCCGGTCTCGTCGGTGGTGGGTTCGGAGAACCGGATTTTCCTCTACAACCCCGGCCCGTCCGCCATCACGGTGACCCACGAGACCCTGGTCCCCTCATCGGTCACCCGGACCTACGACAACACCACCGCCGCAACCATCAGCGACGCCACCCCCTGCGCCGCACCCGTCGTGCGCACGTTCTCCGTTCCCGACACCTTCACCGTGGCAGAGGCCCGCCTCGGCTTCAACGCCGACCACACCTACCGCGGCGACATCCAGGTCACCCTCGTCGCCCCCAGCGGTACGAGCCGGGTGGTGCTGCCCTCGGACGGCGGCGACGGTTTCGACGACTACGACCTGCTGCTGAACGACTCGTCCACCAGCCCGATCAACGACGGCGGCAACGACGCCACCGCCGCTCCGTTCTATGACCGGGAGGCCCGCAGCGGCGTCTCCGGCCTGGCGCCGTTCACCGGCGAGGCCGCCAACGGCACCTGGACGCTGCAGATCTGCGACACCTTCAACGGTGACGACGGCACCTTCAACCGGGCCCAGCTGCGGCTCCTCGAGCAAACCGGCTCGACGTTCACCACCGGCACCCTTTCGGTGCCCGCCGGGGGCTTCTCCGAGTTCACGGTGCCGGTGAGCTCGGCGGCCCACTTCTTCACCACGGGCGGCGAGCTGTTCTTCGCCACCGCCGCCGTGGACTGGGCCGATACCAGCTCCGACTGGGGATTCACCCTGCTGCCGGAGGAGGCCCTGGCCACCACCACCTTCGCCGGCTGGGCCACCGGGCGGGATCCGGCGTCCGTCGCCAACCCAGGGGAGAACGGCAGCCCCATCTGGGTCACCGCCGTCGCCGCCACGGACCTCTACGTGGACTACGACGGCGATCCCTCCACCGGCGCCCTCGTCGACCCAAACGGCAATCGCTACGACCAGCTGGTGGCGGTCGGCCAGCTCGAATCGGTGAGGCTCCTGGACCCCGCCGACACCGACCAGAGCGGCACCCGGGTCTACACCCTCGACGGCACCCTCATCGCCGCCGCGTGGGGCCAAGACGCCGTCAACGCCAGCCCCGGGGCCCCCGGCATCGACCTCGGGACCACCGTGCTGCCCCTGGATGCCCTGCGGGCCAGGAAGGACGCCACCCTGCTCGACGACGCGGACGACGACGGCGTCATCAGCCCCGGCGACACCATCCTCTACACCATCACCATCACCAATATCTCGGAGGCGGTGGTCACTGGGGCGACGGTGGACGATTTCGGCCTCGACCCGAACCTCACCTACGTCCCCGGCTCGACGGAGATCGACGGCGTCGACGTCCCGGACGACGGCGTCGGCGCCACCGTCTTCCCCCTCGACGAAGGGGGCCAGCCCCTGGCGGACATCGGCATCGAAGAGACCGTCGTGGTCACCTTCGCCGTCGTCATCGCCGATCCCCTGCCGGCGGGGGTGGAGGACCTCGTGAACCTGGTGCGGGTGTCCACTTCGAGCCAGATCGAGGTGGGTTCCACTCTCACCACCGTCGTCGCGCCGGCCCTGGCCATCACCAAGACCTCCAGCGCCGTGGGGGACCTGGTGGCGGGGCAGGCCGTCGACTACACGGTGACCGTCTCCAACATCTCGGGGGACGCCGCCCGCGGCATCAAGGTCCGGGATCCGCTGCCCAGCGGCACGGCGTACGTCGCCGAGAGCACCGTCGTCAGCGGCTTCACCGACGTCTTCTCCGGCACCCTGACCGTCTCCGACGCGCCGGTGGGGGGCATTCCCTTCGATGAAGGCTCGAATCCCTGCGGGGGAACGCCGCTGATTCGCATCTTCTCCGTCGCCCAGGTGACGACCGTGGCCGACCTCGACCTGGGTTTCAACGCCGCCCACACCTTCCGCGGCGACATCCAGGCGGTCCTGGAGTCCCCCTCCGGCACCCGGGTCACGGTCCTGGCGGGGATCGCCGACGCCGACGACAACTACGACGTGCTCCTCGACGACGCCTCCCCGAACCCCCTCGACGACGGTAACCCTGACAACCCCGCCGCCCCGTTCTACGACCGCACCGCCGCCCCCGACAACGCCCTGGCGGCGTTCGGGGGAGAGCCGGCGGCGGGCACCTGGACCCTGGAGATCTGCGACGACGCCGGCGGGGATTCGGGGACCTACAACCGCGCAGAGCTGCGGATCTCCGGCACCAACTCCACCGCCAGCACCCGGACCAATCAGGCGGCGGCTGCGGACCCCCTGCTCGACGGCGAACCCACCGACCTGGTGCTGGCCCCCGACGGCTTCGGCCTCCTGGCGGGTCAGTCCATGACCGTGACCTACCGGGTGACGGTGGAGGACCCGCTGTCGCCCAACACCACCGCCGTCACCAACACGGCGTCCGTCACCAGCCTGGAGCAGCGGGAGCCCCTGACGGCGACGGTGGTGGATCCGGTGACCCTCGGGGCCGCCCTCGGCGATCGGGTGTGGTTGGACGTGGACGGCGACGGGCTGCAGGACATCGGCGAGCCGGGGCTCGACAACGTCACCGTGCAGCTTTTTGATCCAGGCGCCGACGGCGTCCCCGGAGGGGGTGACGACGTGTTGGTGGCCACGGCGATCACCGACGCCGCGGGCAACTACCTCTTCGACCACCTGCCGGCGGGCTCCTACTACGTCGACGTCGACGCCGGCACCGTGCCGGCGGGGCTGGCGACGTCCCCCGGCACCACCGACCCTAGTCCCGTGGTGACCCTGGCGGCGGAGGAGATCCGCACCGACGTCGACTTCGGCTACACCACCGCCGACCCCGCCACCGCCATCCTCGGCGACCGGATCTGGTCCGACGCCGACGGCGATGGCGTCCAGGACCCGGGGGAGCCCGGCGTCGGCGGGGTGACCGTGGAGCTGCTGGACGGCTCCGGAGCGGTGGTGGCGACTGCGGTAACGGCGGACGACGGCTCGTACCTCTTCACCGGCGTCGCCCCCGGCGAATACCGCGCCCGGGTGGCGCCCTCCAACTTCGGCGGCGGCGGGCCCCTCGATGGCTACACCGTCACCCAGGGTCCCCAGAGCGAAGGGGCCGACATCAGCGCGCCGGTGACCCTGGCCCCCGGGGACGTGGTGACCGACGTCGACTTCGGCTACCGAAACGACGCCGGCACCTACAGCATCCGCGACGCGGTGTGGCTCGACCGGGACAGCGACGGTGTTTTCGACGGCGACGACTCCGGGATCCCCGGTGTGACCGTGAACCTCTTGGACGCCTCGGGGGATGTCGTCGCCACGGCGATCACGGCGGAGGACGGAGGCTTCTCCTTCGACGGCGTCGAGCCGGGGGACTATACGATCTCCGTCGCTGACAACGGCGGCGAGCTCATCGGTCTCGGCGGGACGACCCCGCCGGGGGTGGCCCGGTCCCTGGCGGTGACGGTGGTGGCCGCCGACGTCGTCGGCGAGAACTTCGGCTACAACGGCGACAGCCTGTTGGGTGACCGCATCTGGTCCGATGCCGACGGGGACGGCGTGCAGGATCCCAACGAGTCCGGCCTCGCCGGGGTGACCGTCGAGCTGCTGGACCGCTCCGGCGCGGTGATCGGCTCCGCCGTCACCGACGCCTTCGGCAACTACGTCTTCGACGGCATCGTCCCCGACCAATACTCTGTGCGGGTGGTGACCGCCACCCTTCCTGCCGGCTTCACCCAGACCGGCGACCCCGACGCCGCCCTCGACGGCCAGGGCTCGGCGCTTTTGGACCTCGGGGACGCCGCCCTCGACCTCGACTTCGGCTACCGCAACCCGTCCCTGGCGGACGTCTCCGGCAACGTCTTCGCGGACCTCGACCTCGACGGCGTGGACGACGGCGCCGGAGAGCCGGGCTTCCTCGGTGTCACGGTGGCCCTCCTGGACGCCGCCGGCAACGTCATCGCCACCACCAAGACCGACGGGAACGGGGACTACGTCTTCCCCGACCTGCCCCCGGGGGACTACTCGGTGTCGGTCCTCGACGACCAAAACGTCCTGGCGGACCACCGGCTCACCAGCGGCTCCGACACCCTGTCGGTGACCCTCGGGGCCACCGACATCACGGGCCTCGACTTCGGCTATGCCCGCGACTCCGCCACCGGCGTCATCGGCGATCGGGTCTGGCTCGACGCCGACGGGGACGGCGTCCAGGACGGCGCGGAGACGGGCCTCGGTGGCGTCACCGTCGAGCTCTATGACCCGGGGCCCGACGGCGCCGTGGGGGGAGGTGACGATGTCCTCCTCGCCACCGCGGTGACCGACGCCAACGGCAACTACGCCTTCACCGGCCTTGCCCCGGGGATCTACTACGCCCAGATGGACACCTCCACGCTGCCGGGGGGCGGCGCTGATCTCGTGGCCACTACGCCCGATCCCACCGGGCTCATCCCCCTGTCGGAGGGGGAGATCTACCCCGACGCCGACTTCGGCGTGGGGTCCGCTCCGGGCTCCGGCGCCATCGGCGACCGGGTGTGGTTCGACGCCGACGGAGACGGCGTCCAGGATCCGGGGGAGGTGGGCATCGGCGGCGTCGGTATCGAGCTCACCGGTCCGGGCTGCGCCCCCTGCACCACCGTCACAGCCGCCGACGGTTCCTACCTCTTCACCGGTCTCGCCCCCGGGGACTACAAGGTCGACTTTGACCCCGCCACCCTGCCGGCCCTCTACGATCCGGCCCCCACCAACACCGACGGTCACTGGGATGTCGACGGCCTCACCGGCGGCACCGTGGTCACCAACGCCGACTTCGGCTTCACGGCGGCGGGGGCGGTGGGCTCGATCGGCGACCTGGTGTGGAACGACCTCGACGGCGACGGCGTCCTGGACCCCGGAGAGCCGGGGATCGGCGGGGTGACGATCGACCTCCTGGACGCCGCCGGCACTACGGTCCTGGCGTCCACCACCACCGCCCCCGACGGTTCCTACGACTTCCTCGGCCTCGCCGCCGGCACCTACCAGGTGCGGGTGACGGACACCGCCGACGTGCTTTCGGGCCTCAACCTGTCGGCGGGGACCGACCCCACCGGTCCGATCCCCCTGGCGGCTGGACAGGACTACGACGACGCCGACTTCGGCTACGCCCCCTCCGGCGGCGCCGGCTCCATCGGCAACCTGGTGTGGCACGACGTCGACGGTGACGGCGCGCGGGATCCGGGGGAGCCGGGCATGGAGGGGATCACCCTCGACCTGTGGCTGGATGTGGACGGCAACGGCGTGATCGAGCCGGGGGTGGACAACCGGGTCCGCACCACCGTCACCGACGCCAACGGCGAGTACGTGTTCAACGGCCTGCCGGACGGCGATTACCTGGTCGACGTGACCGACGCCGCAGGGGTGCTCGACGGCTTCACCAAGACCGTCGGCGCGCCGGACACCAACGACAACAGCCAGGCGGATCCCTACGCCGTCACCGTGGCCGGCGGCAGCGTCGAGGTGGCGGACTTCGGCTATCGAGCGGGCTCGAACGCCGACATCCTCGGAACGACGTTCTTCGACCTCGACGCCAACGGTCTGGAGGACGGCGCCGACTTCGGGGTCGACCAGGTGGAGGTCTTCTTATTCCGCGACCTCGACGGCGATGGGGTCCTCGACCCCGAGGATCCGAGGATCGGCGTCACCACCGTCGACGCCAACGGCGACTACATCTTCGAGGACCTGCCGCCGGGGGACTACCTGGTGGCGGTGGACGCCGGCGGCACCTTCGTCGACGGCGCCGACCAGACCACCCAGCTGTTCACCTCCAGCATCCAGCCGGTGACCCTCGCGGCGGTGGACTCCACCGACAACGACTTCGGCTTCAACCGTACCGCTACCCTTGCCTTGGTCGTCGACGTCCGGCGGGTCCGGGCGGAGGGCCGCAGCTTCATCGCCTGGAGCACCGCGGCGGAGTCTGGCACGGCGGGCTTCCGGGTCCACGTCGGTGCCGAAGGTGCGGCCGTTCCCCTGGACCCGTTCGTGGCGGCGCCCCTCGGGGCGCCCCAGGGTGCCGACTACCGGGTCGAGGCGCCCGAGTCCGTCGGCCCCATGGTGGTGCAGCTGGAGGAGATCGAGCGCTCCGGCGCCTCCCGCCTCCACGGGCCGTTTGTACTGGGCTCGGAGGTCGAGGAGGCGGAGACCGCCGGCAGGGATCGCTGGCCCGCCTTGGGCTTGTCGGTCCATGGGGAGACCTTCGCGGCCAGCCCCCGTCGTTCCACATTGGCCGGCCCCGACCGCTCCGCCCCGCAGGCCCTGCCCAGAACCGGCGTCACCGGCGACCGGCTGCGGCTGCGTGTGGAGGAGGGCGGCCTCGCCTTCGTCGACCTCCAGACCCTCGCCGCCGGCCTCGGCGTCGATCCCGCGAAGGTGCGGGGGGATCTCTCCACCGCCGCGCTAAGGCTGCGCCGCGGATCGGTGGACGTCGCCTACCTGCCGGTGGACGGCGGCCTTTACTTCGTTGGCCAGCCCATCGAAGACCAGGTCTACACTTCCGCCGAGGTCTACTGGCTCGGACCAGGCCGGGGCGTCCACATGGAGACGGTGACCACCTCGCCCTCGGCGCCCACCTCCGGCGGCACCTTCGACGCGTTGGTGCACCTGGAGGAGAACGTGTTCGCCGGCGTCTCCGTGGCTCGGGATCCGGAGGTGGACTACTGGCATTGGAAGGGCGTGATCGCCGGCCACCCGACCCTCGGTTCCGCCGAGGTGACGCTCGTGGCCCCCGACGTCGATCCGTCGGCGCCGTCGAGGCTGCGGATTCGCCTGCGGGGCGCCGGCGCCACGGTATTCGAGGACGAGCACCACGCCCGCTTCGAGGTGGACGGTCAAGAGGTGGGGGAGACCCGCTTCGACGGCCTCGACGACCACATCGCCACCGTGGACCTGCCCCCCGGCGCGCTACGGGACGGCGCGGTGCTGCGGATCGTCGGCCTGCTGGACACCGGCGCCCCCCGTAGCTTCTTCTACCTCGATTCGGTGGATATCCAGTTTGGGCGGGGGAGGATCGCCCGCGGGGGTAGCCTCCAGGGCGCCTTCGGCGGCGGAACCGTCACCGTCGACGGCTTCGGCTCGACGGGGGTCGCCGGTTTCGATCTGGCCACCCCGGATCGTCCCCGGGTGATCGTCGATCCCCTCGTCGATAGCGGCGACCCAGGGATCCGCTACACCTTCGGCGGCGACGGTCTCGGCGAAGTGCTGGTGCAGGAAGTTGCCACCGCCTCGGCGCCGAGGGTGGAGGTGGACCTGCCCTCCGACCTGCGGTCGGGTGCCAACGCCGGGACCTACCTGGTGATCGCCCCCGACGCGCTCCTCGTAGCCGCCGAGTCCCTGGCCCAGCGACGGGTGGGAGACTTCGGGAGCAGCGGGGTGGTGCGGCTACAGGACATCTTCGACGAGTTCGCCGACGGCCGTTACCATCCGCCGGCCATCCGGGTCTTCCTCGGCCACGCCCTCGCCCGCTGGTCGGAACCGCCGACCCACGTGACCCTCATGGGCACAGGCACCTTCGACTACCAGGGCCGCACCGGCGAGGGGGGCAATCTCCTGCCGCCGCTGCTGGTGGGGACCCCTTTCGGACTCTACTCCTCGGACCTCGCCTACGCCGACGTCGACGGGGACCTACGGCCGGACGTGGCCCTGGGGCGGATCCCCGCCGCGACGCCGGCGGAGGCGGAGGGCTACCTCCAGAAGCTGGCGGACTACGAGGGGTCGGCGGGGCCGTGGCGGCGGGAGATCCTGCTGTTGGCGGACGACGACGACCTTGGGGGACCGTTCTCCGCTGAAATCGCCGAGCTCGCCAGCCTGCTGCCGCCGGCCCTGGGGGTGGAGGTGGGCTACCTGGCCGAGGACGGCGCGGAGGGACTTCGCCGGCGCCTGTTCGACGCCGCGGCGCGGGGGGTGGGTTGGATCGATTGGATGGGCCACGGCGGCGTCGATCGGTTGGCGGAGGAGGGTGTGCTGACGGTGGACGACGCCACGTCCCTGGCCACCGAGGGTCGGTGGCCTATCTTCGCTCTGCTGTCCTGCAACGTCGCCCGCTTCGAGCTGCCGGGCTTCGGCAGCCTGGCGGAGGCGCTGGTGCTGGCCCCCGGCGGCGGCATCGCGGTGCTAGCGCCCTCGGGCCTGGCCCTCGACGTCGACAGCTTCGAGGCCAACCGTCTGCTGGCCGAGGAGGCCTGGTCGGGGCGGCACGACACCCTCGGCGGCGTCTTCCAGGCCGTCCAGCGGGCCTACGTCGACCGCGCCCGCCTGGCCTCGGATGTCCAGGTCTACCAGTTCCTCGGGGACCCCGCCCTCCGGCTCGGCGTCGAGCCCATGGCGTCGGCGACGATCTTCGTCGACGGTTTCGAGACCGGTGACCTGGGGGCTTGGTCGGGGGTTCGGGACTGAGCGGCTTGCCCAGAGTTGGCGCCGGTTGGCGTCCGGTGCCAACTTTGTAGGCGGATCTGTAGGCAAATCCCTATCTCTACCCCAGGTATGGCATAGATAAGCCCTTACAGAGGGCGCCGTACGGATTGGCGTGATCCTTGCTGCTCCTTGAAAGCTCTGCTGGTAGGACGTTTCTTTTTCCCTTTCGCACCGCTGGGTTCTCGACGCGCCGGATCTTGGATCGCGCCCGGCGCCGTGGGGAAGACCGCCCGGGCCCGTGGCCCGGATCGGTCCGCCTTCACCTAGCGATTGCATCAGGGGAATGGAATGTTTTTATCAACCCTCTCACCGGGACGCCCGAGGTGTCGCCGCTCCCGAGCTCCGTGGCTCTCCCACCCCGCCTCCCTCTTGGTCTCGCTCCTTGGATTCCTGCTCATCTGGCCGCACACCGCGCAGGGGGGCTGGGAAGGCCTGGAGCTCCACTCGACCGCAGTGACCTGGGCGGCCGCCGAAGGCGGTTTCTGGGACGGGCAGCACTATCTGGATGGTGATTTCGACGGCGACGGCGACCACGATATCGCCCGGATCTGGGACCTGGGGGGGCAAACCCAGGTGGACCTGCTGCGCTCGGACCGGCATTACCTCGCCACCGGCCCCTGGGCCACCGACGTCGGCGGCTTCTGGCCCGGCCAGCGCTACCTGACGGCGGACGTCGACGGCGACGGGATGGACGACATCGTCCGGGTGTTCGAAGACGCCGGCCTGACCTCCATCGACGTCGTGCGCTCCACCGTGGGCGGCGGGCAGCTGGAGCGTTGGGCCACCCGGCAAGGTGGCTTCGCCCCGGACATGGTCCTGGCCACCGGCGACTTCAACGGCGACGGCCGCGGCGACGTGGCGCGGATCTGGAACGATCAGCTGCAGACTACCCTCGACGTCTTCGTGTCGGACGGCTCCGCCTTCACCGCCGGTCGCTGGCTGACGCGGTCCGGGGGCCACGACGCCTCGATGCGGTTCATCGCCGGGGATTTCGACGGCGATGGGCTCTGGGACCTTTCGAAGATCTTCGCCGACGGCGGCCAGGTGTCGATCGATGTCTACCCGTCCACCGGTAGCGCCTTCGGCGCCGCCCGCTGGCTGACCCGCCAAGGGGCCTGGGACGCCGCCGGGCAATACCTCGCCGGTGACTTCAGCGGCGACGGCCGGTGGGACGTCGCCCGCGTCGACGCGGGCGGAGGTCGGGCCCTCGCCAGCGTCTTCCTATCCCTCGGGAACCGATTGCAGCGGTACCACCTCCTAGATCGTCCTTCCCCCGCGACCCGCTGGAACGCCGGAGACTACGACGGCGACGGCACCTGGGAGATCGCCGGTCTCTACGGCGTCGGGGGGGCTACCCGCGTCGACGTCTTCGGCGTGGAGCGACCAGTCTGGGAAACGGGTGCCCAGCCGTCGAGCTGGGGTTCGGGCGGCGACTTCGGCCCCGGCCAGCACTACCTGGCGGGGGACTTCGACGGCGACGGCCATCCCGACGTCGCCCGGGTCTTCGCCGATTTCGGCCTGACCTCCATCGACGTCCACCTCAGTTGGGGATCCGGCCTCGCCCACCAGCGGTGGGCCACCCAGCAGGGCCAGCACTGGGGCACCCAAAGGTTCGTCGCCGGTGACGTCGACGGTGATGGCCGCGACGACATCGTGAGGGTCTTCGGCGACGCTGACCAGACCTCCATGGACCTCTTCCAGTCCCAGGGCGGCAGCTTCTCCATGTCCCGCGCCGTCACCCGGCAGGGGCCCCACGACGACACGATGAAGTACGTCGCCGGGGACTTCGACGGCGACGGCGCCGCCGACGTGGCGAAGGTCTTCGACGACGGCGGCTTCGCCTCCTTCGCCGTCTACCCCTCCGCCGACGGCACCCTCGGGGCGCCGGTGCCGTGGGCGACGCGCCAAGGGGGCTTCTGGCCCCAGCAGGTCTACGTCGGGGGGGACTACGACGGCGACGGCCACGACGACCTCGCCCGGGTCTTCAACGACTTCGGGTCCGTCTCCATCGACCTTCTGACGTCCCGGAGCGGCGGCTTCGTCTTCACCCGGGCCCTCACCCGGTCGGGAATCCACGTCGCCGGGCAGGCCCTGCGCAGCGGCGACTTCGACGGCGATGGCCGCGACGACCTGGTGAAGATCTACCCAGCCCCGGGTGGCGTCCTGGTGGCGGCCCTGTACCGGTCCCTGGGGGCCGAGTTCGCGGAGCGCCCGCTGTGGACCGGCGGGGTCTTCTCGCCCAGCGCCGCCTGGGTGGCGGCGGATTTCGACGGCGACGGCCGCGCCGAGGCGATGTCGATGGACACCTCAGCCCCCGGCGGCCAGACTTCCTTCCTGGTCTACGGCGACGGCGACGGTGGGGCGGCGACCTTCACCTGTGTTCCCTGGGACGGCTCGTTGCCGGCGGTGGGCTCCCACCTTCGTCTCGCCAACGCGGTCGTCGAGGACAAGCAGCGCGGCCCCGTTACCTATCGGACCGACCTGGCCGGGAGATTCCTGGTGAACACCCCCCATGGGGAGGAGCCGGTGCCGAAGTTCGTCGGCACCGATGCCGCCGACGGGGCGGCCCTCTACCAGGTGGTCGAGAGCCGAGACAATCCCTCGGGACCGGAGGTACGCCTGGCGTCGCCGGTTGTTGGCATGGCTCCGTCCCAAACTGTCGGATTCGTCTACGACACTTTGATCACGTCGGCCCACTCCTATTGGCCCGTCCTCACGCAGTGGATCCGCTTGGCCCATCGGTACCGAGTCTGGACCGATCCCACCTGCGGCAACTGCGTCACGTGGTGGGATGACAAGGTCGCGCCTGTCGCCGTGATGCAGCGGTTTGCGACATCGAGCACAGCCACCAGCTGTAGCCAGTATTGGGGCTACCGCTACCAATTTGTCGAGTGTGGAAGCTATGTCCATGCCCTCGGCCAACTCGGGGAGAAGAACATCTACCTGGCACCCCAGGCTTCGGATGTCCGTGTGGAGGTTTGCGAGCTGCGGTAGCCCGCCGGAGAAGCGGGGGGGGGGGGGGGGGG
>JBCDIS010000195.1:0-12941 GCA_038748685.1 Acidobacteriota bacterium | reverse complement strand
GTCGCGAATCGGGGTCGACCCCTACCGATCCCACGATGTCTCCATCCTCGGACGCGGCCCTTCCCCATCCCTCGAGGGCAGCGGTCGCCCACCCGAGTTCCGATGCCATACCCAGGCCCGAGCTACCCAGGGGCGGTGCACCCACGGGGCCGCACCGCCACACGTCGACCTCCGAAGATCCAGGTCGACGAGGAGAACCCACCATGAGGCGACGCGGGCGCGAAGCCCTCGGCCCCCGGCCCCAGGCCGGTCGGCTCCGCAAGGGCGGAAGCCAGGGATCGCCCCCCTGGGTGTGGAGCCTGGGTTTGACGGCTTGGATCGTCTGGAGCTCCGGGGCCGCGGCCGTCCCCACCGAAGACGACCCGCGCCGCGGCCTTCCCCTGCTCGTCGACCATTCCCTCGCCATCGGTGAGCAGGAGGTTTGGGACGTCGCCCAGACGGAGGACGGGGTGATGTACTTCGCCACAGGCGGCGGAGTCGTCGAGTACGACGGCGTTTCCAGCCGCGCCCTGCCCCTCGCCAACGATTCCATCGCCCGGTCCCTGGCGGCCCATCCATCCGATCGGGTTTTCGTCGGGGGCATCGGCGAAGTGGGGGTCGTGGAGAAGGACGACGCCGGACGGATCAGCTACCGCCCCCTTGTCGACCAGCAGGGCCAACATCTCGAAGGGCTGAGGGACGTCTGGCGGATGTGGTCCAAGGGCGACGGTTTCGTCGCCTGGACCCTCGACCGCGTTCTGGCCTTCGATGGACGGGCCTTCTCGTCCTGGCCCTTGGACAAACGGACCATGCCCGGCTGGGTCCGGGGGCAGCTGGTGATGACGGACAACGACGGCGGCCTTCAGGCCGTCGTGGCCGGCGAGCTCCTCGGGGTGGGCAAGATTCTAGGCCTAGGGGGCGAGCGGGTGCGGATTTGGCTGGAGGAGGAAGACGGCGGCGGCGTCCTCGGCACCGGAGAGGGCCACCTTTGGCGGATCGACGCGGAGTCCATGGACGCCTTCGCCGACGCCGTCACCGCCGGCGTCCCGATGGACCTCCAGGCCACCCGGTTGGAGACCGAGGCGGATCCGATCTTGGGGTCCCATCGCCTCTACCAAGGTACCGTCCTCCAAGACGGCCGGCTGGCCCTCGCCACCATGACCGGCGGGGCCGCGGTGATCGACTCCGAAGGACGCCTCCTCTACCGCCTCCACCGGGACGCGGGCCTGCCCGACGACGCCGTATGGTCGGCCAAAACGGACCGCGACGGCGGCCTTTGGCTCGGCATGAGCCAGGGCCTGGTGCGGGCGGCGACGGAGCTCCCGTTCACCGGCTACGACGAGCTCCAGGGGCTCGACGGCCGGGTCCAGGCGGTGGCCCGCAGCGGCCCGAAACTCTGGGCCGCCACCAACCTCGGTCTCTTCGAGCGGACCGACGACCGATTCCAGGCCGTCCCTGGAATCCCCGGCCCCTGCTGGTCCCTGCACCGAGATGGGGACGGGGACACGCTGCTGGTGGGCGCTTCGGACGGCGTCCACGTGCTCGACGGTCGGGGCCTACGCCCCGTCCTCGAAATCCGCCACGGCTTCACCCTGCACCCATCCCGGAGCTGGCCGGGGATCCTCTGGGTGGGCAGCGAGGAGGGCCTCGCCGTGCTGCGGAAGGGCCCCGGCGGCTGGGTCCAGGTGGGGGACATCCTCGACCTCGGGGCCCAGGCCCGGTCCATCGCAGAGGCCGACGACGGCTCGCTGTGGATCGGCACCTTCGTGAGCGGCGCCATCCGCGTCGACCCCTCCAGCCCCGAGCGCCTCGGAAACGCCTCGGTGCGCCCCCTCGGTCCCCGGGAGGGTCTGGAGGCGCTCAACAGCGTGAAGCTGTTCAGTCACGCAGGTGACGTCTACGCCGCCACCGGTACCGGGCTCCTGATCTGGAGCGACTCCAGCGACCGATTCGAGTCCAGCCAGCTCTTCGGCGACGACACCGGCGGTATCGCCCGGGTCGCCCAGGGGGCCCACGGCGACTTCTGGCTCAGCCGCGACGATGCCCCACCCCTCTGGATCCGAACCGGCGGCATCGAGCGCGGGGCGGCCACCCACCTCTTCCGACATTTGCCGTCGATGGACGTCTACGGGTTCCTGCCGGAACCCGGCGGAGGCAGTTGGATCGCCACCGGCAAGGGCCTCTTCTACCACCGGGGCATTCCCGACGACCGGAAGACGACGGCGACATCCCTCCGCAGGCTCTCGCTCAGGGAGGTGCGGGTGGACGGCGAGCCCCGTTCCCTCGTTACGATGCCGCTGGAGCTGCCGGCCACGGACAGCCGCATACGCTTCTCGTGGGCGAGCCCGGGACCGGAAATTCCGATCGAAGGCCCCTACCGATTCCGCCTTAGGGGACTGGAGCGGGAGTGGTCCCCGTGGTCGAATCGCACCGAAGCCGAGTACCTCCACCTCCCGGGGGGTCGCTACACGTTCGAGGTGGAGGGGCGAAATCTCCTTGGGGAGGTCTTCGCGACGGTCAACTACGGGCTGCGGGCCCCCCGTCCGTGGTTCGCCACCTGGCCGGCGTGGATCGCGTGGGGGCTGCTCCTGGTGGGGGTGGTGTGGGCCGGCATCTCGATCCGATCCCTGAAGCTGCGCCGGGAGCGGGACCGATTGGAGCGGGAAGTCCAGGCCAGGACCCGCGACCTGCGGATCGCCCGGGACCAGGCGCGGGCCGCCACCGAGGTCAAGAGCCAGTTCCTGGCCAAGATGAGCCACGAGATCCGCACCCCGATGAACGGGGTCATCGGCATGACAGAGCTGCTGCTGGACTCCCAGCTCGCGAAGGACCAGCGGCGCCACGCCGAGGTCCTGCGCTCCTGCGGCAACGCCCTCCTCTCCCTCGTCAACGACATCCTCGACTTCTCCAAGATCGAAGCCGGGGAGCTCCAGCTCCAGACCCGGGACCTCGATCTGAGGGACCTGGCGGACTCGGTGGTCGCCATGCTGGCCCCGATCGCCAAGGACAAGGGGCTAGAGCTTTCGGCCCGGATGGACGACGCCATGCCCCGCTTCTGGGGGGGCGACCCGAACCGCCTGCGCCAGGTCCTGCTCAACCTGGTGGGGAACGCCATCAAGTTCACCGACGAAGGCGGCGTCCGCGTCGAGGTGGGGCCGGCGGCGGAAGGAGAGGACGCCGACGCCGACCCGGCGGTTCCGGGGGCGACGGTGCGGTTCGAGGTCGTCGACACCGGCATCGGCATCCCGAAGGATCAGCTGGATCGCCTGTTCAAACCCTTCTCGCAGGTGGACGGCTCCAGCACCCGCCGGCACAGCGGTTCCGGCCTCGGCCTGATGATCTCGAAGCAGCTGGTGGAGCGGATGGGTGGACGGATCGGCGTCGACACCGCAGCCGGTGAGGGGTCCACCTTCTGGTTCACCGCCCCCCTCGACGCCGTCGAGGACCCCCCAGAGCCGTCGATCCGGTCCAGGGACACGCCTGTCCCCCGCCCGGGGCCCCTGCGGCTGCTGCTGGTGGAAGACAACCCCGTCAACCAGCTCGTGGCGGCGAGCTTCTTGGAGGAAGCGGGGCACGAGGTCACCGTCGCCGGAGGCGGCGAGGAAGCCCTCGGGATCTTCGCCGAGCGCCCCTTCGACATGGTGCTGACGGACATCGACATGCCCGACATGGACGGCCTCGAGGTCGCCGCCCGGATCCGTGGCTGGGGGGACGGGCGCGGCGACATTCCCATCGTCGCGATGACCGCCCACGCCATCCGCGGGGACCGGGAGGCCTTCCTCGCCGCCGGTATGGACGGCTACGTCGCCAAGCCGTTCCGTCCACAGGAGCTCTACGCCGCCATCGACGCCCTGGCTCCTCGGACGATGCCGGCGCCCCGGGACTGAGCCTTCGCAGCGCAGGACCCAAGACGCGAATCCCCCCGGTGCCGAGCTCGGCAGCCGGGGGGATGGACGCCGCACGCGGCCCTCAGTCGACGACGACCGACGACCAGGCCGACGTGCCACCGCTCTCGAAGCCGTCCTCGAAGACGACGTCGCTGAACGCCAGCTCGTCGATGAAGATCGCCATGTCGGCGCCGGGGTCGGCGACGCCGAATTCGAGGCTGCACAGGGCCGAAAGGGTACCCGCCGGTGCCGGCGACGACCACGGCGGCATGGCCGCCCACGACGAGTTGGGCGCGGTGAAGGTCTCGACGGCGCTTTCGGTGGCGAGGGACACGCCGCCGCAGTCGGTGCCATCGAAGTACTCACAGACGCGGCGCATCGTCACGTCGGCACCGACATCTTCGAGCCGAAGGGAGCCGGTCATGGTGTAGCTACCGCGACCCGAGGTGGCCGCGCACTGGCCGACCGACAGGGCGGTCGACACTTCCTTGAAGAACAGCCCCGAGCCCGAGATCTGGGCGGAGTCGAGATCGATGAAGGAGAACTTGATCTCGGTATCCGTCGCCGCCGTCTCGGACCAGGCCTCGAGGCCGCAGTCGAAGTGACCACCGGAAAAGAGGTTGGTGGTTTCGATGCGGAAGTAGCGCGGGAACGCCCCCCCCGGCTGGCCGTCGCCGTCGCCGTCGAGCCGATTGCCGGCGGCGTCGGCGACGGTGTCGCAGACGAGCAGGCGGTAGGGACCGTCGGGCAGGGTCTTGCCGAAGTCGAGGGTGGCGGTCGACAGATCGGGGTCGTAGCTCACCGCGGTGATCGGCGTCAGCTCGTCGTCGCCGGCGGCGGCGCCGCACTCGGTGGTGGCGAGATCACGATCCGCCCCCGCCGCCACCAGCTGGTAGTTCGCAGGTCGGGTGACGTCGGCCGGATCGGCGTCACCGGCCGGGTCGAACATCGTCTCGGTGAAGGAAACCAGCAGCTGGGAGACGCCGATCCGCACCTCCTCGCAGTGGGTCACCTCGCCGTCGCCGGTGTCGCCCACCGAGTCGATCTCGAAGACCGCCGGCGGCTGGTCGTCGATCTCCGTCTGGAAGGTGGCCGTGTCGTTGGCAGTCTCGGGGTCCACCTCGGTCGCCGCGCTGCCCACCGTCACTTCGAACAGATGGGTGGCGTCGGCTGGCACCGTGAGCTCGACGGTATACGAAGCCGAGGCGCCGACGGCGATCGAGCCCAGGGTACAGGAGGCGAACCCCGAAGGATCTTCGGCGCAACCGGAGGTCGTCCCACCGCCCTCCGCCACCGCCGCCGAGCCGGAGACCACGACACCGCTGGCGTCGGCTGGACCGAGGTTCTCCACCGTCACCTCGTAGAGAGCACCGCCCCCGGGGGCGGCGGTGGCCGCGGCCTGGGTGAAGGTGACGTTCAAGTCGGCGAGCGCGATGGCCTCGATCTCGGTCGACTCGGTGTCGCTGTTGTTGGCCGGGTTCGGATCCTCCGTACTGGAATCCACCGACGCCTCGAACACCAGCGTGCCGCTGGTCGTCAAATCGACGTCGGCGGTGATCGTGAAGGTCTTCGGCAGGCCGACGTCCAGCGTGCCCAGGAGGCAGGTCGGCGTGCCCGACGGATCCTGCTGGCAGCCCGCGGTGATCGCCGGGCCGAGGCCCGGCGGCAGCACGCTGGCCACCGAAACGTCGAGGGCCTGCTGAGGACCGATGTTGAGCACCTCCACCCGGTAGGTCAAGGGATCGCCGGCCTTCACCGGGTCGGCGGCCTCCTCGATCGAGATGAGCAGATCCGCCGAGCCCGGCGCGCCGACCACCGTGGTGGTCTCGGTCGCCTGGTTGTCGGTCGGGTCGAGCTCCGGATTGGCCGACGTCACCGACACCTGGTTGCTCAACGTGCCGAAGGCTGCTGGGGACAGCCCGACGGTGACGGTCACGGAGGCGATCTCGTTGACGCCTACGGTGCCGAGGGTGCAGGTCGGCACGCCGCCGCCGTCTTCCTGGCAGCCGACGGTCACAGGGTTGTCCACCAGGGTCGGCAGGATGTCGGTGAGGACCACGCCCTGGGCCACCGACGGGCCGCGGTTGCCGACGTAGATCGTGTAGACCAAGGTCTCGCCGGCGTCGATGGGATCCTGGGAGTCGGTCTGGATCAGGAAGAGGTCGACATCCCCCGTGGCTTCGACCAGGGTCGCCTCGGTGGTGGAGTTGTCGGCGGGCGCAGGGTCGTCGGCCGCAGAGGTGACCTCCGCCGTCGCGACCAAGGTGTCGACCGAGCCCGGGTCGGTCATGACGCTGATCGAGAACTGGCGAATCGCTCCGGCGGCGATCTCCCCCAGACCGCAGTTGGGGGTACCGGCGGGATCCTCGGCGCAGCCGGCCGTGACCGGCGAGGTGACACCCGGCGGCAAGACGGTGGCAACTTGGACGTCCGGCGCCGCGTCGGGCCCGTTGTTGATCACCTGCACGGTGTAGGTCAACGCATCCCCGGCTTGTATCGGATCGGCACTGTCGTCCATGACGATCGTCAAGTCGGCGCTACCGGCGCCCACCTGCGTCGCCTCCGTGGCAGTGTTATCAGTGGGCGCGGGATCGCCGGTGTCGGCGGTGACCGTGGCGGTGTTGAGCAGCGCCGTGCCGGCGGCGGCGGCGACGGACGCGGTGATGGTGAACGACTTCGACCCGCCGGCCGGGAGGTCTCCGAGGGCGCACGCCGGCAAGCCCGACGGATCACCGGCACAGCCGCTGGTGACGGCGCCGGTGAGGCCGGCGGGCAGGGTGTCGGTCACCACCACGTTGGTCGCCGTGTCGGGCCCGTTGTTGATCACCTCGAGGGTGTAGGTCAGGCTTGCTCCGGGCGCCACCGGATCGACCGAATCGATCTTCAGCAGCAGGAGGTCGGCCGAACCGCCACCTCCTCCGCCGACCAGCGTGGTGACGGTGACCTCGTTGTTGGCCGGCGACGGGTCGACGGCGGCGCTGGCGAGGGTCGCCGTCAGGCCGAGCACCCCCGAGGCACCGGCGTCCACCGGCCGGGTGAGGGTGTACTGCACGGTGGCGCCGGCTGCCACGGTGCCGAGGGTGCAGTTGGCGATGCCGAGAGGGTCTTCGCCGCAGCCCGAAGTGCTCGAGCCGACCCCGGCGTCGGGCGCGAAGCCGTGGGTCACCGCCACGTCGGCGGCGTCGCTGCTGCCCAGGTTCTCCCCCGTCACGGTGTAGACCACCGAGCCGCCCGGCGCCACGGGGTCGGGCGACGCGGAGGCCGAGATCGCCAGGTCGGTGACCGCGGTGAGCTCGAAGATGTAGGCCGCCCCCGCCAGGGGGGCAACGTCACCGTCGAGCCGAGCGCCGACCACCAGGGTGCCGTTGTCGAGGTCGACCGCGATGCCAAAGTCGTCGCCCGGACTGAGTGTCGCAGAGGTGAACTTCTCGACCTCGCCCCAGGCGCCGGGGCCACCCGCATCGCGGCGGAAGAGGTATGCCGAACCGGCGTTGAGCAAGGGGGAATCGTCGAGGTGCGCGCCGACGATCACGTCGTCCCCCTCGACCGCTACGGCCCAGCCAAAATAGTCGCCCGACTCCAGGTCGGACGCGGTGAGCTTGGCGCTCTGGCCCCAGAATCCGACGCCGCCGTTGTCCCGTTCGAAGACGTAGGCCGAGCCGGTGTCGATGCCGGTGTTGTCAGCGAAGTCGGCGCCGACCACGATCGTGTCGCCGTCCACCGCCACCGCATCGCCGAAACGGTCGGAGGTCTTGCCGTCGTTGGCCTGCAGCGTGTTCGTGAGGCCCCAGAAGCTGGGCCCGCCGCTGTTGCGCTCGAAGACGAAGGCGGCGCCGTCGTCGAGGTTCTCCACGTCCCGGAGCATGGCGCCGATGACCACCGTGTCACCGTCGATCGCCGCGTCCTGGCCAAAGAGGTCGAACGCCGCCGGCGTTGGGGCGAGGAGCGTCTTGACCTCACCCCAGCTGTCGAATCCCCCCTGGTCCTTCTGGTAGACGACGGCCTCGCCGGCGTCGAAGATGAAGGGCTGGTCGGCGAGCATCGCCGTCACCACCAGCGTGTCGCCGTTGAGGGCCACCGACCAGCCGAACCAATCGTTGATCTGCGGTGTCGGATTGGCGATGTTCCGGATCTCGCCCCAGTTGTCGAGCCCCCCCTCGTTGCGGGCAAAGACGTAGGCGCGGCCGGAGCCGGGGATCAGGAAGTCGTCGTGATTGTTGGCGCCGACCGCGATGTAGTCACCGTCGATGGCCACCGAGACCCCGAAATGGGCGCCGGTTTGCGGATCGGAGGCGCGGATCTCCTTGACCAGGCCCCAGTTGTCGGGGCCGCCGAAATCGCGCTCGAAGACGTAGACCTTGCCGGCGTCGGCGAGCAGCGGTACGTCGGCGAATCGCGCGCCGACCACCGCGGTGTCGCCGGATATCGCCACCGACCAGCCGGCGTCTTCGATGGCCTGGGCCGAAGTGTTGACCAGCTTCTTGATTTCGGTGAGGTTGCTGGCGACCCGCACCGGATAGGCGGCGCCCGCGGTGTCCACACGCAGACGCAGGTTGCCGTCGATCTTCAGCTCGACCCGCGCCGGCAACTCACGTTGCCGCGCGTCGGTGGCGCGGGCCGCACCGTAGAACAGAACCCGGTGGCCGTGCCGCAACTCGATCCCCGAGCCGTCGGCGGAGAGCGAGGCTTCGAAGGTACCGGTCCGTTGAAGGTCTAGAAGGAGGTCTCCGGAACCGGCCTCGGCCACTCCGCCGGCATCCACATACGACGGCCGTGCCACGGTGAAGCCGTGTTGCAGACCGGAGCCGGCCCGTGCGACCCACTCCCGGAGCCCACCGTGATCGAGGTCGGCGCGATGCTCCGAGGTGCGCAGGGCACCCGGCTGGGCAGGGTTCAGGGCGCCGCTGCGGCCGTAGGCCACCAACTGCAGACCCAGGTCCCAGGGTTCGTCGCCCTCCCCCGAGAACCGCAGACCGTCGACACCGAACGCGCCGTCGAGGCCGTTCGTGAAGGCCGCGGACCACGGACCGTCGACGCCTCGGCGGACGCCTTCGAGATTCTGGACAGGTGCCCGGAGCTCGGATGGGGAGGACGCTCCGGGTTGTGGATCCGCCAGCGCACCCGTCGTGGGGGCCAGCAGGAAGATGAGCAGGGCAACGGGCCAAGCCAGCGGGGGTCTCGAGGGCATCGATGTTCTCCTGAACTGTTCATCCGGCGGACAGCGGTCTGCTCCGCCGGATCTAGAGGTGATTCAAACGAGTTCAGGAGATCCCTCGGCAACGGCGCCGGATCGAGGACAGGCCCATTGCAACATCACTGAAAACTCTCCCAGCGGAGAGCTCAGTCCAAAGTCGAGCCGGACGCCCGATTCGGCCCAACGTAAAAAGACCCTTCCGAACAGGACGACCCGCTCGGAAGGGCTGGGAGGGAGTGGAAGGGCCGGTAGCCCGCCGGCCCCCGGGGAAGATCGTACCAGGGATACCGACCGGTCGGAATCCCATCTCCTCTGGACCCCGGCCCCTTCGCAGGGCCCACCCATACCTTCATTGAAATCAATGTCTTACGGGTTCCCATACGACAAATGTGGTATGCCGCGATGCGACATTCGGCGGATACGGCCGACGTCGAATTTGCGAAGCCCGCCGGCTCCCCGAGGGTTCCTTCCCACGTCCTCTCGACCCGGGGGTCGATGCGCCGACTCATCCCTCCCGGAGCTCTTCGATGGGGTCCACCCGCAGGCCCCGCAGGGCCGGGCCGGCGGCGGCCGCCAGGGCCACTAGTCCCATGAACGCCGCAGCAGCAGGAACGACGCCGGGGATGCTCCAACCCCCGGCCTGCTCGATGGGGAGCACGCGGTCGACGCCCAGGGCTAGCAGGGAGCCGACGAGGGCACCGACCCCCACCCGCCCCAAGGCCCGCCGCAGGATCCCCAGCAGGAGGGTCCGGGGGCGGGCGCCGAGGGCCGCGCGGATGCCGATCTCCCGGCGGCGCTGGTTGACGGTGAACGACATAAGGGCATAGATCCCGGCGGCGGACAGCAAGAGAACGCTAAGGGTGACCGCCGTCAGCGACAGGACCCCCATGTTGTTGCCGACCTGCTGACCGCGGTAGATCTCGCCCAGGGGGAGCACCTTGTCGAGACGAAGGGCGGGGTCCACCGCGGCGGTGAGCTCCCGCAGCCGCTCGGCGACCACCGACGGGTCGACGGCGGTCCGCATCAGGAGGGTCGCCCCCAAGCCGTCACCCGGGATCCGCGGGTGGTAGATCGTTCCGTGGCCCCCGTGCTCGGGGAGGGGCGCCACCACCCCGACGATCTCGTACCAGGTGGCGACGGCGGCGGGGCCCAAGGGCTCCCCCTCCAAGGTCTTGGTATACCGGACCCGACGGCCGAGTGGGTTCTGCCCCCCAAGCAGGGTGTCGGCGAAGGTCTGGTCGACGATCAGCGACCTTCGGGCCGGTTCCAGGTCCCCACCGTCGAAGCCGCGGCCGATCCGCACCCCGTTGCCGAAGAGCTCAAAGAACCCCGCGTCCACGTGGTTGAAGCGCACCAGATCCCGATTGTCCAACAGCCCACCGTCGGAGAGGGTGACCCCCTCCACCTCGATGGCCGCCCAGGGCTCGTCCCCCGGAACCGCCGACGCCGTCGACACCCCCAGCACCTGCGATTCGGCCCTAAGGAGGCGTAGAAGGTCCGCCCGGAGGTCGGCGAAGCGGGCCTCCGGCGACCGGTCGTCCACGATGGATCCGAATCCCTCCAGGCGTCCAGCGTCCACGTCGAGGCGCGCTGTGAGGTAGGACTCGGCGTCGAAACCCGGCCCCAGCACGCCCTCCCGCATCGTCCCCCAGGCCATTTCGGCGGCCGACGGCAGGACCGCCAGGGTGAGGGCCACCTGGACCACCACGAGGGCGTTCCAGGTCCTCCCCAGCCGCACCTGCCCGTGGCTCCCGAGGGCGCGGAAGCTGGACTGCATTCGGCGCCCCGTCGCCTGGAGGGCCGGAACCACCCCGGCGACGGCCGCCGCCACCAGGGCCAGGAAAGCGGCGAAGAGGACCGTCTTGAACGACAGGTTGAAGTCGATCCAAAAAGGGATGCCCTCCGCCCCTTGGCGGGTGAGGGTGTCCCGCAGACCCTGCCCCGCCAGGCGCGCCAGCGCCAGGGCGACGCCGGTCGCCGCCGCCGCCAACACCAGGACCTCCAGGAACAGCTGGACGACGATCCTGCAGCGGCTGGCCCCCAGCGCGAAGCGCGACGCCAGTTCCTGCTGCCGGGCGATCGTCCGCGCATAGACCAGGATGGCGATGTTGGCGCAGGGGGGCACCAGAAGGAGGAGCACCGCTGCGAGGACGAGTCGCACCATCCAGGGGGTTTCCCCGGGCTCGAAATCACCGGTGAAGGCGAAGGCATAGGGTACGAGCCTGGGACGCAGGCGCTCGTCCGCCGAGGGGCCCCGGGGCTCCAGGAGGCCCAGGGCGATGAGCTCCGCCTCGGCGGTCTGCTGGGAGACGCCGGGGGCGAGCCGGGCGAAGACCACCCCCTCCGGGCCAGCGTCCCGCAGGGAGCCGTGGGGCTCGATCCGCAGCGGCGTCCAAAATCCGTGGTCCAGGGGAAACTCGAAGCCTTCGGGCATGACCCCCACCACGGTGTGGGCGGTCTCGCCGAAGTGGACCCTGGATCCCACGACCTCCGGGTCGGCGCCGAACCGCGAGCGCCAGACGGCGTGCCCGAGGACCACCACCGGCGGCGCGCCCGCCGCTTCGTCCCCCGGGACCAGCGGCCGACCGAGGAGGGGCGGCACACGGGTCAGGCGGAAACCCGAGGCGGTCATCTCGGCGACGGTCACGGGGCTCCAGCCGTCCTCCGTCACCAGGTTCCGGCGGACACTCTGGAAGGCCCCGAAGTCCTCCAGGGAGCGGAGGGAGTCCCGCCACCGGACCACGTCCTCCATCGGCGTGTCGCGACGGCGGTGGCCCTCGTCGTCCCAGGTCTGGAGGGCGACGATGCGGTCCCCGTCCGGCAGCGGCAGGGTCGGGAAGAAGGACATCTCCAAGAACCAGAATACGAAGACCCCGATGCCGATGGCGAGGGTCATCGCCAGCCCCCCCACGAGGGTCAGTCCCCAGGACTTGCGCAGCATACGCAGCCCCAATTTGACGTCGAGCCAGAAGGTGTCGATGGCCGGAAGGCCACGGGCGTCGCGCCCCGCCTCCCGCAGCTGGGTCAGGCCCCCGAGCTCCACCCGGGCCAGTCGCCGGGCTTCACGGCGGGGCAGCCCCTGGCGGACCTTCTCCTCCTCCGCCATCGCCAGGTGGGCCTCCAATTCCTCGGCGAAGTCCCGATCCAGCTTCCGGGCGTGGACGAAACCCCCGACGCGGGAAAGGGCGGCGCGCAAGCGGCTCCACATTCTTCAGCCCCCCGCCGGTTCGAGGATGTTCCCGATCAGGCCCGAGATGCGCTCCCAATTCTCCACTTCCACCCGCAACTGCTTCGCCCCCGAGGGGGTCAAGGCGTAGAACTTCGCCCTGCGGTTATTCTCGGAGGTGCCCCATTCGGAGGTGATCCACCCTTTCTGCCCCAGGCGGACCAGGCAGAGGTAGATGGTCCCCTGATTGACGAGGACGGCCTCACGGCCGACCTGCTCGATACGGCGGGCGATGCCGTAGCCGTGCAGCGGGCCGAGCTGCTCCAGGGTCTTGAGCACCATGAGGTCGAGGGTGCCTTGGAGAATCGGGGATTTGGTATCGGTCATGGAGAATCCTTTCCTGTGGGATGGCTAGAGGAGTATGGACTCCCTTCCTGTGGGATGTCAATAGGAAGAGCCCGCCAGGGACGGATGGCGCCGGGGGAGCCACCAAACCGGGCGGATCCGTCTCCCCCCTGCCCCATCTCTCCGCCACGCCCTTTTCCCCATGCCTAGCGTGGAACCCTGGAAGAACCGATAAACCTCAACCAGGAGACCCAGCCATGAAGGTCCAGACCCAGATCCGAGCCGGAGCCGTCGACGGCGTCGTCATCACCGACATGTGAGCGCCCCCAGGGTGCTATCGAACCCTTGACTGCGGGCTCCCCCCCCGGCC
>JBCDIS010000194.1:0-12955 GCA_038748685.1 Acidobacteriota bacterium | reverse complement strand
GTTCGCCGTCGACATGTTCCAGGACCAGGTAGGGGAGGCCGTGGGTGGTGGTGCCGCCGTCGAAGACTTTGGCGACGTTCGGATGGTCGAGGTTGGCGAGGATCTGCCGTTCGTCCTGGAGCCGGCGGATCGTCTCGCCGCTCGCCATGGTCTGCCTCAGGACCTTGACCGCCACCCGCTGGTCGAAGGCGCCGTCAGCCCGGGCCGCGAGGTAGACGACGCCGGCGCCCCCCATCCCGATTCGGCGTTCGAGGCGATAGGGCCCCAGCCTCTCTCCTTCGAGGGTGGCTTCCGGCAGCGGGCCCGAAGTCTCCGGGTCGAAACTCGGAGGGGAGACGAGGGGGCGTTCCAAGACGTCTTCGAGCTCCGCCTCGTTCCGGAGCAGGGATTCGACGTACCGAGCCAGCTCTGGGTCGTCGGCCGCCACCCGGTTGAGGCGCTCGATGCGCTGCGCCGCCGGAAGGTCGCAAACCTCATCGAATAGTCCGCGGATTCGGCGCCATCGCTCAGGATGCATCCGCGGCGCTCCCCGTCAACTCCCGGTGGAGCCAAAGCCGCGCCAGTCGCCAGCGACGGTCGACGGTAGCCCTGGAGATACCCACGACTTCGGCGATCTGCTCCTTGGTGAGGCCGCCGAAGTACCGAAGCTCGACGATCCGGGCCAGCTCTTCGTCGAAGGACGCCAGGGAACGCAGGGCGTCGTCCACCGCCACGACATCCCCAGGGCGCTCCACCGCCAGGCGATCCAAGACCTCCTGGGGTTGCCGCAGGAGGTCAGGCCCCCCGCGTTTCGACCGGCCGTGGTGCCGGGCGTGGTCCACCAGGATCCGACGCATGATCTTCGACGCCACGGCGAAGAACTGACCGCGGTTCTGCCATTGGATCCGATCTTGCCCTTCGAGGCGAAGGAACGCCTCGTGAACCAGAGCTGTCACCTGGAGGGTGTGGTCGACCCGCTCGCCTCGGAGGTAGCCCCCGGCAATCCCTCGTAGCTGGTCGAGGACCGTCTCCATCAGCCCATCGAGGGCCCCGGGCTGTCCTTCGCTCCAGGCGGTGAGCCATTCGGTGATCGCCTCGTCATGGCTCTCTGGGGATCGAGTCAAGGCGGTCTCCTGGGGGCTTGGCTCTGGGGGGATGGGGCATCGAGTCCGCGACTTGACCGCTGCCCGTGGGCAGAAGGAGAAATCGACTTCGGACTTCGATCCTACCCCGCAGGGTTCGCGGATCGGGTCAGAAGCGTTGGGCCTGTCGCCTGGCCGGTCAGCCTGGGCGTCGCGGATTTCTCCGTGGGAGGAAACTTGAGCCGTTTTACCGCGGACTAGCGCGTGACCAGAAAGCGAAGCCCTTCAAGACCACACCAACCGCCTCGTTCACCGAGGCCAGGAGATCACCCGATGCGACCGAGTTTTCCGTTCCGCCCCCAGGCCGTTCTACCCAGCCGTGCCTTGATCCTCGGCTTGGCGCTTTCCCTTCTTCCCGCCGTCGTTTACGAGGCAAGGGGCCTAGGTGAGAGAGCGCCTGGGCACTGGAGCGACTCCGGCGGCTCGATCTCTTGCGGCAATGGCCGGGTCTGTGCCGACTGGATCGATGATGACCACGGATATCTATTTTCCTGCTGTATCCCCGCGTCTTATGTCGGCACCAATTACGTGCAAGCCTGCTCCCACTGGACGGAGTACTACGGTCCCATAACCCCGGCGGACCGCTAGCCCGGAAGAACGCAGACCACCAAGATGTCTAGGGAAGAGAGGGAACTGTAGACCGAGGACTGGGCCCGTTCGTCGAGTCCGCCGGATCGAGACTAGCCGGCGGGTTCGACGACGAGCTCCAGAAGCTCCGCCCCGCCGTCGAGGGCCTCCAACCACAGGAGCACGTCGCCCGCGAGGAGGCTCGGTTCCCCATCGGCGGAGGCGGGTTCCTCGGGGGTCGCCACGACCCTGCGGTAGCCGTCGAAGCGGTCCTCCGGTCTGCGGGCGGCGTCGGCGACTCCATCGTCGATGCCGTGGATCGAACGGGCCAGGGCGACATGATCGAAGGCGGTGCGGAGGTAGAGCGCCGCCGATCCTTGGCCGACCCGGAGGGTGGCCCGGATCCGCGGCGAGCCGCCGCCGCTAAAGGGCAAGGCGGGGTCGGTGGTGCCGAGGCGAACGGAGGCGAGGCCCCGCAGCCCGGAGAAGGTGAACCGACACTTCACCCGGGCGCGGCTGAAGCTGCCGGTCTTCCAGGTGCAGCGCCCGGAGGAGTCCCGGAGGGTGCCGCCGCCGGTACCGAGGCGCGTCACCAGCTCCCCGGGGGCGTCCCGCTGGCCCGCCCGCAGGGCGTCGAGCATGACTTCGAAGGAGGCCCGCTCGGCGATCCCCGGGTCGAGCCGGACTCGAAACCCCTCGCGGCCTACGAAGGCGGCGGGGGCGGCCCTTCGGCCCGTGCGCTGGAGATCGAGGGAGTCCAGCCGCGGTAGAGCCTCGGCTTGGAACGACGTGTCGTCCCGCAGCGGGTTGCCTGTGAGGTAGAGGCTGCGGAGGGACGGAAGCTTCGGGAGAGAGTCCACGGTTTCGAGCCCGTTGTCGCCGAGATGGAGGTTCTCCAGCGCTTGGAATTGGGCGAGGCCGGTCAGATCCCGCAGCCGATTCGATCCCACCATGAGGTGGGTCAGCCCGGGGGCGTCCATCGCCGGGATGCCCGAAAGGCCGCACTGCACCAGGCCGAGACTGCGGAGGGCCGGCAGCCGGCGGAGGATGAGGCCATCGGCTTCGCCGAGGTCGCCGCCGTGGACCGACACCTCCCGCAGCGACGGCAGGTCTTCGAGGTGCAGCGAGACCGGCGAAGCCTCGTCTCCGAGGACCTGGACATACTCGAGGTCGGGTAGCCCCCGCAGCCGGAGGGCGGGGAAGCTCCCCGAAAGCCGCAGGTCGCGGAGCGCCGTCAGGGCTTCGGCGGCATCGGTTCGGGTGACGTCGAGGAGGGATAGGGCGGTGATCCGACTCTCCTCGATTCGGACAAAGGGCCCCGTCTGCGGAGGTCCGTCGATCTCCGCCAGGTCCAGGTCCGCGGCTGAGAGGTCGGCGCTGGCCAGCAGCGCCTCCGCCGCCCGGCGATCCGCGGTGTCGAGGGCTACAGCCCCGCTTAGGACATCGTCGAAGGTCTTGGGACCACAGCCGAAGAGGGACGAGAGGAAAGAGGTCATGACGAGGATCTGGATCCATGGACCCGGCGCTCCGGGCCGGCGAGGCGACGTCGGTCTCGGAGTGGCGTCGGGTCGGTGGGGGAGGCGGGTGTCGGCAAGCATGGTCGGCGATTTCGAGCATACAGCCTCGGCGGTGGGTCACGCCGTCGCGGGACCCGCGGGCGGAGCCTGGCCTCTCCCGCGGCTGTCAGATTCGAGGGGTGGACGGCAAAGATCAAAGAAAGCCCCGATGCAGTGCCCCGTGACCCGGGGCGTCGGCCGCCGTTCTTCTGGACCCGCGGTCGCCTCGAACATACGGCCGCCCGGCGGTCAAAGGAGGTATTTTGATTTACCCCAGCTACGCCCTTCGTGCCCTTCTCGCCTTGGCCCTGGCCTGCTGTGTCTCCGCCCCCGGCCTGGCCCAGCCGACGTACTCCATCGACGTGCAGGGCCCCACGTTCCTCGCCCCCGACGGATTCGGCAGCGGTATGGCGATCCAGGGGGCCGACATCCTCACCAATATCGGGCCGGGCACGCCGCCGCCGGCCCCCGGCATCGTCATCCCCCACCCCGCCCTCGGAATTCCGCCGACGATGTTCGTGGAGATGGACGCCCTCTCCTACGGGCAGGAACCGCCGCTGCCGACCGGAGCGATGTTCTTCTGGTTCTTCTCGGTGGACGAGTTCGCCATCGGTGACCCCACGGTGCCTGCCCCCTCTGTGGCCACCGTAGGACCCGCCGGCGGCTTCGCGGTGGCCTCCGCTGACGTCTTCCGGTCGGTGGCGGCGCCCCCCATCGTCCTGCCGCCGCCCCCCATCGCACCAGGCGTGCATACCGGGCTTTGGGACGGCGACAACCTGCCCATCGCCTACGGCACCCCGGGGCTGAACCTGGTGGAGCCGAACCCGCCGGCGCCGATGACCTTCCCGGATCCGGGGGACAACGTCGACGCCTGTGACGTGAACGACGCTCCGGGGCTGCCGGTCTTCTTCTCGCTGGACTCGGCGTTCCCCGATCCCCTCGAAGGTCCCCCCATCAACACCGGGACGGCGGTGGCCAACGGAACCGTCGGTGGTGACGTTCTGATGTCCGCCGGCGGTGGCTTCGTCATCTACGCCGCCGCCGCCCTGCTGGGCCTCGATACCGCCGGTCCAGATACCGACGACCTGGACGCCCTCGTGGTCTGGGACAACGGGGACGGCATCTACCAGCCGGTGACCCGCCCCTACAGCTGGGCCTCCGCGGCGACCACCGACATGATCCTCTATTCGGTGCGCCGCGGCTCCGCGGTGCTCGGAACGCTGGACGCGTTGCACGGCCTGCCGATCGAAGAAGGGGACGTCCTGGTGCCCGTGACCGTCGGCCCTGGGGTGTGGGCGCCGGGGATCTTCGTACCGGCGGAGCACCTCGGGTTGGCCACCACCCGCAGCGGTACCGCCGGGCCCTTCGGACCGGACGATCTGGATGGGCTCGACATGAACGGCTGCTGAGCTCAAGACCGCGACGATCCCTTCTGGATCGCACCCGCCGCTTCGGCGGCGGGCTTTTTTGTGCCCGCAGAATTGCCCGTCATCACCGATTGTTGAGACGTTTCGCCTCGATTTTGCGCGTCGGCTAGTAAGGGCGATTCTTGCCCGGTTGCGATTCAGGAGGTGATCTTGGGGTGGATGCCGAGGCTAGGGGCGATGGGCGCGGCGACCTTGCTGTGGTTCTGCGCGTCGACATGGATCCTGCCGCCGGGGGGCTTGGGTACGACCTATGGTTCGGAGCCGGAGGCCGTCGGCGCCGCGGATGCTGACTCGGTTTCTGGGGAGGATGCGGCGGAGGGGCTCCTCGCCCTGCGCCGAGGAATGCTCCGTGACTTCGAAGAGACCCTCGACCCCGAGTCTGCCCTGGCTCGGGTGGACCACTGGCTGGCGCGGCACCCGGGAGACCCTTTAGCTCGCCTATGGCGCGTCGAGGCCCTGTTCGTCACCGGCGACGCCCGCGGGACCATCGCGCAGTGCCGGTCCCTGGGGAAAGAGGCGGCGGGCGTACCCGGGATCGAGCTGAAGGTTCTCGGCTACGAGGCGGCGTCCTGGCTCGCCCTGGGTCGATACGGCGAAGCCCGCGACGCCCTCCGGCGGCTCCGGGACGGGGTGCTGACCTGGACCGACGACCGGTGGACCGCCGGCTGGGGCTCCCCCGGCGTAACGGCCGCCGCGGAAGCCTCCGTCGACGTCGTCTACCCGCCCTCCCGCAGGGCCCATCTCGACGCCCTGCTGGGTCTCCTAGGCGAGCCGGATCCCGAGTCTTTGGCGGCGGGCTTGCTCGTCCTTGAACGGTCCCTGCCACCGGGCCCTTGAGGAGGAAGCCGCCCCGCCCCGGTTTCGAGGGGGGCGGCTCGGAACGCCATTCAGATCACCCCTTCGATGGAGTTGATGGTCTCGCAGGTGATGAGACCCCCAACGAGGCGTTCGAGATCGAATCCCGCGGCGCCGTCGCAGCGGTCGAAGTCGTTGCCGCCCTGGAGCTCGTCGTCACCGTCTCCGGCCCGAAGCTCGTCTTCGCCGTCGCCGCCGTAGAGGGCGTCCGACCCGGGGCCGCCGAAGATGTCGTCGTCCCCCGCTTCGCCGACGAGCCGCGGATCGTCGCCGGCGCCGCCTTCGATGTGGTCGTCCCCGGCGCCGCCGCGGATCCCGTCGTTGCCGTCTTCGCCGTAGAGCTCGTCGTTGCCGGGTCCGCCGTGGATGAAGTCGTCCTCGGGGCCGCCGAGGATGCTGTCCCGGCCCCCCAGCACTCCGATGAAGAGGTCTCCGTAGAGTCGGTCTTCTCCGAACCGCCCGAAGATGCGGTCGTTACCGAGGCCGCCGAAGACGGTGTCGTCGCCGCGGCCGGCGTCGATCACGTCGTCGCCGAGGCCGCCCAGGACATGGTCGTCTCCGTCGAGGGCGCAGATGACGTCGTTGCCCCCTTGGCCGTCGATCTGGTCGAATCCCGGCGTGCCCAGGATCACGTCGTCGCCGGGACCCCCGAGGCAGGGGTTGCCGGCGCATAGGATTGTAGGGGCGAGGCCGAAACAGGGCTGGGCGAGGCTTGGGGCTGCGAGGATGAAGGTGAGGGTTGTCGCGGTGAAGAGGATGCGCAGGGGACTCATGGCGATCTCCTTGGGTTCTTTCGGTGGGTCGTGGCCCGGCGCGGGCGACGGGCCGGCTGTGGACCCAACGAGCTCCGGGTGGAGATCCCCTCACCCGGATCAAGAACTTCGCTCTGGCGGCCTCCGCGGCTCGGTCCTGAACGGAATCGAGGCGAGGAGCAGCCGATCCCACAGGGGCTCTACGTCGGTGGTGGCGGCGAGGAGGGCCAGGGCGAAGCCCGCCGCCCCGGTGAGGAAACCCGGTCGCGCCTCGCGGGTCGGCCGCCCATCGACCCCGGGGGGACCGACGGTCCAGAAACCGGCGATGTGGACCCCGTCTTCGTTGCGGTAGTCGAGGGCACGGCGGAACCAGCGCCGTGACGCTGCTCCGAGCTCGGGGTGACCGGTGGCCTGGAAGAGCCTGTTGAAGAGGTGCCCGAGGCCGACGGCTCCATGGCATAGACCTGGGTCGGACACCTCTGTAGTTTCGTCCGGCCGCCTCGCCGCCTTGAGGGCGATGTCGAGGGCGGCTCGCTCCCAGTCGGCCCTTCGCGCCCGGCGGGCGGTGCCTAGGAGGGTGACGGCGATGCCGGCATCGCCGTAGCACCAGGCGAGGCGGGCCGGCTCGGGGGAGCAGCCGGCTAGGGCCGGGAAGGTGGACGGCCCTTCTTCGAGTGCCTGGGCCAGCAGCCAGGGGACGGCCCCCTCCAGGAGGTCGAGAGCCCGGTCTCCGGCCACGTCGAGCTCGACCGCCAACCCCAGAACGCCGAGGACTCCGGGGGTGCCATGGGCGACCCCAAGATTGACTTGACCCCTGGGGTGATCGGCCCGCCGGGTCTTCGTCATGTGCTCGGGCCAGGTCTTCCAGTAGGTGCCCTTCTCATCGACGGTGGCGGCGTCCGCCAGCCGATCGACGACCTTCCCGGCGACCTCCGCCGCGGCGGGGACTGGAAGGGCTTCGAGGGCGCAGACGCCGAGGCCCACCAGGCCGTTGATCAGGTCGAAGGGACCTACCCACGCTGTGGAGTCAAGGGCTCCGAGGAGCACCGGCCAGGCGTCGGCCACTGCGTCGTCCTCCAGGGAAAGGACCCGGCCGTCGAGGTGGTGGAGGGCCCAGGCGAGTCCAGGAAAGCCCCCAAAAAGGGAGGCAAAAGGCGGCTGCGAGCCGAAAGCGTCCGCGGCGATCTCCAAGTGTTCCAACGCGCAGTCTGCGTGGGGCTGATCGTCGAAGCCGGCGAGCTCCAGGTAGCCCGACAGCAGGGCCAAACCTACCCGGCCATCCACCAGCGCCGGATCCAGACTCCCGTAGGGCGTCGGATCCCCTGGGGTGTCCAGGAGATGTGCGATCTCAATGACAGCCGAGCGGGCGGCGCGCCCCACCTCACCTGCGAGCAGGGCTCTCCAGGAAGCAAGCGCGGGAGCAGTCACAGAGTTCAAGTCGGGCCTTTCTTTGTGAGTTTTGCGGAAGTTGGTTGAGCACTCCGAATTGGGAATAGGATCTTGAGAGAAATCATCAATGTGATTGACTGGGAGTGGGTCAGATGGCTAATCTCACTCCAGATTTAGCAATAGACAGCGTTCGTTGAAAGTTGAGCTGCCTCGACGTTCGAGGCAACTCGACGGGTTTCAGGGCCGGAGGTCTTGGTTCCTCTAGTGATCAAGTTGCCCGATGGAAACGAAGCGGGAAGACTCAGGAGTTCGTCATGCACCCACGCGCCGTGTCGAAGAAGACCTTCGGTAAGAAACTCACGCTCCGTAAGGAGACGATTCGGCAGTTGAACGACGACACGTTGGATCAGGTCATGGGTTTCGGCGCAGTTGCCGCTATGACCCGGGAACATCCCTGCACGCCGGTAGGCCCCTGCATCGTAAACCCGGTCTCCTCGGAAGTCTGCGTCCCTATGGACTAGATTGGGGTCCCTTTGGGTCTTTCGAACCCGGGTTTGGGCCGTAGCTCGCTTAGACGATGTGAAGCGCTGCGACCGCAGAGTAGGTCGGATCAGCCTAAGTCAGTCGGGCTTGGTTTTCTCGAGGAGACCCTCGATCTCGGCCGCCTCGGCTATCCTGCCTTGACTGGCGTAGAGCTTGGCGAGCCGTTCGAGGTTCAGCTGTCTGCCCTGGGTTCCTCCTGGGCCGCCGGCGTTCCGGAGGTACCTCCTGGCCTCGAGCAGGATCTTTTCGGCCTCCTCGAGCTTTCCGAGATTGCTCAGGCATCCCCCCAGCGTGTTTAGGCCCAAGGCCAACTGAAGATGCTCGGCCGGTAGGTAATTGCGCAGTCCAGCAAGGCTCTTCCTGAGCAAGGGCTCAGCTTCGGCGGGAAAGTCGATCTTGAGGAGGGCAGTCCCCTGACGCAGTTCCGACAGGGCGATCACGAGCCCATGGTCTTCCGGGAGACGTCGCAGCATCGAAAGGGCTTCGGCATGCAGGGCCTCGGCGGCTTCGAGGTCGCTAAGAAAGACCTGGGACACGGCTTGGGTTTGAAGGGACATGGCGATGAGATGGTGGTCCTCGCCCAGGAGTTGGCGGTAGACGACGAGAGCTTCCCCGCTGGCGGCCTTGGCTTTTTCGTAGTCGCCCTGCCTCTGGAAAAGGGTCGCCATGCTCGTCAGGATTCCTGCTGTCGATAGGTTCGGTCCGGAAAGGGCGTGGATCCCGAGGGCTTCTCGGTACAGTTCCTCTGATTCTCGAAGCTTGCCCGACGCCTGCAGGACCACGGCGAGATGGCTGAGGCTGGACGCGACGTAGGGATGGGAGTCTCCAAGGGTTCTTCGGAATAGGACTTGGGACTCCCGGAAGTACTCCTCCGAGGTCGCGAGGTCTCCCTTGCCCTGCATCAGCAGCGCCAGATGGTGCAGCCCGTAGGCGATTTCTGGATGCTCATCACCATGAATCGTCCGGTAGACCTCCAGGGAGTTTCGGTAAAGCGGCTCAGCCTCTCCGTGCCGTCCCTGGGCCATAATCGTGGCGGCCAGGCGGCGGGTTTCGTCGGCGGTTGCCGGATGTCTTTCTCCTGAGTGCTTTCGTCGAAGCGTCAAGGCCCTGCGGGAGTACGCCTCCGCGGCCTCGTAGTCGGCCTCCACAAAGGCAGCCTCGGCGAGCACACTGAGGCTGACGGCAGCCGTTGGGGGCAGCTCCGTTCCCTGGCCCTCGAGACGGGCAAGGGCCTCGCGAGCGAGCTCTGCTGCCTCCCCGTAGCGACTGGCTTCGCTGAGGACTTTGGCGAGGTCGTTCATGTTCTGGAGCGTCCCAGGATGGTCGGGGCCAAGAAGGTCGCGGCGTCGCTCGTAGGCTTTCCGGGTCAGGATCTCCGCCTGATCGTGGACGCCGAGGCTGCTGTAGGACGTCCCCATGACCTCCATGAGGCGTGCCTGGATCTCGGGCTGGTCTTCGAGGCTGGTCTCGATCTTGTCGGAGCCGCGGTCGAGGATCTCCCGCGCGGTGAGGGGATCTCCGGGATTGCGGAACGGATCAGGGGAGCGAAAGAGGTCCACCAGAAACTCCGTGGTCAACCGGGACATGGCCGCTTCGCGAGCGGCGCGGCGGGTCTGGACCACCAGGGCCGCCGCCACCAGGATCGCGATCAGCATTCCGGCGGTGGCGAGGGCCGCGATCCGTCGACGTCGACGGGCCAGGCGAAGGGCCGCCTTGGCCTGCTGCGCCTCCTGCTTCTCCCGGAGCTCGACCCCCAAGAGCCGCCGACGCTCTTCCAGGTCTCGAAGCCGGTCCGCCAGGCGGCGGGCGTCGGCGAGTCTCCGCTCTGGGGATCCGTCGACGGCGGAGGCGATGTCGAGCCGCAGGAGGTCGTCGTCGACGTGACGCTCCCAGCCCGGAGCCAGGGCCCGAGAGAAATCCCCGACGATCATCTGGTAAAGGGTCACGCCGAGGGCATAGATATCCGCCTGGAGGCTGGGGGGCTTACCCTCCAGGACCTCCGGCGCCGCGTACAGAGGGGTGCCACCGGCCGTGGGTGAGGACGCCGTGACTCCGTCGTCTTCGGTCATTCCGAGGGCGGTGATTCCGGCCTCCGCCAGGCGCTGCCTCTCGGTGAGCAGGCCGACGCCGAAGTCGTTGAGCTGGGCGCGGATCCGGCCGTCTTCGGTCTGAGTGACCAAGACGTTCTGGGGCTTGACGTCCTTATGCAGCACGCCGACGGAGTGGGCCGCCCCCAAGGCGGTGGCCACCTGGGCCACGATGTCCAGGCGCACGGCGAGGGGAACGGCGGCGAGCCCGCCCTGTTCCTCGACCCAGTCCGCCAGGCTGCCACCTTCGGTGTAGGCGGCCTCGATGAAGAAGGGGCTTTGGTCGAAGTTCCAGTCGAAGATCCGGTTGATGTCACTCCGCTCCCCGAGGGCTTCCTTGAGCAGGCGGAAGAGGGTGATCTCCCGCTGTAGCCCCCGGAGTCGATGGGAGTCGTAGCAGAACTTGAAAACCCGCTGCTCGCCGGTTTTCTGGTGTCTTGCCAGCCAGACTTCGCCGAAGCCCCCTTCCCCCAACTGCCTCTGGATGATCCAGTGGGGACGCTGTGGGAGCTCGAGGCCAACGGCGGGGCGCCAGCCGGTCACCGACGACTGGAGGATCCCTCGCCGGGCGCGGGGGGTTTCTGAAGGCGGTGCCAACGGGGCGTCGCCGTCGATCCCGACCTCGAAGACCGGCAGGGGCTCGGGGATTCCTTCGATCTCATACTTCCCGTGGGCGAGCCAGCGGACCTCGGGGCCCACGGCCTCGGCGGACTGCCGAGCGAGGTCGAAGGCTTGGCGGCTGAGCAGGATCTGCCCTTCGTCCGCGAGGTCCACCAGCCCCTTCGCGGTTCGCCGGGAGGATTCGGTGGGGCGAAGGTCGGCATTGCCAGGGAGCCCCTCGGGCACGGCGAGCTCGCCGAAGTGGATGCCGAGACGGAGGCGCTCGGTCTCTTCGGAGTCGTCCCCCGGGGTCCGGCCGTCGCCCTGGGCCTCGAGGGCGAAGCGGACCGCCTGCAGCGGGTGGTCGAAAAGCCAGCACCCGGGTCCGAGGTCCCTGCCCCGTCGACCGCCGTGTCGATCCGCCGCGTCGTGAAGATCCGCGTCGCGGCTCGACCGGCGGCCTCCGCCGAACACGAGGGTCTTGAAAAAGACTTCACCCGGCGGCTGGCTCGTCCCCCGGACCGGTCCTTCTCCTTCGCCGAGGGATGCACTCAGAGCTTCCGCGACCTCCAGGACGGAACCCGGCCGATCCCGCGGGTCGACGGACAGACATCGGAGAAGGGTGGACTCGATCTCAGGTGCGAGGTTCGGCACCCGCTCAGAAAGGGGGCGAGGGGGAGATCGCCGGAGTCGGGCATAGGCTCGACCGACGGAACCTTGTCCCTTGGAGCTTGGGTCGCCGGACTGGGGGCGGTCGGATATAGAGGTATGGGGATCCTGCCCGGTGAAGACCTTGTAGAGAACGAGCCCGAGGGCATAGATGTCGGAACGTGACGACGCGGGTTCGCCCCTTAGCTGCTCAGGGGCCATGTAGGCCGGGGTGCCGAGCCTGGGCTCCGCCGAGTTCGTAGCCCGGTCCAGGACCGCCAGGCCGAAGTCCGTGATTTTGGCGCGGCCCCGGCCGTCAATCATGACGTTTGCGGGCTTCAGATCCCGGTGGAGAATCCCTTCGGCGTGGGCGGCGGCGAGCCCGCGGCAGATCTCCGCCCCGACGTCGGCAGCCCGGTCCACCGGAAGTCGGCCGACTCTCCGCAGAAGCACGCCGAGATTCTCCCCGTCGATGTACTCCATCGAGAGGAACGGGTGGGCATCGTGGACATCGATGTCGAAGACCCGGCAGACGTTGGGGTGGGCGATCTGCCGAGCGAGGGCGACCTCGTCGGTGAGGCGGCGGAGAAGGGTAGGGTCTTGCTCTAGGCCCGAGGGTAGGAGCTTGAGGGCGACCTGCTGCCGGAGGGTGAGGTCGTCGGCCCGATAGACCTCCCCCATGCCACCCCTCCCCAGAAGGCTGACGATGCGGTAGCGACGGTTCAGGATCGACCCCGGAAGGAATCGATGGGTCACCCGGGGGCGGGGGCCGCTGCTGTGGGACGGCGGTGTACCCTCCAGCGGAGAAGGGGCAGTAACGTCCTCCAACCCGTCGAGCACGGGGGTGTCGCAGTCCGGGCACGGGCCGCCGGTCTCCGGAAGCGGCCGGGAGCAAATCTGACATTTCATGGCGGGGCTCGAGCTCGGTCCGGGCTGGGCGGCGATCGGTACCGGCGTCGTTGCTCGAGGGAGCACGATGCCGTTCCGTTGCCCTCTGATCCGGGGCGGACTCGACATCTGGCCAAGTCTCGGGAAGCTCTCCCGCCAACTCCGCCCCACCGACCGCTGCGTCCCGTGACGACTTGGTTCAACGCCCAGGCGACGGATTCGAGAACGCCGCCGAGGCCAATCGTAAAGATCGTTGATCTATTCTACTGACTTGCCGGTTTACGGCCAATCCTGCAGAATGGATCACCGCTTGTCATCCGTCCCGGCCCTTACGCTTGAGCGCCTCGACATCGATATCGAGGCGCTTGAGCTTTTTGTCCAAGCCATTTCGGGACAGCCCCAGTAGTCTGCAGGCTTCCACTTTCTTGCCAGAGGCGCGGCGCAGGGCCTCGCGGATCAGGGTCTCCTCCACGGACCGGAGGGCCGGCGCCAACTCCAAACTGTCTAGGCCCGAAAGCCAGC
>JBCDIS010000193.1:0-13141 GCA_038748685.1 Acidobacteriota bacterium | reverse complement strand
GTTCCGGCGTGACCGGCTCAGGAGCGAAACTGGCCTCGGGCAAAGGCGCCGGTTCCGGCGCGAAGCTGGCTTCGGGGACGGGAAGGGGTTCGGCGACGGAGGCTTCGAAACCGGTACCCGAATCGAACGAGGGCGCCTCGGCCTGGAAGGTGGCCGCGGCATCCGCCACCGGAGCGGCGTCGAACGCCGGAGGGGCAAAGGACGGCGCCTCGAGGGCGGGGGCTTCGAAGGACGCCGGGCTGTCCAAGGTCGGCGTTTCGAAGGGGGCGGGGGCCGCGGCGAGGGGCGCCGGTTCCGCGCTGCCGGCCGCGGCGATCAGATCGGCGACCTGGGTCAGCAGTTCCTGGGAATCGAAGGGTTTCTTCAGGTGCCCCTGGGCCCCACAGGCCTGCGCTTCGCCTTCGTCGAATTGCTCGAAGGTGCCCACCAGCAGGAGGACCGGGATCTGCGGCTGCGCCTGCTTCACCTGTCGACACACGTCGTAGCCGCCGAGGCCCGGCATGTGGACATCGGCGATGACCAGGTCCGGCGTCAGCTCCTGAAGCTTGGCGACCGCCGTATTGCCGTCGCTCACCGCCACGACCTGGTAGTCCTGGTCCATGAAAGTGAGCTCGACGACCTTTTGGATCGTCGTGCTGTCGTCTGCGAGCAGAATCGTCTTGGCCATGGCCCCTCCAGCTTTCGAAGCTGTGCTGAAAATTTGCCGCAAACTAACATCCCCCGGCGCCCCGAGTCAATGCCTCGAAGGCTTTCTGATCGCCCCAAGGCGCTGTAAGGAAAGGGCTTGCGGGTTTGGGTGGCGGCTGGGGGAGACCCACTGGGGGAGACCCACGGGGCCGCCATCCCCGTCACAGGTTCCGGCGGTACTCCCCCCCCACTTCGTAGAGCGCGTGGGTAATTTGCCCAAGGGAGCAGCAGCGGGTCGCCCGTAGCAACTCCGCGAAGAGGTTGCCGCCGGAGAGGGCGGTGTCCCGCAGACGGGCCAGGGCCTCCTTGGAGGCGTCCCCCTGTCGACCCTGGAAGGCTTCCAGACGCTCGATGCAGGATCGCTTCTCTTCAGGTGTGGCGCGGGTGAGGTCCACCTCCCGGGGGATCGACGCCTGCTCCGGATCCTTCGGCAGGAAGGTGTTGACGCCGACGATCGGCAGCGCCCCGGAGTGCTTGAGCTGCTCGTACTTCATCGAGTCGCCCTGGATCTCCCCCCGCTGGTATTGCAGCTCCATCGCCCCGAGGACCCCTCCCCGCTCCGAGATGCGGTCGAACTCCGCCAGCACCGCCTCCTCCACCAGGTCCGTCAGCTCCTCCACCAGAAAGCTGCCCTGGGTCGGGTTCTCGCACATCGTCTTGCCGAACTCCTTGCTGATGATCAGCTGGATCGCCATCGCCCGGCGGACCGACTCCTCCGTCGGCGTGGTGATGGCCTCGTCGTAGGCATTGGTGTGGAGGGACTGGGCGTTGTCGTAGGTGGCGAGGAGCGCCTGGAGGGTCGTGCGGATGTCGTTGAACTGGATCTCCATCGCGTGGAGCGACCGTCCGCTGGTCTGGATGTGGTATTTCAGCATCTGGCTGCGGGCGTTGGCGCCGTAGCGGTCCCGCAGGGCCACGGACCAGACCCGCCTCGCCACCCGCCCGATGACGGTGTACTCAGCGTCCATGCCGTTGGAAAAGAAGAACGACAGGTTGGGGGCGAAGGCGTCGATGTCCATGCCCCGGGACAGGTAGTACTCGACGTAGGTGAGGCCGTTGGCGAGGGTGAAGGCCAGCTGGTGGATGGGGTTCGCCCCCGCCTCGGCGATGTGGTAACCGCTGATGGACACGCTGTAGAAGTTGCGGACGCCGTGGTCGATGAAAAACTGCTGGACGTCCCCCATGGCCCGGAGGGCGAATTCGGTCGAGAAGATACAGGTGTTCTGCCCCTGATCCTCCTTGAGGATGTCGGCCTGGACGGTGCCGCGGACCTGGGTGAAGGTGCGGGCTTCGATCTCGACGTGCTCTTCGTCGGTCAAAAGGGCCCGGACGTCGGCCCAGGAGCTGCCCCGTAGGGCGTCTGGCTGGAGATCCTGCTCCGGCGCGATGTCGAGCCGGCCCTGCTCCCGCAGCCATCGCCGGCACTGTTGGCGGATGGCGGTGTTGAAGAAGAAGGCGAGGATCGTCGGCGCCGGACCGTTGATGGTCATCGACACGGAGGTCTTCGGATCGCAGAGATCGAAGCCGGCGTAGAGCTGCTCCGCCTCTTCGACGCTGAAGACGGCGACGCCGGACTCGCCGATCTTGCCGTAGATGTCGGGGCGCCAGCCGGGATCTTCGCCGTAGAGGGTCAGGGCGTCGAAGGCGGTGGACAGGCGCTTGGCGGGCTGGCCGGCGGCGAGGTAGTGGAACCGGGTGTTGGTCCGCTCCGAGGTCCCCTCTCCGGCGAACATGCGGGTCGGATCCTCCGCCTGGCGTTTGAAAGGGAAGACTCCAGAGGTAAAGGGGAACTCACCGGGAACGCTTTCCAGGAGACGCCACCGCAGGCGCTCCGCCGCCGATCGGAAGCGGGGCCGCGCCACCTTCGGGATGCGGGTGCCGGAGAGGGTTTCCCGGTAGCTGTCGACCTTCACGTCGCGGCTGCGGACCCGATAGGTGAAGGTGTCCGCGCGGTACTCGGCGTCCCACTGCTCCCACTCCTCTAGGAGGCGTCGGTTCGCCGGGGTCAGGCGTTCGAGGAGCTTGTCGTGCTCCGCCGCCAGGTCCGCCCTCGCTCCCTCGGCCCCCACCGCGTCCACCAAAGGACCCCACGACTCCGGCACGTCGGCGCCGAGGACCCCCAGGGCAAGCCGCAGGGCCTCCACCTCCGCCGCCGTGTCCACCTGGGTTTCGGTCCAGCGGCGGTAGGCGCGGCAGGCTTCGGCGACGTCGGCGAGGTAGCGCTCCCGTCCACCGGGGATGATGGCCTTGGCGCTGTCGGTCACCCGGTCGTCACCGGCCTCGTAGCGGGAGGTCCAGTCCAGATCGCGGTTCTGGATCAGCTTGGCCACCAGGTGGCCGTAGAGGGCGTTGACACCGGAATCATTGAAGTGGGCGGCGCTGGTGCCGAAGATCGGCAGGGTCTCGTCGGCGACGTCCCAGAGGTTGTGGTTGCGCTGGAACTGCTTGCGCACGTCCCGGAGGGCGTCCTCCGAACCGCGGCGGGTGAACTTGTTGATGGCCACGAAATCGGCGAAGTCGAGCATGTCGATCTTCTCGAGCTGGCTGGGGGCGCCGTACTCGCTGGTCATCACGTAGATGGAGAGATCACAGAGCTCGGCGACCCGACTGTCCCCCTGGCCGATTCCGGCGGTTTCGAGGATCACCAGGTCGAACTCGCCGCGCACCACGTCGAGCACCTCCCGGATCGACTCGGAGACCTCGCCGATGGCTCCCCGGGTGGCGACGGAGCGCATGAACATCCGAGGGTTCTTGAGGGAGTTGAAGCGGATCCGATCGCCGAGGAGGGCGCCGCCGGTCTTACGGCGGGTGGGATCGGCGCAGATCACCGCGATCCGCTTGTCGTCGAAATCGAGAAGGAAGCGGCGCACCAGCTCATCCGTCAGGCTCGATTTGCCGGCGCCGCCGGTGCCGGTGATGCCCACCACCGGGGCCCGAGCTCCGGAGGTGTCCTCCCCCGGCGTCGCTCCGAGCTCCGCCCGGGTCAAGTTGCGGGCGAGGTGCTGGTGCTGTCCATTGGTGGAGACCGGCAGCTCCCCCACCGGAAAGTCGCAGCCCTCCACCACCATGTTGATCATGCCTTGGAGCCCGAGGTTTCTGCCGTCCTCCGGCGAGAAGATGCGGTCGATCTTGCCCTCATGGAGCTCTTCGATCTCCTCCGGCACGATTGTTCCACCGCCGCCGCCGTAGATCTTGACGTGTCCGAGGCCGGCCTCGTCGAGGCGCTGCCGCAGATACTTGAAGAACTCCATGTGGCCGCCTTGGTAGGAGGTGATGGCGACGCCCTGGGCGTCCTCCTCGATGGCGGCCTTGACGATCTCGTCGACGCTCCGGTTGTGTCCGAGGTGGATGATCTCGGCGCCGGTGGCCTGCATCAGGCGGCGCATCAGGTTGATGGATGCGTCGTGGCCGTCGAATAGGGCGGTGGAAGTGACGATGCGGATCGGGTGCGCCGGCTGGTAGGGCGCAGTCTCGTGGACAGACATCTCGGGGACCTCAGGACAGCGAATCCGGCGACGGACTCGGGGCTCTCTTGTGGGGAAGCTGGATGGCGAACCCCGCGGACCCGGGGTGCCCCCTGATTCTACACCCTCTCTTCGCCGGGCCCGGAGGATCAGCCGCGTCAGCCGATACGATCCCCGGATGCCGGACCCCAGCCGATCGCCGCGGCCCTCCTGGACGGTGTTGCCCCCCACCGAGGCCCCCGGCGCGTCACGCTTCTCGACCGTCCTCGACTACCTGATCCACCGCTTCCCTCGGGTGCCGGAGGCCGTCTGGCGGCGACGGATGGAGCGCGGCCTGGTGTTTCTGGAGGGCGAAGGCATCCTCGGGCCGGATGACCCCTATCGGCCCCACGCCCGGGTGGGTTACTACCGGGAGGTGGAGGCGGAACCCAGGGTCCCTTTCGAGGAGCGGATCCTCCACGTCGACCGGCACCTCGTCGTCGTGGACAAGCCACCGTTTCTACCGGTGACCCCCGGGGGCCCCTTCGTCAACGAATGCCTCCTCTACCGGGTCGAGCGTCGCCTCGGCGTGGAGGGACTGTCGCCGGTCCACCGGCTCGACCGGCTGACTTCCGGTCTCGTGCTGCTGGCCCGCCACGCCGACGCCCGGCGGGCCTACGCCGAGCTGTTCGCCCGCCAACGGATCCACAAGGTCTACTCCGCCCTCTGCCGCATACCGAGCCGCCCGAACCAGAGCCGCTGGCGGGTCCGCAGCCGCATCGTGCAGGGGGAACCGTTCTTCCGCATGCAGGAGGCCCCCGGAGTCCCCAACGCGGAGACCCACGTGACGCTTCTCCACTGGCGGCGCGAACCGCAACACGGCGGCGTCGGCCGGGTCCGCCTCGTGCCCCGAACCGGAAAGAAACACCAGCTCCGCGTCCACCTGGCCCGCATGGGCTGGCCTATCTTCGGCGATCGGCTCTACCCCGAGCTCCAGCCCGAGAAGCCGGATGATTTCGACGATCCGCTGCGCCTCAACGCCTCGGCGTTAGAGTACGTGGACCCCTTTGATGGGCACCCTCGCCGCTGGGCTAGCCCGGCGGGGCGCGAACCTTTGGGGGTTGGCCTGGATGCCTGAGCGCATCCATTGCCCGGACCGTGCCGAAGTCCATGGCAGTCTTTACTACGATTGGAGCACACACCATGCCGAAGACCTACCGCGAATACGATGACGCCCTCGCCACCCGCCACGACACCCTGTCGCTGGTGGCGGGCCTGAGCCAGGAGCAGGCGGAATACCGTCCCGCCCCCGGAAAATGGTCCGTCGGAGAAGTCCTGGACCATCTGCTGAAGACCGACGAGATCGTCGCCAAGGAAATCCGGGTGGCGATCCGACGCAGGCGTAAAGGGGCGCCCCTGGTTTACCGGGGAATCTCCGCCTTCGGCGTCCCGATCCCAAAGCTCCTACGCCCCGCCCTCCCCTTCTTCGAGGTGCCCTTCAGCGTTTTCAACGCCGCCGTGCCGGCGGGGGTGCGCCGCGCCGTCACCGGCAACCGCCGGGTCCCCGCGGAGGCACCGGGTATCCTGCGGCCGCAGGCTGGACGGGACCTCAGGATCCTCCAGCAGGAGCTACGGGACGCGTACCGCGACTACGGAGCGCAGGTGGCCGGCGCCGCGGACCTCGATCTCCGCAAGCTCTGGTACTACAACCCCATCATGGGGCTCAGCCCGCTTCCGAGCCTGTTCAGCTTCATCGCCAACCACGAGCGGCGCCACCAGGGGCAGCTGCGGGACATCCTGGCGACGGTGACCTCCCCCGCCGCCGCCTGAGGCCGACGGGTCACCGACGAGAGCATGGCCGTGCGGCGTCTCCGCCGCACGGCCGGACTTTCAGGTCTGGACCCTCGACCAGGCTCCGAGGGTTCCGTCTTCGAAGTCGTCGGCGAAAATCCCCGGGCCGTAGGCCGGGGGAATGTCCACGCCGTTGACGACCCCCAAGGGGGCGTAGCCCTGGTAGCCGGGGAACACCTCGCCGAGGAAGTTGTTCCCCATCCGGCGGATGAGGATCTCACTCAAGACCCGGCGGTAGTCGGTGGTAACGGCGAGATCCGCCCCCTGGTAGAGCTGCTCGTTCGAGAGGCCGGGCCAAACGCCGTGGATACCGCCGGTGGCATTGCCCGACAGCACCATCATGGCGTTGCCGTGGCCGTGGTCGCTGCCCCGGTCGCCGTTCTCCCGCAACCGCCGTCCGAATTCGCTCATCACGACGATGGTCACCCTCTGGGTGTAGTTCGCCGATCCGGCGCCGTCGAGGTCGGTATAGAGGGCGGCGAGGCCCCGGGCCAGCTCCTGGACCCGGCCGTAGAAATAGCCCCCACCGTCGGTGCCCTGATTGTTGTGGGTGTCCCAGCCCCCCAGGTCGATGGTGGCGACCCGCAGGCCGATGTCCAGCTTGATCATCCGGGCGATGGTCTCGAGCTGATCGCCGAAGCTGCCGCTCGGATAGATCGCTCCGTTGGACGGAGTGTAGGGGCCGCTGCTATTGAGCTCGATGATATCGATGGCGTCGAGGGACTCGTAGCCCGCTTGGTGCAGCCAACTGTCGGCGTTGTAGAGGTTGCGCATGGCCACCCGCTGGGCGTCCCGCCAGTCGAACGGTCCCACCCGCAGCGAGAAGCTGTCGGGGCTGGTCATGTTGACCGCCTCGGTGGAGCCCCGCAGGGCCGCCTGCTGGAGGTTGCCGACGGCCAGCGCCGGCATGATGATCTCCGGCGGCAGGTTGCTGGCGGAGGCGAGGTGCCGGGTCAGCCAGCCGGTGCCGGTGGTGAGGCTGCCGGGGGTCCCCAACTCCATGAAGGCCATGGAGTCGAAGTGGCTCCGGTTGTCTTCCTGATGACCCGCCCCCACCACCAGGGACAGCTTGCCGTCCTGGTAGAGGTCGTAGAGGGTTGCGGGCGGCACCGGCGTGCCGTCGGGCCAGGCGTCGGTGGCGGGGTGGAAGCCGAACTGGGCGTTCAGGGCCTTGGCTGCGTTGTCCCCCGTCAGGGGTACGGCGATCTCGGGCCGGGCGGCTTCGTAGAAACCGCGATCCGCACCGCCGGTGGGCACGATCAGGTTCATGCCGTCGATACCGCCCCGCAGAAAGACGGAGATGAGGATGTCTTCGTTGCTCCCCTCCGGCGACCCGAAGGCGAGGGTGTTGAAGTTACTGCCGGCGAAGGCTGCGACCGTGGCGGAGCAGCCGGTGATGAATCCGCGTCGAGTGGTCTTCATGGTCGGTGCTCCTATCGCCAGAGGAAGTCGGGGGACATGAGGATGAGGCCGACCATCGAGCGCACCCGATCGGCGGTGTCTTCGTCGTCGAAGTTGAGGTCGAAGTCGGGATTGATGCCCTGGGCCATGAACTGGACGATCTCCCCACGGTCCTCCGCCGCCATCTGACGGCCGAGGATGCGGGGAATCCAGAAGTCGGCGAGGGCGTTGGCGGAACGCACCCCCGGCGGGGTCTGGCCCAAGATGTCTAGATAGAAGTTGTCGTTGGAATCGTCGAAGTCGATCAGCCAGCCGCAGAGGCGCCACGACATCACCCGCGGGGTCATCCGCTTCCAGGCGGACCGGACGTCGGGGTAGCCGTTGGGGGCGGGCCAGCGGAAGAGGGGCTGACCGGTGGCGTTGTAGCGGTTGATGAAGTCGTTGGTATCGCCGTCGTTCATGCGCAGCGTGAAGTTGGCGCCGGCGGCCCGCAGGGCGGAGGACGCGATCTCGAAGGGGCGCTTCACCTTCTCCCCCCAGGTGTTGCGAAATTCGGGGGAGAGGAAGATGGTCTCCATCACCTGCTTCAGCTGATCGGCGGCCTGCCACTGGCCGGTGAAGACCGCGGCGACGGTGTCCACCAGGGTCTGCGGCGGGTCGTCGGCGACGAAGCGTACGCACAGCTTGCGGGCGATGTGCCGGCCGGTGGCCGGGTGGGAGGCCAGCTCGTCGAGGACGTCGTAGCCGTCCTTCATGTCGGTTTGGTCCGCGGGGATGAAGCGGCCGAGGACGAACTTCTGGAAGCGGTCGTGCCAGTCCGGCCGGTAGAAGAAGAGGCCCGTGTCGCCGTCGCCGGAAACGCCGTAGCTGAAGCTCCAGCCGGTGAAGCAGCGGGTCGACTCGAAGACGTCGGAGTCGACGTACCCCAACGGGCGTCCGGAGCCGTCGGTGGGCACCTCGTTCTGCGGACGGGTGCCGTAGTAGGGCTCCGCCCCGAGGGTGTGGAGCTCGAAGAGCTCCCGGCTGAAGTTCTCGTTCGGGCCGGCGTTCGAGCTGGTGTAGTTGTCGAGGTAGTAAAGCATCGCGGTGCTGCGGGTCACCGCTTCCAGCATGGTTCGGAAGTTGCCGAGCAGATTCTGGCGGATGACCATGTCCAGGTGCGGGTAGCTCGCGCGGACGAAGGTCGAATGGTTGATGTTGACGTTGAAGTGGTTGAGCCAGAAATCCGCCAGCACCTCGACGGTCTGGCGCCTGCTGTACTGGGAACGGATGAAGGTGGCGCGGGTCAGCTCGTCCCGGGGAACGTTGGACGACGTGTTGCCGCTGGGGGCGCCGCCGTTGGTGTACCAATCCCAGATCGTTTGCAGGTAGGTGTCAGGATCGTTGCTGAGATAGAGGGATTCGAAGTTCGCAGCGTTCAGTCGCGTCTGTAGCTGGTTGTCGGGAATCGAGTCCGGATTGAGCTGCTGGGCGACGTAGGCCGCCAGACGGGCGTCGTCGTTGCCGCCGAGGGCGTTGAAAGCGGCGAGATCGCCTGGCCTCGGCCCGAAGGCCATCCGATTGAGGGCGATGACCCCGGCGGTGGGCAAGGTCGGGGCCCCCCGCCTCAGACTTTCCGGTCGATCGGGATCCCGCATCGCCGGTGACGGCCTCGAACCGCGACCGGAACCGGCCGACGCCAGGCTCGGTGCGGCGACGGCGGCTGCGACCGCGGCCCCCGCCGTTAGCAGCCCGCGGCGGTCGGGTGCCGAGGGCTGTTCATCATCCAAAGGGAGGGCCATTTTCGGGACGGCGTTCTCTGCCATGCCTTGCTCCTCTAGCGGTTTGTAGATCTCTGACGAGAGGCTGGGATTATATCGCCAAATCCAAATATTTCAATTCAAAGCTGCGCGGATCCGAGGACCCTTCGGTGCCGGTCCTCTCCGGGCCCCAAGCCTCAGAGCAGGCGCCGCCCGAGGTCGGCCAGGTCCTCCACCTCCACCAAGGCGAGTCCTTCAGGGGGGCGGGACTTCTCAAGCCTGGGGACGAAGGCCCGGTCGAAGCCGAGGGCGGCGACCTCCCTGAGCCTCGCCTCGGTGCGGGCGACGGGGCGGATCTCCCCGAGGAGCCCCACCTCACCGAAAAAAGCCGCGCCGGCGGGCAGGGCCCGTTCCCGGGCCGCCGAGAGCACCGCCGCCGCCACCGCCAGGTCCGCCGCCGGCTCCTTGATCGCCAGCCCCCCCACGACGTTCAGGAACAGGTCGTGCCCCGCCAGGGAGAGCTCCCCGAACCGCTCCAGGACCGCCACCAGCAACGTGACCCGGTTGGCGTCGAGCCCCACCGCCATTCGGCGCGGCGACGGAAACGAGGTCTCGTGGACCAGGGCCTGGACCTCCACCAGCAGGGGTCTGGCACCGTGGAGGCTCGCCAACACCGAGGATCCGGGGCGGTGATCGCGGCGCAGGGCCAGCAGCACCCGGGACGGATCCAGCACTTCGGCGAGGCCGGTGTCCCGCATTTCGAACATCGCCACCTCGCCGGTGGGCCCGAAGCGGTTCTTCTGTGCCCTCAGCACCCGGTACTCCCCCGCCCCCTCCCCTTCGAAGGTGAGCACCGTGTCCACCAGGTGCTCCAGGCTCTTCGGCCCGGCAATGGCGCCTTCTTTGGTCACGTGTCCGACGAGGAATAGGGCGATGCGCCGTTCCCGGCACAGCTCCGTGAGGCGATCGGCGCAGTGGCGGACCTGCCCCACCGATCCCGGGGGACCGTCGAGGTCGGCGCTGCGCAGCGCCTGTACCGAGTCCACCAGCAGGACCCTGGGGCGGGACGCCTCCACCGCCGCCAGCAGGGGCTCCAATTTGGTTTCCCCCGCCACCATCAGGTCCACCCCGCCGCCCCCTAGACGCTCCGCCCGCAGTCGTAGCTGTCGGGGGGACTCTTCGGCCGTGGCGTAGAGCACCGGTGCCCCCGCCTTGGCGAGGGAGCGTCCGATCTGGAGGAGCAGGGTCGACTTTCCGATCCCCGGCTCCCCCGCCAGCAGGGTCGAGGCGCTATCGACGATGCCGCCTCCGAGCACCCGGTCCACCAGCTCCAGACCGCTGGGGAACCGAGAGACCCCCTCCTCCGCTACCTCCCCGAGGAGCGTCACCTCCGCCGCCTCGGCGCGGCGCCGTCCCAGCGCTCCGGCTCCGGATCCCGGCTGGGCCTGGGGTCTGGCCTCTTCGAGGAACGTGCTCCATTCGCCGCACTCCGGACACCGGCCTAGCCATTTGGGCGACCGGTAGGCGCAGCTCTGGCAGATGAAGACGGAGCCCTTCTTGGCCATCAAACCCCCCTCGGCGCTCAGAAGCCGCCGGCGTCGACGTGGTGGTGACGGTCGAGGTTGTGGAAGCTGGTGGTCTCGCCGCGGAACAGGAGGTCGACGGTGCCGGTCTGGCCGTTGCTGTGCTTGGCGACGATGAGCTCCGCCAGGCCCTTCACCTCCGGGTCATCCTTGTTGTAGATCTCTTCGCGGTAGACGAAGCAGACCATGTCGGCGTCCTGTTCGATGGCTCCGGACTCGCGAAGGTCCGACAGCTGAGGGCGATGATCGCCGGTGCGCCGCTCGGTCTGGCGGGACAGCTGGGACAGTGCGATGACCGGGATCTCCAGCTCCTTCGCCAGCTGCTTGAGGCCTCGACTGATGGCCGCGATCTCCAGCTGACGGCTTTCGTAGCGGCCGCCGGCCTGCATCAGCTGAAGGTAGTCCACCACCAAGAGGGACAGCCCCTTCTCCACCGAGAGCCGGCGACTCTTCGAGGCGATCTCGATCAGGGTCGGATTCGGGGAATCGTCGATGAACAGGGGCGCTTCCCGGTGCCGTCGGATGGTGTCCTGGAGCTGCCCCCACTGCCCCTCCGACAGCTGGCCGGAACGCAGATTGCCGAAGGGCAGGCTCGACTCCGCCGACATCACGCGCTGGGCCAGCTCTTGATCCCCCATCTCCAGGGAGAACACCGCCACCGGCTGCTGCTCCCGGATGGCGACGTTGGAGGCCACGTTGAGGGCGAAGCTGGTCTTTCCCATGCCCGGGCGGCCGGCGATGATGATCAGGTTTCCCTTCACCAGGCCCTGGGTGATGCGGTCCCAGTCGTAGAAGCCGGTGGACAGGCCGATCATGCCGCCGCCGCTACGCTCTTCGAGGGTGAGGAGGGTCTCCTCCATCACCGGTCCGAGCTCGGAGAAGCCGCGCTTCTGGGCGTCCTGCCCCAGGCCCATCACCAGCTTCTCGGCCTCCGCCAGGGCGTCCCCCGCTTCGATACCCCCCTCGAGGCATTCGTAGGCGATGCGCTGGCAGGTTTCGATGAGCCCCCGGCGGATCGACCGCTCCTTCACCAGCTCGACGTAGGTCTCGGTCCGGCCCAGGTCCGGCAGGTCCAGATCCAGACCCGCCAGGTAGGCCATGCCGCCGATCTTCTCAAAGGCGTTCTTCAGCTCCAGCCGGCCCTGAAGGGTCCGCAGGTCGATTTCGTCCCCGGCGTCCTGGAGATCCAGCATGCACTGGTAGATGAGCTGGTGCCGTTCGAGGTAGAAATCCTCCGGCTTCAGGCGACCGGTGACGGTGGGCAGCAGCTTCGGGGCGAGGAGGATCGCCGCCAGAACGGCGCGCTCCGACTCTTCGCTATGGGGGAGCACGCGGCCGAGGGCGGCATCGCCCGGGGCTTCAGGCTTGCGGCCCCGACCACCGAAGCTTTTATTGGGGGGTACGTCCAGCATGGGCTGCGGAGATTCTACCCGGGTAGAGTCGTCAGTCCAGAGCGCCCGCCGTGGTTTCGTGGGAAACCTCTGGGGAAGTTGCCTGCCACCGCGTGGGGGGTACGCGGGGGGGACGCGTTCAGGGGGACGGCCGAGGGTCTGCGGATGGGGCAAGCTGGGCGCCGCAGGACCCTTCGCGATAGTCCTTGGGGACCTCCAAGGCTTCGAGGGACCCCGTCATGGGTTCCGCCACCTGTTCCCGCCACCGCACCTGCTGGCCGCCCCGGCGATCGGAAAAGACGTTCTCGTCGCCCGTCCGTTTCCACCAGGCCACGGCTTCGTCCCCCTCCGCCAGGCTCCACCACGCGAGTCTGCCCCCCTCACTACCGCCACTCCAGCGCCGGCCGAGGCCGTCCAGGTAGGAAAGGCGACCGTCGTCGGCACGGCGTAGGTCCTCCTCCGGATCCGTCGGCAGCAGACCGAGCACCAGCCGAGGCAGGGAGGCGAGGGGAAGGTGCGCTAGGGGTACGAAGCTTTGCTCCCCCGCGCCGAAGGCGCGGCAGAGCACCTCCCTCCGGTGGTCCAGCCACAGGGCCTTGCCCTCCGGGTCCACTTCTAGGCTCCAAACCCGGCGGCCGAGGCTGTCGGAGGCTTCCATGCGATAGACCTGGGGGGCTTGGAGGTACAGGGTGAGGCGAAAGCTGGCTTTGCCTTCGGGCCCCTGATACTCGACGCGGTAGAGCCGCTGGGTCGGCATGGCGGTCTCGGGGATCCGCCAGGGATCGGAGTCGGCGGCGCGAACCCTGGGCAGGCCGGGCAGCTCACCGACGCCGGCGCAGCCGGTGAAGATGCCGAGGAAGCCGAGGAAGATGACGGGAACCCAAAGGCGGAGTCCTCCCCCCGCAGACCGAGGGGATGGCTGGGTTCGGCCCGGGGGGAAAGGGGTGAGGCCCATGGCCTTGCTTACGTGTCGGACCCGGTTTTGTTGGGGGTCTTGCTGCTGCCGTCGCGCTGCCCACCTGCGGCGGCTTCGAGGTCCCCCAGCT
>JBCDIS010000192.1:0-13188 GCA_038748685.1 Acidobacteriota bacterium | reverse complement strand
GGACCAGCAGCAGCTCCCGCCCGCCGACCAGGACCCGCCGACGCTTGGGGTGGGTGCCCATCCACCGCTTGTACGCGGCGGAGCAGTTGTCCTCGGTGTAACCGTAGGAGATGGCGGCGTAGTGGTTGTCGCGGGGGTCTGCATAGCCGCAGTTGCAGTCCTGCGCCCCGGACGACAGGGACTCCTCGTAGTTCCCCTGGATAGACCGCACGCCCCCTTGCTCCAGCAGCGGCCAGATCTTCTCTGGATGGGGGCCGAAGCCGCCGAAATCCCCGAGGCAGTACACCGCCTCGGCGCCGCGCGCCTCGGCGTCGTCGAGCAGGGCTTCGAGCCCGTAGCTGTTGTTGTAGATACCGCCGAAGACCGCCACCCGGGAGAAGGGTCCCTAGACGGGGGTGGGGTCCGGGCGGGGTTCGAGGTAGGCCCGCCGCTCGGCCTCGCGCTCCTCCTCGTCGAGCTCCCTGCCGTAGGACTGGACCGCCGATTTGAACTCGCCGAGGGGCACCAGACGCTCCCCCCAGGTGGCCATGCCGCGGTGTGCCTTCAGCTTGTCGACGGCCTTCGCCGACAAATGGCGACGGCGGCGGACCTTCTTGTCTTCGGGAATCCGCTGGCTCATGGCTGCCCTCAGGTTTTGCAGCTGACGCCGTGGACGTGGCACGTCCAGCAGGCGGGGTGACCCAGGGGATACGTATCCAGGGTGTCCGCCAGGGTCGCCCCCATCCGCCCCTCCGGCTCGTTGACCAGAATGGGGCAGACCCAGACCCCCTGGTCCGTGACCATTCGGCAGGAGCTGCACTGGAGGTGTTCCCAGCTGCCCTCCGGCACGTCCCCCTCCGCCAGCATCTGCCAGGTCTCGTATGCGCCGGATCGTCCCGCCTCCGCGCCAATCTGGAATACCGGAAGGATCTTGAGCCGTGGGCGCTCGATGCCGAGGCTCCTAAGCAGGTCGATGAACTTGCGCCTTCCTTCGGGGGTGCCATTGGAGGCGTGGACCTCGGTAACCGTCATCACCGGGTTGATGCCTGCCTCGTGGGATGCCTGGGCCCCGGCGAGGATGCGATCGAAGGTCCCTTCACCGCGGATCGGGTCGTTGGACTCGGCGTCGTAGCCGTCGAGGGAGATCCGCAGGTCCAAGGAGTAGGGAGACGCCTCCGCCATGGCCGCCAGGCGGCGACAGCGGTCCGGATCCAGCAGCAGGCCGTTGGTCAGGACGTTCGCCGGCCCGACTTCGAGGGTCGCCTCGAGGATCGCTTCCATGTCGGGGTTGAGGAAGGGCTCCCCGCCGGTGAAGTAGTACTCCTTGACCCCCAGCTCCACCGCTTCGGCGAGGTAGCGCCGGACCTCTGCAAGCGGGAGGTGGTCGTGGGTCCTGTTGGTGGGGGAGCAGGAGATGAAGCAGTGGCTGCATGCCAGGTTGCAGATCGTACCCGCCACCTGGAACCACAGGGTGTCGAGGGATCGGAGCTCGACCCGCGGTACGGCGCGGGCCGTCTCGACGGGGGCGGCTACATCCTGTGCGGCCCCATCCTCCGCAGCCCCGTCCAGGGCGACCCTTTCGCGGACGGCCTCGTCCGTGGCGGTGGCTGTGGTCACGTGGGTTCTCCGCCCGGCCGGTCGGGCGTCAGCAGCAGTCCGACCCGGGGGTGCAGGTGGCCCCCGCCCCGGTGGTGGCGTCGTAGTCCGCGCCTTTGGTTTCCCGGGGGTCCCGGAGTGGTGTTCGGGAGCAGTCGAAGGGGGCCGCCTGGTCGAGGGGTATGTCCTCCCGGGGATCGATGAGCTCGAAGCTCTGCCGGTAGGGCTCCCGGCCGTAGATGCCATAGGTCTTGTCACAGACGGCGTACCGGCGGCCGCGCTCCATGTAGTGGCCGTCGTCGTCGAGGACAGCCTTGAAAGGACCGCGGTAGATCACCGCCTGGTTGCGCTCCAGGCACGGCCCCTCCTTGCCCTTGAACGCTTCCACCGTGACGCTCCGGAACTCGATCCCCTCGACGGTTTGCCAAGGCTCCTCCTGCCGTTCGAGGATACGGATGCCGTAGAAACCGGCCCGCTCGAAGGCCTCGAGGAAACCGTCCTCGGTGAACGCTCCGGAGATACAGCCGCTCCACAGGTGCGGGTCCTTCTGCATCGCCTCCGGCACGTCTTCGTCGGAAACGATGTCGGAAATCACGGCTCGGCCGCCCCGGCGCAGGACGCGGTGGAGCTCCCGGAACATGGCGTCCTTCTCGCTCGACGCCACCAGGTTGAGGACGCAGTTCGAAACCACGACGTCGACCGATTCGTCGGCCACCATGGGCTCGCTGCGCCGCAGCTCGGACACCATGCCTTCGAGGGCGAGGAAGCCTTCCGCGTCGCTCACCGGGCGTTCGGCGAGGCGTCGCTCCAGGAGGTCTAGGTCCAGGGCCAGATCCTGGATCCGCCCGCGGCGAAACTCGACGTTCGAGTAACCGATGCGGTCCGCCACCCGGGGGGCGCTGCTGCGGGCGAGCTCGAGCATGTCCGGCGTCATGTCGACGCCGATGACCTTGCCCGCCGCGCCGACGACCTGGGAAGCGATGAAGCAGATCTTGCCGGTGCCGCTGCCGAGGTCGAGAACCGTTTCCCCCGGACTCAGGTGCTTACTCGGATCACCGCAGCCGTAGTCGCGGGCGATCACCTCTTCGGGGATCACCTCCAGGTACTGGGGATCGTAGTCCACCGGGCAACAGAGCTGCGGCTCCTGGGCCTGGGCGGCCAGGCCGTAGCGATCTTTGACGGCGACTTCGGCGTCTGTCGGATTGAGCATGCTGGGGGGTGACCTCTCTAGCGGGTTTTACGGCTGAGCCGACGGGCTCTGGGATCCGTGGTTACGGTGCCGGTTCGGATTCGGTTCTCCGAGGCGCCGCAGCGGGACCCTAGGGGCGGTCATCCGTCGACCAGGAATCGCATCCGAACGGCACCGAACATGATGTCGTCCCCCGAGCGGATCTCCAGGGGGCGGTCGGCGGAGATGCGCTGACCGTTGACGAAGGTGCCGTTGGTGGCCCTTTCTTCGAGGATGTAAAAGCCATCGCCGCGGCGCAGGATCTTGGCGTGACGGCGACTGGTGGTCAGCTGGGTGTCGATCTTCGTCAGGTCGACGTCGGGGGCGACGTGGTTGACCGGATCGACCCGGCCGATCTTGAGCTCGGATTGGAGCGGCAGCTCCAGCTCCGTGTTGTCCGTCAAGTAGACCAGCCGGGCGTGCCCGGACACCATGTCCGGCGACTCTTCGACGGCGACGCTGGAGGCCCCGGCGTAGGCCCGAAGCAGCATGTCCTGGGTCTGGGAAAGGCGCATGCCGAGCTTTCGGATCATGCGAACCGCAATGTCCGGCTTCTTGATCAACAGCGAAGGAAAGTCCTCCCGCTGGATCTTGATCAGCTTGCCGTTGGAAAGGGCCCGCACGGAATGGGTCCTGGGCTCTTCTTCGAGGATCGCCATTTCGCCGAAGAAGTCCCCCCGTTCGAGGACCGCCACCTGCTTTTCGTAGCCGCCGAGCTCCTGAATCACCTCGAACTCGCCGTTCTGGATCAGGCACATGTAGTCGCCGATCTCCCCCTGACGGAAGACCTGCTCTTGGGCCTTGTAATCCACTGCTGCGTAGGCCATCTGGCGTTCGACTCCAAGTCCCCCGTTGGGTGGCGTTTCTCTACGACACCGGGATCATACCTTTTCCCAAAACCACCGGACGTGGCCACCCGCATCTGGGGACTCCCGGCTGCAATCGGGGCCGTGAGTCTAGCAGAGCGGATGCCGGGTCAAGGTCGATCGGCACCCCCTTTGTGGGCGGTTCGGCGGTCTAGAAACTCCCGGATGAGGGCGAAGACGTCGCCCCGATTCATCAGGAAGGTGTGGACCGCCGGCACCTCCACCAGCGGGATTCCGTCGAGCCGCGCCTCGTCGACGCCGACGACGGCGTCGTGGGCCTGCTCTCCGAAGGGTAGCCAGCGGAGCTGCGGACCCCGGGTACCGGCGATTATCAGCGCCGGCACGTCCGGGACCGGAAGCCGTTCGAAAAACTCATCGTCCACCAGCTTCCGGCCGGCGTCTTGGGTGACGGCTTGGAAAACCGGGTTGTCCCCCAGCAGCCGCGCCATCGCCGGCGATCGATTGGGGGGTGCCAGCATCACGAAGCCGCCGAAGCCGGCGGGGAGCCGGGGGCTGACCATGCGGGTGACCACGTTCCCCAGGGAATGGCCGACGACGGCGAACTCCGGCTCTGCGACCCCGCTGCGCGCACGCTCCTTCGCCAGCCCGTCTCGGATGTGGCCCAAGAACCGCTCCCCGATGGTCTCCAGGCCTTCGAGGGTGACGGTGTAGCCGAACGTGCTCGTGCGGTGCCCGGCCCGGCGCAGGCGCTGGGATAGGAGCCACATCGAGGCGGGCGTGCGGCCCATTCCGTGGATCAGGAAGATCCGCACGCGCCGCTCCGCCTCGGTGTCGAGAACCGGATCAAGTCGACGGGGTCTCGTGGGACGACGGCAGCCAGCTGTAGGGGTATCCGTCGTCTTCCATGGGCGCCGCCTGCTTGGTGACCCGCAGCGGGCGGAAGGTGTCCACCATCACCGCAAGCTCCTCGGTCAGCTCCTTGCCGATCGACGCCTCGTAGGTTCCCGGGTGGGGTCCGTGGGGGATGCCGTTGGGGTGGACCGTGAACGACGCACGGTCGATGCCCTTGCGGGACATGAAATCCCCCTCCACGTAGTACAGAACCTCGTCGGAATCGACGTTGGAATGGTTGTAGGGGGCGGGGATCGCCTGCGGATGGTAGTCGAAGAGCCGCGGAACGAAGGAGCAGATGACGAAGCCCGGGCCGTCGAAGGTCTGATGGACCGGCGGCGGCTGATGGACCCGGCCGGTGATCGGCTCGAAGTCCTCGATGTTGAAAGCGAAGGGCCAGAGGTGGCCGTCCCAGCCCACGACGTCCAGCGGATGGTGGTCGTAGACAAACCTCGAAACCTGGCCGCGGGCCTTCACGTGGACTTCGAACTCGCCCTTCTCGTCGAACGTTTCCAGGGACTCGGGGGGGCGGATGTCCCGCTCGCAGAACGGTGAGTGCTCCAGGAACTGTCCGTAGCGGTTGAGGTAGCGCTTCGGCGGTTCGATATGGCCGAAAGCTTCGATCACCAAGATGCGCTGGGGGACCCCGTCGTCCGGTACCAGCCTCCACATGACCCCCGTCGGGATCACCAGGTAATCCCCCGGGCGGTACCGCAGGAGGCCGAACTGGCTTTCGAGGACGCCGGTGCCGTCATGGACGAAGAGGGTCTCGTCGCCGTGGGCGAAGCGGTACCAGTAGGACATCGCCTCCGTGGGTCGAACCACGGAGAGCACCACGTCGCTGTTGCCCATCAGCGGCACCCGGCCGCTGACGGCGTCCCCCCCCTCCGGCAGCTCCCCCGAGCGGAAGTGACGGTGCTTGAGCTGCTCGTCGTCTTCGTACTCGATCTCGACCCGGCGCACCAGGCCGACCTCGCGGACCTGGGTCGGGGGCCGCAGATGGTACAGGATCGACTGGATCCCCGCGAAGCCGTGGATGCCCATGAGCTCCTCGTGGTAGAGCGAACCATCGGGCTGGCGAAACTGCGTGTGCCGCTTGTGCGGGATGTCCCCGAGCTTGTAGTAGAACGTCATGACAGCTCTCCTGTTTGTCCTGGGTTCGCCGACCTAGAGATTGCCCCGCCGGGCCTGCTCACGCTCGATGGCCTCGAACAGCGCCTTGAAGTTGCCTTCGCCAAAACCCTTGGCGCCCTTGCGCTGGATGATCTCGAAGAACAGGGTCGGCCGGTCCATCACCGGCTGGGTGAACAGCTGGAGGAGGTACCCCTCCTCGTCGCGGTCCACCAGGACCCCCAGCGGCTGGAGATCCCGGACATCCTCGTCGATCTCGCCGACCCGCTTCGGCAGCTCGTCGTAGTAGGTGTCGGGTACGGCGATGAATTTCACTCCGTTCTCCATCAGCCGCACCACCGTGCGGACGATGTCGCGGGTCAGCATCGCCATATGCTGCACCCCGGCTCCGCGGTAGTACTCGAGGTATTCCTCGATCTGGCTCTTCTTGAGACCGTCGGCGGGCTCGTTGATGGGGAACTTGATGGCGTACGAGCCGTCGGACATCACGATCGACATCAGCGCGCTGTGCTCGGTGGAGATCTGGTCTTCGCTGAAATGGATGTAGCGCTTGAAGCCGAGGACATCGCTGTACCAGTTGGCCCAATGCTCCATCCTGCCGAGCTCGACATTGCCGACGATGTGGTCGAAACGCAGGAGCCCGGCGTCCTCGGTCTCGACGACCTCCTCCCGGTAGCCGGGCAGGAACGGCCCTTCGTAGCCCTTGTCGGACACGAAGGAATGGACCGTATCGCCGTAGGTGGCGACGGTGGCCCGCCGCACGGCCCCGTGGTCGTCCTGCATGTCGTAGGGCTCGGCAACGGCGTCGGCGCCGTTCTCGACGACCCGGGCGAAGGTTTGATCCACGTCGTCGACGTGGAAGCAGATGTCCTTGACGCCGTCGCCGTGCTCGTTCACATGGCGGCTGATCTCGGAGTCGGGGTCATACGACGAGGTCAGCACCAGCACCGCCTGCCCCTGGCGCATGGCGAACGAGCAGAGGTCCCGCTCGCCGGTTTCGAGGCCGCGGTAGGCGATTTGGGAGAATCCGAAGGCGCTGCGGTAGAAGAAGGCGGCCTGCCGAGCATTGCCGACCCACATCTCGACGTGGTGGATCTTTCGTAGCCGGAGAGGATTGCTCATGATCGATGTTCCTGTATTAGGGCGGAGCGCCGGATGGCGATCCCGCCGTACGTTCAGGTCGAAGCCTTCGGCGGACCCGTCTCGGCCGGAACTGATGCCCATCGCCGGATGATGAGTCCCCCGATGTCGGGAGCCTGGGGCCAGGGCCTGCGGGAAGCCAGCGCCCGGTTCGAAGCTCGGGCCGCATCCTCGCCTCGCCTTCATCCTCGGCGAATCGCCGTTTAGCGCCCATACCGGGCTGGATTGGAGGTGGGGCAGCGTCCTGGTGATCCCTTTCAGTATACCGCGCCCGGCCGGCCCCGGAGCAAGGCGCAGCCCCTCCAGACCAGCTCCCCACTGCGCGGCCGGCTGGAGCCGGATATCCTTCCCCGGCGGGGTCCAACGGCCCGGCATTCCGAGACCCCTCCATGGACCCCAAACACAGCCTTTCCCGCTTTCGGCACCTCGGCCGAATCTCCCGCGCCCTCGTGACGGCCATGGCCCTCGTGGCGGTGGCCCTGGCGCCGGGGCTGCTCCGCCTGTCGACGGACAACTCTCCGGAAGTCTTCTTCGTTCGGGATTCCCCGGGGCTGGAGGATTACCGCACCTTTCGGGCCGACTTCGGGGCGGACGAAACGCTGCGGGTCGCGGTGTCGGGGGACGCCCTCTGGTCGCCCGAGGGTTTGACCTGGCTGGCGAGCCTGGAAGACCGGGCCCGGCAGCTCGACGGGGTGCGCAGCGCAGCCGGCCTGGCGTCCCACCATCGCCAACGCAGCGAGCGGCGGGTCCAGCCCCGGCAGAGCTGGCCGCCCAAGGACCCTGAAGCGCTGCGGACGGCGGCCCTCGCCAACCCGCTGGACCGGGCCGCCGGCTGGATCGGCGGTCGCGGCGAGGTGGCCACCGTATTGCTGATCCTCGACGGCAACCTGGACACCGGCGGCACCGCTCGGCTCCTGGAGGAGCTCGAGGCCCTGGCGGCCGAGGCGCCGGCGGGGCTCGACTGCAGGATTCTGGGGCTGGCGTCCCTCAATAGGGCCCTCGATCGATCGTCCCAGGAAATCGACGGCACCTACTTCCCCCTCCTCGTCGTCTTCACCCTCGTACTCCTGCTCCTGGCGGTGCGGGACCTTCGGGACCTGGCGGCCCCCCTCCTCTTCGTCGGCTTCTGCCAGCTCCTCCTGCTGGCGCCCATGGGCTATTTGGGGGTACGCCTCAACCTGGTCCTGGCGGTCCTCCCACCCCTGGTCTTCGCCATCACCCTGGCCCTGGCGCTACACGTCCTGCTGCGATTTCGGCAGCGGGCGGCCTTGGGCGACGACGGCGTCGGCACGCGGGCGGGTCGGGCCGCCGCGACGATGGAGGAGATGGGCTGGTCGGTCTTCTGGACCGGCGCCACCACCTCCATCGGCTTCGCTTCGCTGGCCATCAGCCCCGTCGCTCCGATCCGCGCCCTCGGGCTTTGGGCGGCGATCGGCCTGGCACTGGCGACGGCCGCCACCTTCGTTTTCTATCCAGCCCTGGTGACGGTCCTGGGCTCCAGGCGCCCCCACGACGTCGCCGCCGCCGATTTCGAAACCCGGACCGGGCGCTGGGGGGCGGCCTGGGGAGGCTGGTCGAGCCGACACCGGCGCTCGATCTTGGGGGCGGCGGCGATCGTCGCCCTGGGGGCCGCCCTCGGCATCCCGGGTATCCAGGTCGAGTCGAACGCGCTGCGCTACCTCGCCGCCGACCACCCGGTACGCCAGGGCATCGAAGGCCTCGAGGCCCGGGGCATCGGTGTGGCGGCGCTGGAATTGCTCGTCCACATAGCGGACAGCGGCGGCGGCGCGCCCCCGGCCTTCGGCTCCGGCAACGAGGTGGATCGGCTCGCCGACCTCGGCGCCGAATTGGAGCGGCAACCGAACATCTTCGGCGTGGTGAGCGCCGGCACCGTGCTCCGGGACGCCGCTCTGCTGGTGCCCACGACCCCGGTCAACGCCACCTTCCGCCTCCAGATGGTGCTCGAGGGACTCAGCCAGGACGCCCAGGGGAGGGAGGTCCTCGATTCGCTCCTTGCCGAGGATCGGCGCACCGCCCGTCTCACGGTCTTCATGCCCACCACCAAGGCCGACGAGGTCGCCCGCCTGGAGACCTACGTCCGCGACCGGGCGCGGGAGGCGTTTCCGGAGGCCTCCATCACCACCACGGGCCAATATCCCCTGCTGCTCGAAGCGCAGCGGCACCTGATCTCGACCCTGCTGATGTCCCTCGCCCTGACGCTCCTGGCGATCGCCGTGGTGCTGCGACTATTGCTGCCGTCCACCCGGCTGGCGCTGCTGGCGCTGCTGCCGAACCTCTGGCCGGTGATAGGGATCCTCGGGGTCATGGGCTGGCTGGGCCTGCCCCTCGACATCGCCACGGTGATGGTGGCTTCGGTAGTACTGGGCCTGGCGGTGGACGACACCATCCACACCCTCGGCCATTTCCGCCGCCTTGCTCCCCTGCACGGAGCCCGCGAGGCCGTGTCCCGGACCCTCCACGCCACCGCCCCGGCCTATCTGCTCACCGGCGTCATTCTGATGGCGGGCTTCGGCGTCTGCGCCCTGTCGGACTTCGCCCCCATCGCCCGCTTCGGGGGCCTCTCCGCCGTCGCCATCGGCCTCGCCGTGCTCGGCGATCTCTTCCTGCTCCCGGCCCTGCTCAGCCTGACGCCGGCCTCGGCGGTGGAGCGGCTCGCCAAGGCCGGTGCGGCGACGGGGGAAGACGGGGTCGACTGAGGACCGCTCTCAGGGTCGCGACCACGAACGCAGCCGCTGGCGCAGCGCGTCGACATGGGCCGGTAGGGGCTCGCTCCTGACCTCAGCATCGAGGTGGCGGGCCAGGGCCTCGGGGATCGGCACGCTGCGACCGATCACCGGCTCCACCCCCTCGGCGAACTTGGCGGGGTGGGCGGTGGAAAGCACGATTCCAAGGGTGTCCTCGGGCTCCTCCGGCAGCACCGCCTCCATCGCCAGCACGCCGACGGCGGTGTGGGGGTCGAGGAGGTAACCATGGTCTCGAAACACGCGGGCGATGGCCCCACGGGTCGCGCCGTCGTCGAACCGCAGGCCCCGCACGTCGCGGCGCAGGGCGTGCAGATCGCCGCCGTAGAGGTGCAGGATACGGGGGAAGTTGTTGGGGTGCCCCACGTCCATGGCGTTGGAGAGGGTCGGCACCGAAGGCCGGGGCTCGAACAGGCCGGTTTCGAGATAGGCGGGCACCACGTCGTTGGCGTTGGTGGCGGCCAAGAACCGGCAGGGAAGACCTAGGCGTTTGGCCATGAGCCCGGCGGTGAGGTTGCCGAAGTTGCCGCTCGGCGTACAAAACAGCACTCGACGCCCCGGCTCCACCTGGGAGGCGGCGTGGAGGTAGTAGAGGATCTGCGGCAGCAGGCGCCCCACGTTGATGGAATTGGCGGAGGTCAGGCCGAGCTCCGTCGCCAGCGCCCGGTCGGCGAACGCCTCGTTCACCAAGCGCTGGCAGTCGTCGAACACCCCGTCGACGGCGAAGGCCCGCACGTTTCCGCCGAGGGTGGTGAACTGCCGTTCCTGGAGGGGGCTCACCTTGCCCGCCGGGTAGAGGACCGCCACCCGCACCCCGGCGACCCCGTGAAACGCCTGGGCGACGGCACCGCCGGTGTCCCCGGAGGTGGCCACCAACACGGTGCAGGGCCCGTCGCCATCGCGGGTGACCGCCAGCAGGCGGGCCAAGAACCGGGCCCCCACGTCCTTGAAGGCCAGAGTCGGGCCGTGGAAGAGCTCCAGCAGCGCAAGGCGGTCCCGGAGCGGCACCACGGGGATGGGGAAGTCGAGGGCCTCCGCCGCCAGGGGACCGAGGACGCCGGCGGGCAGATCGTCCCCCACCAGATGCTCCAGCACCCCTGTGGCGGTCTCCGCCAGGGGGCGGCCCGGCAAGTCGTCGAGGAGCTCTGCGGGCAGGGGGTCCAGCCGCTCCGGCATGAACAGACCGCCGTCCGGGGCCGGGCCCAGGCGCAGGGCCTCGGCGAGCCCGTATCGGGGACCGTCGGGATCGCGGGTGGAAACGAAGGCCATGGGGGGCTCCTATCGGGGTCGATCGAGCCGTTCAGTTGACCTCGCCCGCGGCTTCGGGACCGGGGGCCTCGGCGATCGGTCCGAAACTCTGCTCGTAGAGACGCAGGTTGCCTTCGAGGGCCCGTACCAGGCGCTTGAGGTGCCCTGGACTGGTGATCACCCGGGCGGTGACCGCGCCGGACGGCGGCACCAGGTTGATGAAATCGAGGATGAACTCTTCCCGGGTGTGGCTGATGCGCACGAGGTTGGCGTAGCGGCCCTTGAGCTCTTCGTCGTCGATCTTGATGTTCAGGCGCTGCTGCTGTGCTTCGTCGGCCATGGCCGTCCTTTCGTTCCGATTCAATCCGATCCGCCGTCCCGCGGCTCGCTCTTCCAAGCGACCCCGGGCCCGAAGGACCAGCGGTGCTCGGGAAAGTAGACACCCACCCCCCGCTCGGCGGCGGTGACGGAGAAGGTCAGCAGGCGGCGGCGGTAGTCGTAGGGGGAGCCGTCCCGCGCGTGGACGGCGACATCGACCAGATACTCGCCGGGGGCGAGTCGAAGGTCGGGGCAATGGATGCGAACGGTGGTGTCCCCCGCGGCGAGCCGATCGCCGGCGTACCCCGCGAGGTCGGTGTTGGTACCCCAGCATTCCAGGCCCCGGGGGGTGGCCACGTTGATTCCGAACACGAAGTCTTTTAGGTCCGACGGCACCCGGACGTCCACCTCGAAGGAGACATCGTCGCCGCAGTGCAGGTGGTAGCGCTCCTCGCCGTTTACCCGCAGCCTCGCCGCGGTGATCTCCGCCGCGCCGGACCCCCAGCGTAGGACGGGCCCGTCGTCTTCGCCGCCGTCGGGCTCCGCGGCCTCTTCCTGGCGCGCGTCCAGGGCCTGCCGGTGGGCCTCCCCCTCCTCCTCGGCGATCGCTTCGAGGTAGGCGTCCACCACCCTGCGGGGGTGGCCGTCGAGACGTAGGACCCCTTTCTCCAGCCAGATGGCCCGGTCGCAGACCTCCCGAATCAGGTCCAGGGAGTGGCTCACCAGGAGGAGGGTTTTGCCGCGGCCGAGGAATTCTTCGATCCGCCGCAGGCAGCGGTGGGCGAAGGCTTCGTCCCCCACCGACAGGACCTCGTCCACCATCAAGACGTCGGGGTCGGTGTGGATGGCGACGGCGAAGCCCAGGCGCACGTACATGCCGGACGAGTAGTTCTTCACCGGCTCTTCGATGAAATCCGCCAAGCCCGAGAACTCGACGATGGCGTCGAAACGCTCGTCGATCTCCCGCCGGCTCAGTCCCAGGACGGCGCCGTTGATGTAGATGTTCTCGCGCCCAGAGATCTCGGGGTGGAAGCCCGCCCCGAGCTCGATCAGGGCCGCCACCCGGCCGTGGATCTCCATCGTTCCGGAGGTGGGTTTGAGGATCCCCGACACCACCTTCAGCAGGGTCGACTTCCCCGAGCCGTTAGACCCGATGAGACCCACCGCTTCGCCGCGGCCGACGGTGAACGACACGTCCTTGACCGCCGAAATCGCATCTTCTGGATCGATATCCCGCACCAGGCTGCGCTCCAGGAGGGCGCTCTTGAGGGTCCTCAGGTGGTTCCCCGACGCCGTGCGCCGATAGAGCTTGGTGAGCCCCTCGACCCGGATCGCCGGCCCTTCAGCCCCCCCGGGGGCGCGGCCGTGGGTCATACGGCCTCCACCAGGGTTTCCGACAGCCGATCGAAGATGAAAGCGCCGAACGCCCACGCCAAGCCGCTCCACACCACCATCTCCAGCCACAGCCCGACCCCGGGCACCTGCCCATAGAAAAGGGTCTTCTGGTAGCCGATCATGAACGGCGTGAAGGGGTTCCGCGCCACCACCGCCTGGACCCAGGGCAGGCCGCCGAGGCTTTCCAGGCTGTAAAGAATCGGGGTGGCGAAGAACAGCAGGGTCAGGAGATTGGTGAGGATGTCCTTGACGTCCTTGAAATGGACGTTCAGGGCCGCAAAGCCCAAGGTCAACCCGACTACCATGGGGATCTGCAGCAGGACCACCAGGGGGGCGAGCAGCGCCGAGGGCCCCAGGCTGACGTGCTGCCCCGCCAGGGCGGTGACCCCGAAAGCGAGGGCGATGATCGGCAACGCCAGCACCAGGTGGACCAGGTTCGACAGGGCGGAAACCACCGGCAGAAGCTCCGCCGGGAAGGTGGCCTTGCGGATCAGGCCGGCGTTGGCCACCAGGGCCTGGGACCCTTCGAGCCAGGATGTCTGGATCCAGATCCACGGGATCACCCCCGTGGCCAGGAACAGCGCGTACGGGCCGAAGGTGGTGACCGAGTCGTCCCGGGGCTGAAAGATCGTATTAAAGACGAAGGAGTAGACCAGCAGCAGCAGGGCCGGGT
>JBCDIS010000191.1:0-13318 GCA_038748685.1 Acidobacteriota bacterium | reverse complement strand
GCCGAGTCGACAAGCGAAAGATCCTCAATCGCGGAACCGCGGTATCTTCGCAATTTTGATCTTATTGAGCAAGTAGATCAGGACACCTTCAACTCCTCGTCCCTCGTTACAGTCCAAAAGACTACACTGAAGAGGATCGAGTTCCTCTACAAGGATCTCGACAAGAACTCTTTTTGGAATAAGCCCGGAGCACCGAATAGCCTAGTAGTGAAATTCACCCCCGTGAATCCGGGTTTTTGTGGCCTTTTTGTCAACAATAACCTATTCTACGATGTCTACTTGATGGCAAGGCGCACTCGACACCACTACTCGCTTGAGTCTTTCGCCCCTGTCGTTCAATTGACCAAGGACAGCTTCGAAGATTTCGAGGCCTTCGACGATCATTTTAGATATCTGTGGAGTCTCGACGTTACCATGGACTGCCAGGATGCAACTCGGTTTGACCCGAGGCGGCCGAGGTCGCTAGCAAGGGTCAATGCGCCACAGAATGTATCCTTCCAATTCAAGGCCGGTCGGATCCTAGGCCGAAATCGCACTTTGGATCAAGGACTCGCCGATAAGTGGATGTCGCAGGCACGACGAATTCTTAACAAGTTCTGCACTGATCTTTCAGTTACGCCAGAACTCGAAACCGTCTTTGTGACTTGTAGCTGGAAAAGAACCGCGGACGAGAACTACGAACCTAATTTCGTTGCAAAGGCGATCTCGAGATGGCTTAGCGACGACTTCACCTTCAGAAAGCCACCAGCCCTCTCCGTGCAAATCTTGGAGGCGATTCAGTCAGAGTTCTTCACTCAGCAGCTATATCGCAGCTTATCGAACTGCACTATCGGTCTCGTTGTACTTTCATGCGACATCGAAGCTGAGAGCGGAGAATTCTATTCAAGGCCAAACATATATCATGAACTGGGATTCCTGATGAACAGGCTAGGAAAGGAGCGAATTATCGTCCTCAAAGAAAAGGGGGTCCAGGTTCCCTCGAATATTTCAAATGTTGTCTACATTGAGTACGAGCCAGAGAAGGTGGCGTTAGCATACCACCGAATCGTTGATGCTCTCGCTCGGATATTTCCAATAAGTCGCCCGGCGGTCCGAGACTCATTCGTACAACATCAAGACCGCGTGATTGACCTTGCAGCAGACGGAGTTCTCAACACAAAAGAGAAGAACGCTGCGGTAAAGAGGTTGAAGAAGTTTGTAGACGAGAAACTGCCCTCACTCTGAGACTTGTTCGGGACGAAGAGCAGGATGACAAACGGATGGGTGACTTGCTTCTGTTCGACATAGCCCTCGGCGGCCTACAGACTAGCGGAGCGGTCGCTCCCGCGGCCCCCGGGGCTGCCAGCGTCCCCCTACGTCCCACTCGCCTAGCTGGTAGACGAGGAACGCCGTGTTGTGGATCGCCTCGTCGTAGTCGGGCCGCAGCTCCAGGGCGCGGCGGTAGGCTTCGAGGGCCCGGCGGGGTTGGCCGAGCTGGGACAGCGCCAGACCCAGGGCCTTGTGCCCCTCCGGCAGTTGGGGATCGAGCTCCAGGGCGCGGCGGGCCGACGCTTCGGCGACCTGGGCAGCGTCTTCGCCGCCGCCGTAGTTGGCGGCCCGCAGCCCCTCGGCGTTGGCCAGGCCGGCGTGGGCGAGGGCGAAGGCCGGATCCAGCTCCAGGGCGCTGCGGTAGTAGCGGGCCGCAGCATCGTTGTCGGCGCGGGTGTGCTGTCTATAGCGCTGCCGGCCCCGGAGGTAGAGATCGTAGGCGGTCAGCTCCCCGGTGTCGGCCCGGCGTAGCCGCTCCAGGTCGGAGGATGTCAGCTCCTGTTTGAGGGCCTCCGCCACCCGCTCGGAGACCTCCCGCTGGAGGTCCAGGATGTCCTGGAGATCGCGGTCGTAGGTGTCGGCCCACAAGTGTCGACCGCTGGCGGCATCCACCACCTGGACGACGATGCGGGCCGCATCCCCCTGGCGGCGGACGCTGCCGTCGAGCACGGAGGCCACCCGCAGCCGGCGGGCCAGGCCGCGGGCCTGGTCCAGATCCTCGTCCGGGCGGCCGGACCGCGAGCGCGGCGGGCGGGACACCACCCGCAGGCCGTCGACCCGGGAGAGGCGGGCGACGATGTCCTCCGTCAGGCCGTCGCAAACGTAGTCGAGGGCAGGGTCCCCCCCGAGGTTGCGCAAGGGCAGCACCACCACGGACCCCGCCTCCGGCCGCGTCCACGCCCAGAGCCAGAGACCTAGGGCGGCCACCAGGAGCGCCAGGATCCCGACGACGCGACGGTAGCGACGACGGGACGACGGTACCGCCGCCGGAGCGGCGACCCTAGAGGGCTCCTCCTCCAGGTCAGCCTTCGGAGACTCCTTCGCCGTTCGGACCGCCCCTAGCGGAGCATCCGACAGGGGCATGACCCGGCCGATGCAGCGGTAGCCCCGCTTGGGGACGGTCTCGATCAGGCGGGGCTGCTTCGGGTCGTCGCCGAGGCGCCTGCGCAGCTCGGAGACGCCTCGGGAGAGAGCCGCCTCCTGGACGAAGGCCCCGTTCCACACCTCCCGCAGCAGCTCGTCCCGGGGCACCACCCGGCCGGCGTGGGTGGATAGATATACCAGGAGGTCCATCACCCGGGGTTCGAGGCGCGTGGTCTGCGACTCGCACGCGGCGGTACCGGCGGCGGGCCGTACGACCCACTTCCCCACCTTGAACGGCCGCGGAGCTGCCGAAGGGCCCCCGCTCACCGAATCCTCAGGCTTTCCGGACCTTTCCATTACGTCGAAACCGACCCTCCTTCGCTAGCGTGCCTGCGATGCCCGGACCGCCTTCCCCGGCGGTCGCCACGTTCTCGATTCTGCAGGAGATCCCATGCCATCGACCCCCGATCTCGCCCCAGGTCCAGGCCAACCGGCCCTCGACCGGTCCTTCTTCGGCCATCCCCGGGGCCTCTCCACCCTTTTCTTCACCGAGATGTGGGAACGCTTCAGCTACTACGGCATGCGCGCCCTGCTGATCCTCTTCATGACCGCCTCCGTGGCCAGCGGCGGCCTCGGCTTCGACACCGCGAAGGCCGGGGCCATCTACGGCCTCTACACCGCCGGGGTCTACCTCATGGCGCTGCCGGGAGGATACCTGGCGGACCGACTCCTGGGGCAACAGCGATCGGTCTTCGTCGGCGGGGTGCTGATCGCCGCCGGTCACTTCGCGATGGTCTTCCACGCCGTCGCCACCTTCTACCTCGGTCTGGTGCTGATCATCCTAGGCACCGGTCTCCTCAAACCCAACATCAGCGCCATCGTGGGGGATCTCTATGGCCGCGAAGACGAGCGCCGGGACGCCGGCTTCTCCATCTTCTACATGGGGATCAACGTCGGTGGCTTCGCGGCGCCGCTCCTTTGCGGCTACCTGGGCGAAGAGGTGGACTGGCACCTAGGCTTCGGATTGGCGGGGGTCGGCATGGTGGCGGGCCTGATCCAATACGTTGCCGGGCAGCGCAGCCTGCCGGAGGTCGGCCGCCTGCCCCAGAACCCCGCCACGCCGGCGGAGGGCCGGCGGATCTGGACGGCGGTGGCGGCGACCCTGGCGGTGGCCTTCGCCGCTGCCGTGGCGATGGGGCTCGGGGTCTTCACGGTGGACGTGGTGAAGGTGGCGAGCGTCGCGGTGGTGCTCATCGCCAGCGCCGCCGCCCTCTACTTCGCCTACCTGCTCACCGCCGGCGGCCTGGACGCCACGGAAAAGCGGCACGTGGGGGCGGTGGCGGTGCTCTTCGTGTTCTCGACCTTTTTCTGGCTCGGCTTCGAGCAGAGCGGCTCTTCGATGAACCTCTTCGCCCGCGACATGACCGACCGCACGATCCTCGGCTGGGAGTTCCCCGCCAGCTGGCTGCAGTTCGTCAACTCGGCCTACCTCGTGCTCCTCGCGCCGGTGTTCGCCGCCCTGTGGCTGCGGATAGGTCGCCGTCAGCCCTCCATCCCCACCAAATTCGCCCTCGGCCTGATCCTCCTCGGCGCCGGCTTCGCCGTCCTCGCCCGCGGCGCCCAGCTGGCGGCGGACGGGACCCAGGTGGGCATCGGCTGGCTGGCGACGGCGTACTTCCTGCACACCTGCGGCGAGCTGTGCTTGAGCCCGGTGGGCCTCAGCACGGTGACCCGACTGGCGCCGCAGCGGTACGCCAGCGCCCTCATGGGGGTCTGGTTCCTCTCCATCTCCCTAGGCAGCCTGATCGCCGGACAGATCGCCGGTCAGGTGGAGGCATTCTCGATGACGGAGATCTTCCTCGGCATCTTCGTGACCACCGCCGCCGGCGGGCTGGTGCTCCTACTGCTGCTCCGGCGTAGGGTGATCCGCTGGATGGCGGGGGCGGCGTAGGCGCGGACCCGGCGCAACCCTCGGGGACCTTCGGGCGTATCCACCGACGCGAAGCGTCGATGTCTCTCGACCGGAGGACCCCCGTGACCCGATGCCGCAGCCTGTGGCCCTACGCCCTGCGAAACCTCACCGCCGGAAATGACCAGCTCTTCGTGCTGTCGTCGGGGACCAACCGGATCGGCAGCCTGGGGGACAACGAGATCCAGCTGGGGGACGACGGGGTATCGAAGCGGCACGCCGTGCTGGAGGTGGACGGCGGGACCCTGATGATTCGGGACCTGCGCAGCAAGAACGGCACGTTCGTCGACGGCCGGCGCACCTCCGGCGCGCCGGTGGACGTGGGTTCGACCCTCCGCTTCGGCCGACTGGAGCTGCGGCTGGAACGGCTGGAACGGCTCGACGGCGAGCTGGCCTTGCCCCTCCCCCCCGTCACGGCCCCGAGATGCCGGGTCACGCCGGCTCTGGACCGGCCGTCGTCGGTCCCCGAGACCCGGCCCCTTTCCCCCGATTCCCCCTTCGAGCTGGACGACCGCCTGGTGGTGCCCGAGGGGCACGTCCGGGGACGCTCGGCGCCGATGGTCGCCGCGTATCGCCAGCTGGCGACGGTGGCGGCCTCCGACCTGCCGGTGCTCCTGCTCGGGGAAACGGGGGTCGGCAAAGAAGGGCTGGCGCGGGCGGTCCACCTGTCGTCCCCCCGTGCTTCCGGGCCCTTCGTCGCCGTCAACTGCGCCGCCATCCCCGCGGACCTCCTGGAGGCGGAGCTCTTCGGCATCGCCAAGGGTGTGGCCACCGGGGTCGACGCCCGAATCGGCAAGCTGGGCCGGGCCAGCGGCGGCACCCTCTTCCTCGACGAGATCGGCGACATGCCGGCGCCGCTCCAGGCGAAGCTGCTGCGGGCCCTCCAGGACCGCGAGATCGAGCCCCTCGGGTCGACCCCGCGGTCGGTGGACGTGCGGGTCGTGGCGGCCACGAACACGGATCTGCCGAGCCGGGTGGCCTCGGGGGTGTTCCGGCGGGATCTCTACTACCGCCTCGCCGGCATGACGGTGGAGGTGCCGCCCCTGCGGCGACGCACGGACGACCTCGCCGACCTGGTGGCCCGTTTCGCCCGCGACGCCGCCGCGGGTCCCGGCCCCGCCCCCAGCGGTTTCACCGCCGGCGCCCTGCGGGCACTGGAGGCCCACCCCTGGCCCGGCAACGTCCGCCAGCTGGAGCACGCGGTCCGGCGCCTGGTTCTGGAGACCCCCGGCGGTCAGCCCGTCGCCTCCGGCGCCGTGGATCGCTGCCTCGCCCAAGATGCCCAGCTCGAGGGGAACATGGGTGTGGACGACCGTGGGGTGCTGGACGCCTCCCGGCTGCGGCGGCTGGACCTGGCGGAGGTCGAGCAGCGTCTGGTCGAGGAGGCCCTGGAGCGTACCGGCGGCAACCAGAGCCACGCGGCGCCCCTCCTCGGCATCTCGCGGGAGGCCCTCCGCCGGCGGATGGCGCGCTACGGACTCCTAGGGGGATGAGACCGGGACGGCCGGCCGAAGATGGGTGAAGACGCAAAGAGGCCCCAGATCCGGAAGACCTGGGGCCTGAACTGCGTCATCGGAGGGTTCATGCCCCCCTTAGGTCGAGGTCAGTCGACGATGATGCGATCCCAAGCCGTCGTTCCTCCGGACTCGAAGGTGTCCTCGAAGATCAATCCTCCATCACCGCAGTTGCGGATTCGAATATCGTCGATATCCCAGCCCGGGCGGGATACGGACCTATCGGTCGCCAGACGGAAACGGAACTGAACCGTCTGACCCGCCCAAGCGTCGATATCGACGATCGAGTTGGCCCATTCCTGCGGGTCGCCGCACCAGGCGTTCTCGCCTTCGAGGGGATTGTCGAACCCGCTGCCGATCGGTCCGTCGTACGGATCGGTCAGGAGCTCGCTCTCGAGGCGGGTCCAGGTCGTCCCGTCCGAGGAGATCTCCAGGACACCGCCGTCCCAGCAACCGGTGGCGGAAGACTCCATCTCCTGCCGGTTGAAGAACTGTAGGGTGAGCGGAGCACCCACGACGGGCAGCGCGATCTGCGGCGTGATCAGGTACTGATCGCTGACGACGCCCACGTTGTCGGCGTGGTAGGCGAAGGAACCGCTGTTGACGCTGGTGCCGGAAAGGGCCCAGGTGCTCCCCGTACCGCCGGTGGTGAAGCCGGGGGCTCCGCTCTCCATGTCCTCGGAGTACAGGTCCACCGGCAGCTGGCCCAGCGGGCAGTCGCCGGGCAGCGGCAGGGTAACGAAGCGGAAGACCGCCGACCAGGCGCCGTCGCCACACGGGTTGACCGCGCGAACCCGCCAGTAGTACTCGGTGTTGCTCATCAGGCCGGACGGGCTGAACGAAGCCGCGCCGACCCCGGTCTCGTCGACCACGACGTTGGTGAACGCCGCGTCCGTCGCGATCTGGAACTGGAACGTCTCGGACTGGGCGGCGGCCGTCCAGGTGAAGGTCGCATCGAGATCCACGTTGGTCTCGTCATCAGCCGGAGAATCCAGGGTCGGGGCCGCCGCAGGGGCGTCGAAGACATTGAGCCCGACCGAGGTGTCCTGCATATTGCCGCTGGGGGCGGAGGTGCCGACCACATCGATGGTGTAACTGCCCGGATTGACCCCAGCCGTACCGGTGATGGTCATCACGGTCGCACCCGGCGGCGTGACCGGATTGACGCTGAAGCCCGCGGAGCCACCCGGCGGCACGTTGTTCGCCACCAGGTTGACGATCTCGCTGAATCCCTGGAACTGCGGCACGTTGATGGCATACGTCGCACTGGCGGGGGCGCAGACCGACTGGCTGCTGTCGGCCGGCAGCAGCAAGAAATCGGTACTGAGGGCCACGGTGTCGAGGAAGACGTCGGAGTTGCCGCCCCGGTCGTCGGCCCACTGGATGAGCGCGGCGGTCTCGGTCTGGATCTGGGTGTCGTAGTCGCCGTGGTAGCAGGCCGCCAGGTTGCCGTCGAGGGCCACGGGGGTCGAGACGTCCGACAGGCGGACGCTCGGCTGGAAGGTGGCGCCGCCGTCGAAGGAGGTCCGCTGGTAGTAGTCGATCATCAGGTTGTTGGCGACGTCGTTACGACGGTCGTACCACGCCGTGGTGACGATACCGGTTGCGCCCACCGACATGGAGGGGAAGAACTGATCGGTCGTCGTCCCGTCGTCGTTGAGCTGAATCTCGGCCTGCCAGGTGGCGCCGGAGTCGGTGGAACGCCGGTAGTAGACGTTGGACTCGTCGCCGGAATTGAAGGCGTCGGGATCGTAGCTGTAGATCGCGTGCAGGTCGCCGTTCGGGCTGACCGCGATCTGGGGGGACGGCAGGTAGCGGATGTTGCCGTTCAGGGCCGGACGGCCGCAGTTGCCGGTGGCGGCGGCGTTCCGGGGGTTGGTACCGCCCGCGTGGGGCGAGGTCACGAGGGCCCAGGTGTCACCACCGTCGGTGGAACGGGCGATCTGCATCTCGACGTTACCGTTGGGGAAGCCCGGCGACTGCCAGAGCACCCAGCCGACGAAGATGTCGCCGTTCGGCGCGACGACGGGCCAGGCGCCCTGGACGTCGCCACCGGCGGAGATCTGAATCGGCGTGGACCAGGTGGTGCCGTTGTCCGAATAGGTGCTGAAGATCTGGCCGCCGGCGGAGAAGTCGGTCCAGGCGACGTAGAGCCGGCCGTAGTTCGGGTTGGCGTCGTTGTTCTCGACCGCCATCAGCTCCTTGTCGTCGTTGCCGCTGTTGGCGATCGAACCGAGGTTGGTGAAGCTGACGCAATCGTCGGTCTACCTCCAGATGCCGAGGCCACCGCTGGCGAGGACGGCGTAGTAGAAGGCGTTGTCTCGCTTGCTCCAGACGAGGGCGGGGTCGCCGCCGTTGCCCGGGCCGAGGGCGCCCTGATCGGTGAAGGTGACGCCGCCGTCCGTCGAGCGGCTGTAGCCAGAAAAGCCGTTGCCCTCGGTGACGCCGTGGTAGGAGTCGTTGTAGCCCGAGCAGATCGTTCCCGTCGTCGGGTTGTAGGCCATGGACGTCTCGTTCTGGGTCAGCGCGGTGCCGGACGCGTCGCCGGAGGGATCGCTGACCGCAACGTCGGTGGCGCGGCTACCGTCGGCGGTGGGTTCGGCTCTCTGCTCGACTGTTCCGATGAATTCCGCCTCACGACCGCAGCCGTAGACCAGGTAGGTGAGGAGACCGTCCATGCGCCCCCGCAGCTTGGGATCGTCGAGCATGGCGCAGGACTCGGCGGAGGGTTTCGGAATGGACTTGCGGATCGTGTCGGCTTGCTCCTTGGTCGGCGCCGCGAAGGCCGGGACCGAAGCCATCAACATGAGGCCTACGCTCGCGACGAGACACACGCTGAGCGCACGGAGGTCGGGTTTGGACATGAATCTGCTCCATAGGGGGAGTGGTCGCCCGTTCCAGGCGAAGTCTGGGCACGACGGCGCAGACCGCAACCTGACGGGTTTCGGAACGGGCGAGTTGGGTGACTCGGATACCTCCGATCAAAGAGAAGGCTCCGGCCGATGAAATTGTGCTTTCAGAAAGTCGACGCGACAGTTGGCGGGCTGGCCCGCAATCTGAGCCGTCAAAATCTTTCGCCCAAGATCGGAGACCCCAGGGGAGGCCGGTTCCTGGGGCTCGCGCCCCAGGCTGGAGGAGGGTCGCCGCTTCGCGGCTCTTGTCGAAGGGAGTGGAGCGGAGGGGGATGGAGAGGGCGGGGGGAGAGCCTTGAGCAGGGGCTGGAGGGGAGGAGTGGCTAGAGCCGAGTACCAATGGCGTCGAGCACTTCGGACTGCCGGTCTTCGTTCAGGAGGCCGATCCACACGTCGAGGATCCGGCCGGCGGGGTCGACGTGTAGGACCGTGGGGGTTCCCACGAGGCGAAGGGCTTGGAAATCGGCCACCCGCAGGTCGTCGAAGTGGATGCCGGCGTCTTCGAGGGAAGAGCGCTCCTGCGCCAGGGCGTCGTCACTGCCCACCGTCGCCACCAGGGCCGGCTCCAGGCGACCGGCCCGTCGCGCTTCGGCGAGCTGGCGGTAGAAGGGGTAGCTGTCGAGGCAGTATCCGCAGTCGGGGGCGAGGGCGACGACCACCGCCGAGTCGGCCCCCTCGGGCACCAGGGCGCCGAGGCCGTCGAGGATCTCCCCCTTCTGGGTCGGCAGCTGGGGGGCGGCGACGACGTCGCGGGTCATCTGGGTATGGACGAGGGTGACCACGGCCACCGCGCACAGGACGAGGGTAGCCGCACTGGCGGCCTTGTCGAGATCGAAGGTCATGATGGCTCCAGTGGGGAGGGAAAGGGGGCGGCGGCCCGGGGGGGCGGGCCGCCGTAGGGTTGGGTCGGACCGGAGGGGGTTGGAATCAAACGGGGAAGCCGTCGATCCAGCAGGTGTAATCGTTGTCGGAGCACTGGGTGCAGCGGACCACGGCGCCGCCGTTGGCGCCGCAGCGGCACTGGATCCGCGAGCAGACTCCACCCCAGCCGATGTTGGTACAGGCCATGATGCAGTAGGGGGTCGAGGCGCTGGCGGCGGTGGCGCCGAAGGAGAGGGAGCCCAGGGTGAGGGCCAGGGCGAGGGTCAGCCGGAGGAAGGTGGACAGTCGTTTCACGTTGGAATCTCCGTCGTTGGATGGTCGGTCGGATCGTCTCGGGGCCCCTGTCCGGCACCCCTCCCCGGTGCCGCCGGTCGGCTCCGGGTCGACGATCCGAAAGAGCAAGGCCCGTACCAACCCCAAAGGTGACGGCGAATCTCGCAACGACAACAAATAAGAGGCTTATACCCCCTACGGGTCTGCCCGGAACCGCCCTGCCCTAGGCGATTCCGAGCAGCCTGGGCAGGGCGGAATCGCCCGGGGCGGGCGGCGGTGGGGTCGGCTCAGAACCGGTTCTTCCGCGGACCGGAGGGGAGCTCGAGGCGGCGGAACGACGGCCGCGGGTCGCTCCACTCGTGGTCGATCGTGAACACAGCCGATCCTTCGGCGATGGCCAGGTCCGAAGCCTCACCCAGATCCGGGAGGGACCACAGGTCGGTGACCCGGCCCGATCCCGGATCGATCCGGAGGAGGGTCGTGAAGTTCTCGGAGACCGCCCAGAGGCTCCCCTCGACCAGGGACAGCCCGGAGATCCGGAGCTCGTCGGCTCGACGTCCGGGCTTGACCGCCCTGGGGGGCCAGTGCTCCGTCGAATCGAGACTCAGGCGACGCAGGAGGGTGCCCTCCAGTTTCACCACGTAGAGCACCGGGCTGCCGGAGGCCGCGATGAAGAGCTCCCCGGCGGATGGGTCGAAGGCCAGGGCCGACGCCTCCAGGTCCGCGAGCTCCCCATCGAGGGGTATCGAGGTATCGCGGGTCCATTCGAAAGAATTCTCCCCAGAGGCACGTCGCCAAATCCCGATATCCCCGGTTTCCCCGGTAAACGCCAGACGGTCATCCAGCCGGCGAGCTCCGGGGACGAACGCCACCGCCTCGACCCTGCCCTGCCGGAACACGGGCAGGGTCTTGAGGAGCAGGGTTCGGGAGAGCACGCGGCTCATCGACGGGTCGAGCACGAAGAGCTCGGCCTGGTCGGTGGTGACCAACCACGCGCCCGTTCTCCCATCCAAGGCGATCCCGGACGGCTGCTCGATCCCCGGCGGCATGGGGATGCTGGCGATCTGCCCCTCGAACGGCAACGACGACAGGGGCCCCGCAGCGGCGTCGAGCTGGAGCGGCTGCTCGTCGACGGATTCGAACGCGTCGAGCATCAGCCAGACGCCGAATCGGGTCGTCAACAGGAGGGTCGAGGCGACCAGCAGACAGACGGCGAGGGCGATGAGCTTCGGACGGCGTAGGGCGAGGGCCGTGCCGAACCCGGACCGATCGACGCCGGGGCCCATCAACCCGAGGGAGAGCCAGGACCGGGACCGCAGCTCGATCAGGGAGAGGAGGTAGTCGAGCATGACCCCCGCACCGAGCTTGGAGGTCCCGGCTCTCCGCGGTCCGAACGTGTAGGGGACCTCCGTGACGCTGGCGTTTCGGGCCTTGGAGAGGATCTCCAGCAGGGCCTTGAACCCCCGCGGACGGAGCCGATCCTCGACGCCGCGGAAGGTCGGACGGCGGATGGCGAAGAAGCCGCTCATCGGATCTGCGACGGGGAGTCCTAGAGCCCAGCGGCCGAGGGATGTCGCCAGGCGGGACATGAAGCGGCGGGTGGAGGACCAAGAGGCCATGGCTCCCCCCGCGGTGTAGCGGCTGGCCACGGCGAGGTCCGCCCGCTTCAGGGCCGCGACGAGATTGGGTATGACCTCCGGATCGTGCTGGAAGTCCGCGTCGATCACCACCAGAACGTCGCCTTTGGCCCTGCGGAGACCGTCGAAGATGGCGCTCGCCAGGCCGCGTTCGTGGAGCCGACGAACGCAGCGAATCCGGTCGTCCACCTGGCCGAGGTCGCGGGCGATGCGCCAGGTGCCGTCCGGAGAGTCGTCGTCGACGACGAGGATCTCGTGGCTAGGAACCCCCCGGAGGGCTCGCTGCACCGCGAAGACCACGGCCTGCACGTTCTCAGCCTCGTTGAAGGTCGGGAGCACCACGCTGACCGCCACGTCCGCGGGCCTGGGGACGAGGGGTTCCGATTCAGCCGTTACCGCCGCGGGGAAGGTCGCCAGCAGACTCATCGTTCCTGGCCCTCCGCCGCCGGACCGAGCACCAGGAAGCGCCTGCTGCCGAGGGAAACCTCCCGCCGGGGCCACTGCTCCCAGTCGGGAACCACCCCTGAAATCTCCAGCGCCCGCTCCGGGTGCAGGATGACCACCCCCGATCGTCGCGACAGGTGGGTCGCCACGTCGCCGGGGGTGTGCAGCAAGCGCAGGGGCAGGTACGCCGGGTCCTCGACACGGAAACCGGCCCGTTTGGTTTCGATGCCGTGGGGGTAGAAGCCCAGGGGTTCCTCGCCGGCGGCGGCGCGCAGCGACTCGGCCACCGCGCCGTAGGATTTCTTCCCGTCGACGGACGGCAGGATGGCCCCGAGCACCAAGGCGTACACGAGCCCGAGCCCGAGGGTGATCCCGGCGAGGGACAGCGTCGAGACCCCCTTTCGCGCCAGCAGGAGGAGCGCGACGCCCCCGGCGCTCAGCACCGCGCAAAGCACCCCGAGGGGGACCGCCAGCTCCCCCAGCAGATCCAGCGGCGGACGGAGCGGACGGGTTCCGAACAGCACGTACGACATCGCCAGGCTGACGACGGCGGCGGTGGACGCCACGCAGACCCCCCCAACCCCGCGGAGAAACCAGCGGAGCCGTAGCCCCGTTCCCATCCCCACCGCGACGGAGAGATACCGACCGAGGAGAAACGCGATGGCCGGGAAAAGGGGCAGCAGGTAGACCTCACGCTTCGTGGCCGCCGCGGAGAAGAAGACCAGCCCGGCGAAGAGCCAGATCAGCGCCAGGCGGACCGCCGGCTCACGCCGCCGATTTCGCAGCGCGTCCACCACCGAGACGGGGAGCACGAGGGACCACGGTGCCCAGTCGAACCAGAGAAGCACGAGGTAGTACCACCACGGCTGTTCGTGACCCCGGTTCGCCGCGCCGAAGCGGGCGAAATTCTGCAGATAGAGCTCCCCCCAGACCTCCTCCCACCCCAGGGACCGGACGAGCTGCACGTACCAGGGCATGGCGACCGCCAACGCCGCCAGGCTGAGGGGGGCCAGGGAGAGCAACGCCCCCCACTGCCGGGCCGAGCCGTGCCAAAGCACGAGGATCAGGCCCGGTAGCAGGAGCCCGAGGGGACCCTTGGCGAGGACGGCTCCACCGAAGCAGGCGAATCCGGCGAGTCTCGCGGGCAAGCTCCAACTGGAGTCGCTTCGCATGGCCCCCCAGGCGTAGGCGACAATCCCGACCGAGATGAGCACGGCGAACGCCATGTCCGGGTGGTAGTGGACGGCCTGGTAGGCGAAATGGGGCGCCGTGGCCAGGCAGAGTCCGGCCCAGAGT
>JBCDIS010000190.1:0-13339 GCA_038748685.1 Acidobacteriota bacterium | reverse complement strand
GGCGTGGAAGAGATCGTGGCGGGTTTGGGCCCCTTCGCCGAAACCCCGCCAGGCGGAGGTGACGTCGGGCACGCCGGCGGCGTCCGCCAGCGCGGCGGGCCAGGTGAAGCGGAGGTAGAGGACGCCGAGGTCCGCCAGCAGGGCCCCCCATCCGGTCCCCGGGTCCCCGCCGCCGTTCTGGCCGCCGTCCTGCCCGTTCCCAGGGTCGGAACACAGGGTCGGCGGGCAAAGGCGGCTGACCACCTCCACCGCGTGGATCCGGTGGCTGCTGCCCAACAGGGTGAAAAGGGAGCGGGGGTGGTCCCAATAAGCCGGCAGCTGGCCGAAGCTGGGGTAGCGGCCAGTGACGATGGCGGGTAGCGCGTAGTGGGTGTGGTCGGAGACGGTGGTGGCGTTGCGTAGCCAGTGGCTGGTGCGGGCCAGGCGGGCGAAGGACGGGAACCGCTTCTCCAGAAGGTTTCCATCCCCGTCCATGAGGGATGCGAGGGGAAGCTCGTCGAAGACGATCATGACCACCGGGGTTTGGACGTCCGCCCCGTCGTGCGCCCCAGGGTCCACGTCCGCCGTCATCAGGCGCCGCAGGCTCGGCTGGCCGAGGAACCAGATCGGCGCCACCAGGACCCCGACCGCCAGCACGGCGGCGAATAGGCGGGCCTCTCCCCGCCGCACGTAGAGTGCGGCCACCCCCAAGGCGACGGCGGCCGCCAGGGCCAGCCACGCGGCCGGGGGCACCCCCTCCGCCGCCGGCAGGCGTCTGGCCGCGGCCAGGGCCATTGGAACCGCCAGCAGGCCCGCCACGGCGCCAAAGTAGGCTTCGCCGAGCTTCGGCCGGAGCCCGAGGAGCAGGACCCCCGGGGCGGCGACGATCGCCGGCACGGCCACCACCAGTAGCGCCACCAGTCCCAGGACCTCCCTGCGGCCGAATCCGTGGGCCACGAGGAACGTGGCCTCCCGCGCCAGCAGGTCGAAAATCGGCTGCGCCACCGACGCCGTCACCAGCCCGAAGATCGCCAGGATGTGGGTCCCGATCCGCCCCCCGCCTCGGCGATCCGCGGGGTCTGGGGGCGGGGGTTGTGGGCTCGGTTCCATGAAGGGACGACGGTGGGCCGACTGGAGGTGGCCCCTCAGGGGCCCCCAGCGGCCCCCAGATTCCGGAAATAGGCCAGTCGGCCGGGGCGCTGGGGCCCGGGCATCACGTTCATGCCCCCCACCAGGAGGTCCAGACGCCGGTCCCCGTCGAGGTCGACGGCGGCGGAGGTCACCAGGAAAGTCGGGGTGTTGCCCACCGGCCACGGGGTAAATCCTTCGGCGCCGTCGTTTTCGAACCAGACGATGCTCTGCTTCGACGGGTCCTGCCAGGTGTTCATCATGCTGGTGGCCACGATGTCCTGATCCCCGTCGCCGTCGAGGTCCGCAACTGCCGCCGAATAGGCGCCGGCGAAGCGGCCCACGTCCCGGGCCTCGAAGGCCACCTCCCCAGGCCGGCCGCCGCCGTGGTTCTCCAGCCACTGGACCCCGTGCCAGGGCTTGGGGAAGGGGTCGGCGTCGAGGGCGTCACCGTTGGTGAACACCACGTCGCGGTCGCCGTCGCCGTCGAGATCCGCCAGCACCAGGTTCGACATGCCGAACATCGGGTGGGGGGCCTTGTAGAGCACCCGGGGCTCGAACCGGCCCAGGCCGCGGTTCAGCAGGGCCACCACCTCCTCGTGCTCCTGGGACACTATCACCACGACGTCCTGGCGTCCGTCCCGGTCGACGTCCATCGTCGGAACGTGGGAGACGCCATTCCGGCGGTAGATCCACTGGGTGGTCCAGCCGCCGTCGGGGTCGGGGCGGACCCATGCGACGCCGCCGGTCATGTACATGCCGAAGGTGGCCGCCAGCAGCTCGGTTCGGCCGTCCCCGTCGAGGTCCACAGCCCTCACGTCGCAGGCCCGCGGCAGGCCCTCCGCCACGGTCTCGGCGGTGAAGCGGCCGGGGGAGGTCTGGCGGAGCACCATCAACCGCCCCACCTGCTCCTCCGTGGGGCCGACGCTGCCGAGGGCCGAGACCGCCACGTCGAGGTCGCCGTCGCCGTCGAGATCCGCCACTTCGGTCCGCGCCGGCGCCACCACCTCCGCCAGGGGCTGCTCGGTCCAGCCGGAGTCCCCGAGGCGGATCCAGGTGATGGCCCCCGCCTGCATGTCCGAGACCACCACGTCGGGCCGGCCGTCGGCGTCGAGGTCCGTCGGCGCCACGTGTCCGATCACCGGCGGCCCCTTTTCGGGGTCCATCTTCGGCGCCGCGCCGAAGGGGCCGAGCTGGAACCCCAAGGGGGAGGGCCCCGCGATCGGCGGCAGGTCGTCGAGGGTTTCGGGGGCGTGGCTCGTGTAGTACGCCGTCGCCTCCTGCAGCTCCGCGGCGGTCATCGGCACGCCGAGCCGGTACTGCTCGATCAGCGCCGCCATCCGCTCCAGCTGACCGGGCCAGCGGGACTTCGGCAGCACCGAAGGATCGGGGATGGCGTGGCAGCGGGCGCAGGCGTACACCGAGGGCGGGATCCTCGCCGGTGCGACCTCGGCTCCGGAGACCGGCGCCGAATCCTCCGCCGCGGGGGGCTTCGCCAGAAAGAACGCCAGGACCACCGCCCCCGCCACGATGACGACCGCGATCACCGCCGCCAGCAGGACCCACGGCAGCGCCGACGGGCTCCGGGTCCCCCCCGGGGCGTCATTCTCTTGGCTGGGGTTCGCCTGGCTTGCGGGCGACGGGCTCTCGTCCATGGGGAGCTCCTCGAACGGGGCGATGAAAAGGATCGCGAAACCCTAACAGGATCGGCGATGCGGAGGCGATAGGGGGATGTTCTGCGGTGGAGGACAGCTCGGTTTCTGCGCTGACGGCCCGATCGGCCGCGGAGCGGCATGAATGGGGCGACAGTGTGGGGATGGCATGGAAAATCGTCGCGGCGGCCCCGTCGGCGCCTGTGCTCCGGTAGCATCCGAAGCGCGATGGACGACACCCGCGGCCTCAACTCCTGGATCGAGCTCTCCGAGAGCGCCTACCGACAGAACCTGAGCCTGTTTCGTCGACGGGTTGGTCCCAAGGTGGAGCTCTCGGCGGTGGTCAAGGCCAACGCCTACGGCCACGGCGCGGTCCAGATCGCCGGCCTGGCGGCGGCCCACGGAGCGGACTCCTTCTGCGTTCACGCTCTAGAAGAGGCCCAACAGCTCCGGGACGCCGGGTTCCAGCAGGACGTGCTGCTCCTCGGCCACGTCCCGCGACGTCGTCTCGGGGACGTGGTGGCGGGGGACTTCCGGCTCGTGCTCTTCGACGTCGAGACGGCGCGATCCTTTGCCGAGGCGGCCAGGTCCCAGGGGCGGCGCGGACGGGTACATCTCAAGCTGGAGACCGGAACCCACCGACAGGGCCTGGGGGGGGAGGACCTCGGGGCTCTGTTGGACACCCTTGGTGGGCTCCCGGACCTGGAGGTGGAGGGGGCCTACACCCACTTCGCCAACGTCGAAGACACCACCGACCACCGCTACGCCCACGCTCAGCTGGAGCGGTTCCGCAGCGCCCTCGATCGGGTTCGTGAAGCCGGCTTCGCGCCGACCCGCCGCCACGCCGCCTGCTCCGCCGCCGCCCTCGTCCTGGGGGACTCCATTTTCGAGATGGTGCGCCTCGGCATCGGCCAGTACGGCCACTGGTCGTCGAAGGAGACCCTCCTCTCCTTCCGCGACAGGCAGGACGTCGAGGGGACCCAGAGTCTGCGACCGGTGTTGACGTGGAAGGCACGGATCAGCCAGGTGAAGACCGTGCCCGCCGACGCCTTCGTCGGCTACGGCTGCACCTACCAGACCACGAGGCCCACTCGCCTCGCGATCCTGCCGGTGGGCTACTCCGACGGCTACCCCAGGAGCGTGTCGAACGCCGGGCACGTGCTGATCCACGGCCGCCGCGCGCCGGTGCGGGGGCGGGTCTGCATGAATCTCATATTGGTGGACGTCACCGATATCCCAGGGGTGGCGGTGGAGGACGTAGCGGTCCTTATCGGCACCCAGGGGGATCAGGAAGTGCCTGCGGAACGGGTGGCGGATTGGGCGGGTACGATCCAATACGAGATCCTGGCGGGGCTCGGGCGTCACCTGCCGCGGTTCGTGGTCCCTGAGACGGCTGTGGAAGGGGGTTCGGAGTGATGCGGCTCGGCAGGTCCCGCGGCGCGGGTTTCGGTGGGCCCCAAGCGGTCGCCGCATTGTGGATGGTCATGGGGTTGTTGACGGGGTCCGTGGTCGCCTCCCCGCCGGCGGAGCCAGTGGTCGGTTCCGGCGTAGACGCCTCCGGTTCCGAAGGGCCTCCCTATGTGTATGTCCTCGGCATTGCTCAGGACGGGGGAGTGCCCCAGGCAGGGACCCGGCAGCCGCCGGCTTGGCGACCGGCGGACCTGCGGCGCCTCGTCACCTGCCTAGCGGTGGTGGACCCGTCCGAGGGTCGCCGGTATCTCTTCGAAGCGACCCCGGACCTGCGGGAGCAGCTCGCCATCCTCGACCGGGTCGCGCCGACTCCGCGGATCCCCGGGATCGACGGCATCTTTCTGACCCACGCCCACATCGGGCACTACACCGGACTGATGTTCTTGGGTCACGAGTCCATGGGGACGAAGGGCGTTCCGGTCTACGCAATGCCCCGCATGGCTGCGTTTCTGCGGGAGCACGGCCCCTGGAGCCAGCTGGTCCGCTACCGCAACATCGAGCTTCAGGAGCTGGCGTCGGGGGAGCCCGTTCGCCTCGGCGGCGGGCTGTCCGTAACGCCGTTTCCCGTGCCCCATCGGCAGGAATTCTCGGAGGTGGTGGGCTACCGGATCGACGGCCCGAATCGGTCGGTGCTCTTCATTCCGGACATCGACAGCTGGGACGATCTGGACGCCGCCGGAACCCGCATCGAGGATCTGCTGGCCGCCGTCGACGTCGCCTACCTCGACGCGACTTTCTTCGCCGACGGCGAGATCCCGGGCCGCGACATGAGCACGTTTCCCCATCCCAAGATCGTCGAGAGCATGGCGCGCTTCGCGCCCCTGCCGGCGGAGGAGCGGGCGAAGGTCCGGTTCATCCATCTCAACCACACCAACCCGGCCCTGGGGCACGACACCGAGGCCCGGCGCCGCATTGTCGCCGGCGGATTCCGGGTCGCCGAGGAAGGCGAGCGACTCGACCTCTGAAGGGCGCGCGAGGGGATCCGCCCTCCCATCGCGCCCGTAGATAAGACGGGGTCTTGGGGCGGCGCAATACCCCTGCGCGCGGGCGCCGCGCAGGTCCGGACACCGCCTGCTAAGATCTGCCGCCGGAGGCGCCGCGGGCCCAGTGAAGTTCGTCCTGCGCGCCCGCCCGGCCCCCAAGGTTGACGGCCAAAGCCACATCGGCGAGACTCCGTGTCGCCAGATTGAACGAAAAAATCGCCCAAGGAGACCCTCTCAATGTACAAATTGTCCAAACTCGTCCCCGCCATGGCGCTGCTGCTCCTCGGCTGCTTCGCCGTCGGCGCCACCGCCGAGGGCGAAGCCGATGCCGAGGCGCGGAAGGAGAAAATCCTCGCCAACCTGACGCTCCAGTTCCCGCAGCTGGGGACCCTCAACCCGGTGATGAACGAGATCAAGGCCAGCGGTTTCGAGGGTCTCGACGAAGGCAGCTTCACCGTCCGCGGCCGCGCGCAGACCTTCCTCGTCACCAGCGACGACACCAAGCTCTACCTGATCCAGGGTGAGGCCCTCGACGTCTCGAAGAGCGCCGAAGAGATCCAGGCGGAGCTCGACAAGCGTGCCGAAGAGGAGGCCAAGCAGGCCGCCGAGCGCGCCGCCGAGTTGGAGAAGGCCACCGAAGGCGTGCCGGTCCGCGGCAACGCCGACGCCCCCGTCACCATCGTCGAGTTCTCCGACTTCCAGTGCCCCTACTGCACCCGCGGCGCCGCGACGGTGGAGGAGATCCTCGCGAAGTACCCGAACGACGTCAAGTTCGTCTTCAAGCACTTCCCCCTCGGCTTCCACCCCTGGGCCAAGCCCGCCGCCATCGCCGCCAACTGCGCGGGTAACCAGAACCACGACGCCTTCTGGGTGCTGCACGACAAGTACTTCGAGCACCAGAAGGAGATCACCCCCGAGAACGTTGTCGAGAAGAGCCAGGGCTGGCTCGCCGACTCCGGCGTCGACATCCCCTCCTGGCTCGCCTGCGCCAGCGACGAGGACACCGAGGAGTACAAGGCCGAGGCCAAGTCCGTCGACGAGGACATGGCATTTGGTCAGCGGATGGGCGTCTCCGGCACCCCCGGCTTCTTCGTCAACGGTCAGTTCCTCAACGGCGCGCAGCCCCTGAGCGCCTTCGAGCCCCTGATCGAGGCGGCCAAGGGCGAGGGCTGATCCCCAGCCCCAACGCTGTTGCGAGCCCCTTCGAGGTCGATCCTCGAAGGGGCTTTTGCTTGGGGCCGACGACCGGACCCCCGGCCGGGTAAGATCGGGGCCACGGATCGGTCCGAGGACCGAAGAGAGGTAGGCGGTCGTTCGAGGATGAGGAGCGTTTCGACAGGCCAGAATCTCGGGGGCCGCGCCGCCGGGCCGAACGCGCTGCGCCGTGCCTCCGTTTGGGGCACGGCGATCGTCGGTGTCCTCGGGTTGCTGACGGCGGGGGCCGCCGCGGCCCAGCACGCCAGCCTGACGGGGAAGGTCGCACTCGCCGACGGTACCGCCGTCGCTGGGGCCGAGGTCCTCGTCACCGACCGCTCGACCGGCTTCCGCCGGCAGACCACCGCTGACCGGGAGGGCGGCTACCGTTTCCTCCGGCTGCCGCCGGGCTCGTACCACGCGTCGGCAGGGCTTCGAGGCTACGTCACCCAGCTCTACAAGTACGTGAAGGTGGAGGAGGGGGCGGAGCGGAGGCTCGACTTCGAGCTGGAACCGGCGGAGTACGCCGAGATCGTCACCCTCGACGACCTTCCCCCGGGCGTGCGGACCGAAGCGGGCGACGGGCTGGCCCTGGGTGGTGCCGCCCTCGATGCCCTACCGGCGGACGGACGGGAGCTGACGAACCTCGTCACCCTGGCGAACGGTGCGGGGAGGGGGCCGGGGACCTTCGCCGACCCCGATCGGCCCACGGTGTTCTTCGGGGCCGGCCCCGAGGGTGAGACCGTCTACGTGCTCGACGGCGTGCCTGTGGTGGACCGGATCTTCGGCGGCGCGCTGCTGGACGTTTCCACGGACGCGCTCGGCGTCGTCACGGTCCACGGAGATCCCGACGCTTCGGAGTACGGCGGGGCCCTGGGCGGCGTCGTGTCGATGGTCACGGCGTCCGGCGCCAACTCGGTGGCTGGAACCGCCGCAGCTTTCTTGAGGGACGACGGGCTAGGGGCTCGACCGGAGTCCGCACGGCGGTCCGGGGCTTCCCCTGAGCTGCGGCGGGAGCATCTGTTGGCCTCCGTCGGCGGACCGGCCCCCAAGAACGCGGTCCACTACTTCCTCGCCGTCGAAGACGTGGGCGAGGATGCCGACGGGGTCGTTCAGACCGGTGGGATCTTGCCCGAGTCGGACGGCGGCTCGAATCGACTCGCCGCCGACGAAACCCTGGTGGCCGCCAAGCTCACCGCCAACCTTTCGCGGAGTCAGCACCTGACGCTGCGCTACGGTCGGCAGCAATCGTCATCGAGGGTGGACGGCGGTCCCCCGGCCACACCCGTCCACCGTACCGATCTAGAGGCCCCCGGCACCGCTGAGCGTGACGGCAGCTCGGTACTGCTGGGTCTCGGGACACAGATGGGGGCCACGGCGTTCCACGGACTGCGGCTCCACGTGGCGGGGGGGGAGCGTCGCCAGATCGGCTCGTCCGGGGGGGAAGCCGTCAGCCTCTTCCCGAATGGAACGCGGCTGGGGGCCGGCACCCCGTCCTGGCGCAGCCGGCAGCGGACCCGCCGGGGTCAGGGCGTCGTCGCCCTGACCCGGGACCTCGGGGGCAGGCCCCACGATGTCGAGCTCGGCCTCAGCTTCACCGATGAACCGGTTCTGGACCTGCGGCTCGACGCCGGGCCGACGGTCTTTCGGCGGTCCGAGGATCGGCGGGACTCCCCTGTGACCGCCGTCGCCGGCTACGGCGGTTCGGGATCGGCCTCCGCCGCCGGCCGGCGTTGGGGTGCCCACCTCCAGGACTCCTGGCGGGCGGGCGACGCTTGGACCTTGGGGTTCGGGGCGCGCTACGACCGGGTCGACCGGCCGCGGCTGGACCAGACTTCGAATGCCGCCTGGAGGATTCTGGCGGACGCCGCCGGCGGAGATTTTGCCGGCGAGCCCGTCGACCTGGAGGATCTTCGAGGGGCCGGGGTGTTGGACGTGGACGGGGGCGACCTGTCGATCCGCGCCAGCGCGGTCGGGGGGGCGGGGGGCGGACATTTCGTCCGCGCCGCCGCCGGGAGGTTCCACAGCCCCCCCAGCATCGGGTCGTCCGTGCTGGCGCCGGCCCTCGCCGCCGGGGGCGACGTCGGTCTCCTATACTGGAATGTCGACCCGGCGGGGATCCGGAACCCCGACGGCTCCCTATTCCAACCCGGCGACCCCCTGCCGCCCAGCCTGCTGCCGTCCACCGCGGTGCCGGTGCCCACCGACGTCGCGTCATCTCTAGACATCCCAAGCTCGGACCGGCTCTCCGTCGGCTGGTCGTGGCAGATGGATCCCTTCTTCGGAGTGGCGGTCGACGCCACGCGGATCGAGCACCGGGACCTTCCCGCCGCCGTCGACCTCGCGCCTCTGGGCAGCGTCCCCGAGTTGGGGGAGGTGCGCCTATGGTCCGCCGACGGGGAAGCGCGCTACGACGGCGTCAGCGTCAGCGCGCGGGGCCGGCTGGGGGGCAGCTTCGACGCCCGTGCGGCCTACACGTGGTCCCAGTCCGAAGGGGCCGCCCTCGGCTCCGTCGGGCCCCTCATAGGCGACGCGAAGCATCGCATCACGGTGAGCGGGGTCTATTGGGCCCCCAAAGGTCTCAGCCTCTCGGCGGTGTTTCGCTACCGCTCCGCCCTGCCCTATGAAGTCGACGTCGAAGCGGGGCTCGGGGCCGGCCTCCTGCCCTTCGGCCTGCCCACGGTGGGCGTGGTGGGGGGTGCCCGCGGGGCGTCGTCGTCCCAGCTGGATCTCCGAGTCTCGAAGCGGCTCGGCCTGCGGGAGGGGCTCGATCTGGAGCTGATCGCCGAGGTGTGGAACGTCTTCGACGAAGTCAATCCTTCGGGATTCGTGGGCGATACCGGGTCGACGTCCTTCGGCCAGCCGACGCGGTTCGCAGGGGACCCCGGTGAGGGTCCCGCACGGATCGGTCAGCTGGGGGTGCGGTTCCGCTTCTAGCGGAGACGGGGCCCCCTGGGCTCAGGCCACCACGGAACCCAGGGCGGTGAGGGCCCGGTCGACATCGCTCTCGTCGTTGAAGAAGTGGAACGCGGTGCGCAGATACTCTCCACGGACGGCAGCCACCACACCTTCACCTTGGAGGGCCCTCTGGACGGCGTCGGGATCGGGGACCCGCAGGCTGACGATCTGCGAGCGTTCGGGACCGTCGAAGAGGGGCTGCAGGCCGAGGGCGGGGAGGCCGTCGCAGAAGCGCCCCGCGAGCTCCAGGTCACGGGCTTCGATGGCGTCCAGGCCGATGTCGAGGAGCATGCGCAGCGCCGTGGCGGTCCCCGGCCACACCGGCCAAGCGAGGGAGGTGTCGAGGCCGGAGGCGCGGTCGGCGGGCTCGTAGGGCGGCCCGTAGTAGGACTTGTAGGGCTCCGACGGCGATTTCCAGCTCGGCACCAGAGGTCTCTGTTCCCCGAGTCGGTGGGGGGCGACGTAGAGGAATGCCGAGCCCCTTGGCGACAGCATCCACTTGTAGGCGATGGCGGCGAGGTAGTCGACTCCTTCGATGGGCACCCGGAGCGCCCCCGTGGACTGGGTGGCGTCCACGAACAGGCGGGCGTCACGGTCCCGGCAGGCCTGCGCCAGGGCCGGCAGGTCCACCCGGTAGCCGTTGGCGCTCTGCACGTGGGAAACGGCCACCAGGGCGGTGCGACCGTCCATGGCGGACGCCAGGTCCCCGGCGGTGATGCGGCCCCCCCGGAAGGGCACGAGCCGGACCTCGTACCCCTTTCCCTCCAGGTTCAGCCATGGAAAGAGATTGCTGCGGAATTCCTGTTCCCCCACCACCAGGTTGGCTCCAGTGCGAGGAGGATCCGGCAGGCCGTGGGCCACCTGGGCCGCGGCTCCGCTCATCGAAGACACCAGGGCGATGGTGTCGGTTTGGGCGCCGACGAGCTCGGCGAACAGACGGCGGGCGTCTTCGGCGGTGGCCTCCCAATCGAGCCAAGAGCCGGTTCCGTGGGTCCAGGCTTCGAGGTGTTCGCGGGTGGCGTCCACGACCGGAGTCGGGCCTGGACCGTAGGCGGCGGTGTTGAGATAGGCGGCGTCCCGGGTCGCGGGGAAGAGCTGCCGCAGCTGATCCCAGGACGGCGGGTCCGACGAAGGTCCCCCCATCAGTCGAAGCTCAGGCCCGGCAGGTCGTCGAGGCTCGAGCTGTTGTTGGCCCTGCGCTTGGCGGCGATTTTCTCGGGGCCCAGGGACTCCGCATAGCGGGGCAGCTGGTCCCTCTGGCCCTGGAATTCGTAGAGGGGAACGCCCCAACCGCAGGAATCGGCGATCCGGTGGAGCTCCGCTTTGATGATGGTGCGGGCCCCCGGGATCGCGGGGAATTCCGGCAGCAGAGCCCCGTAGGCGTCCTGTCCCGGTTCGAGGACTTCACCGCGGCCGTAGAAACGCACGATCCGGGGCCGGCCGTCGAAGGCGCAGAACATGAAGACGATGCGCCCGTTCTCCTTGACGTGGGCGACGGTTTCGATACCGCTGCCTCCGAGGTCGAGGTAGGCCACGGTGGTCGGGCCGAGGACGCGGAAGGTGTCGAGGCCCTTGGGGGATACGTTGACGAGGCCGTCCGCCGACATGGGGGCGGTGGCGACGAAAAACATCTGCTGCTGACCGAGGAAGGCCCGCAGGTCGTCGTCGATGGAGTCGAAGATCTTGCCCATGGGGGGAGCTTACCGGAACTCTCCGCCGCCCAGAAGGCCACGCAAAAGGGCGCCCGGATGGGCGCCCTTGGAGGTCCGGCCGCAGCAGACCGGAGGGTCAGCCGCCGCTCCCCTTCGGAGTCGCCCCTTTGGCCTTGGCCCTGATGAAGTCGCGGTTCATGCGGGCGATGAAGTCGATGGAGATCTCCTTCGGGCACGCCGCCTCACATTCGCGATGGTTGGTGCAGCTGCCGAAGGACTCGGCCTCCATCTGGGCCACCATCTCCACCACCCGCTGGTGCCGTTCCGGCTGCCCCTGGGGCAGAAGCCCGAGGTGGGAGATCTTCGCGGAGGTGAAGAGCTGGGCCGCGCCGTTGGGGCATTGGGCGACGCAGGCGCCGCAACCGATGCAGGCCGCCGCCTCGAAGGCCCTGTCGGCGGCTTCCTTGGGTACCGGAATCTCGTTGGCGTCACGGGCGGAGCCCGTGTTCACCGAGATGTAGCCGCCGGAGGCGACGATGCGGTCGAAGGCCGACCGGTCCACCATCAGATCCTTGAGCACGGGGAAGGGGGTGGCCCGCCAGGGTTCGATGTAGATGACGTCGCCGTCGCTGAAGGACCGCATGTGGAGCTGGCAGGCGGTGGTGCCGCCCTGGGGGCCGTGGGCGAACCCGTTGATCATCATGCCGCAGGCGCCGCAGATCCCCTCGCGGCAGTCGTGGTCGAAGGTGATCGGCTCCTGCCCATCCTCGATCAGCCCTTCGTTCACCACGTCCAGCATCTCTAGGAAGGACATTTCGGCGCTGATGTCCTTGGCCGGGTACTCCACCAGGCGGCCCTCCGCGTCGGGGCCCGCTTGGCGCCAAACGTGAAGCGTGAGGTCCATTACTTATAGCTCCTCTGGGTCAGCTTGACGTAATCGAATTCGAGCGGCTCTTTGTGGAGGTTCCAGCCGTCCTTGTCACGTTCCCAGGCCGAGACGTACGAGAACCTCTCGTCGTCCCGCATAGCTTCGCCCTCCTCGGTCTGGTGTTCTTCGCGGAAGTGACCGCCGCAGGACTCGTCCCGCTCGAGGGCGTCCTTGCACATCAGCTCGGCGAGCTCGAAGAAGTCGGCGACGCGGCCCGCCTTTTCGAGGCTTTGGTTGATGTTGTCACCATTCCCCAAGACGCGGACGTCGCTCCAGAACTGTTCCCGCAGCTCCGGGATCTTGACGAGGGCCTCCTTGAGGCCGGAGGCCGAGCGGGACATGCCGCAGTAGTCCCAGACCATCTTCCCTAACTCACGGTGGAATGAATCGACGGAGCGGCTCCCCTGGATCGACAGCAGGGTCTCGACCCGTCCGTTGACCTCCCGCTCGACGTCGGCGAAGGCGGGGTGGTCGGTGTCGATTTTCTCTCCCATGTGGCCGGCAAGGTAGTCGCCGATGGTGTAGGGCAGGACGAAGTAGCCGTCCGCCAGGCCCTGCATCAGGGCGGAGGCGCCGAGGCGGTTGGCGCCGTGGTCGGAGAAGTTGGCCTCGCCGACGGCGTAGAGACCGGGGACGTTGGTCATCAGGTTGTAGTCGACCCACAGGCCGCCCATGGTGTAGTGGACCGCCGGATAGATGCGCATCGGCACCGAGTAGGGATCCTCGCCGGTGATCTTGGCGTACATGTGGAAGAGGTTGCCGTAGCGGGCTGACACGGTGTCCTTGCCGAGCCGCGAGATGGCGTCGGCGAAGTCGAGGTAGACCCCGAGGCCCCCCGGCCCCACGCCCCGCCCCTCGTCGCACACAGCCTTGGCGTTGCGGGAGGCGACGTCCCGGGGCACCAGGTTTCCGAAGCTCGGATAGCGCCGCTCCAGGTAGTAGTCCCGCTCGGCCTCTGGAATATCCCCCGCGGCCCGGTTGTCGCCGACCTCCAGGGGAACCCAGATGCGACCGTCGTTCCGCAGGGACTCCGACATCAGGGTCAGCTTGGACTGGTAATCCCCCGACACGGGGATGCAGGTGGGGTGGATCTGCGTGTAGCAGGGGTTGGCGAACAGGGCGCCACGACGATGGGCCCGCCACGCCGCGGTGACGTTGCAGCCCTTGGCGTTGGTGGACAGGAAGAAGACGTTGCCGTAGCCGCCGGTGGCCAGCACCACGGCGTCACCGGCGTGGGATGAAACCTTGCCGGTCACCAGGTCCCGCACCACGATGCCGCGGGCGTGGCCGTCCACCAGCACCACGTCGAGCATCTCGGTGCGGGGGTACATCTTGACCTTGCCCTTTTGGATCTGCCGTTCGAGGGCCTGGTAGGCGCCGAGGAGCAGCTGCTGG
>JBCDIS010000189.1:0-13384 GCA_038748685.1 Acidobacteriota bacterium | reverse complement strand
CGCCGTCTCCCGCCGCACCGACCCCCACCACCCCTTCGCCCTCTATGAGATAGAGCTGGCCACCGGAGAGCTGCGACGGCTGACCGAGCCACCGTCCGGCCACCTCGGCGACGGTAGGCCCACCTACTCCCCCGACGGCGAGCGCCTGGCCTTCTGCCGCGGACCCAGCCTCTTCCAGCAGGATCTCTACATCCTCGACCGTTCCGGCGGCCCGCCGCGGCGGCTCTTCGCCAACTCCGGCCGTATCTGGGGCCTGACCTGGAACGCCGACGGGAAGGAGCTGATCTTCTCCTCGAATCGGGACGGGCCTTACCAGCTCTATCGGATCGATATCGACGAAGGCGGACTCCGATGGCTCCCCACCCACGCGCGGGAGGTTCGCTTTCCCCGGGTCACCGGCGACCGGCTACTCTTCGAAACCTTCGGCCTCGACGCGGACCTCTGGACCCTGGACGCCGCAGGGGAGCCCCGGAGGCTCGGGGGGCTGGCGTCGAACCGCTGGGACATCTCCCCCCGCCACGCCCCCGGGGGAGGCCGGCTCGCGTTCGTCTCGACGCGGACCGGAACCGCCGAGGTCTGGACCGCGGCGACCGACGGCTCGGGACTGCGCCGACTCGGCAACCTCGGGGCCCAGTACCTCGATCGCCCGGCCTGGTCCCCGGACGGTTCCCGGATCGCCGTCTCGGGGATCTTTGGAACCGAGATCCGGGTCCACGTGCTCGACGCCGAGACCGGGGGCGCCCGGCGGCTCTCCCCGGAGGGCGCGGTCGGCACCCACGCCGCCTGGGGGGCCGACGGCCAATCCCTGCTGCTGTCCTCCCGCCGCGGGGGCGATTGGCAGATCTGGCGCCAGCCCCTGGACGGTGGTCCACCGGAACAGCTGACCACCCTGGGGGGTCTCGTCGCCCGCGAAACCCTCGACGGCGAGGGGATCCATGTCGTCCGCGGAGCCGCCGGCCGACTCTGGCGTCAGTCCCTCGGGGCCGAAACCCACCTGGCGGCCGAAGCCGACGCGACCCTCGTGCTCGACGACCTGGCCCCCGGGCACCGCGACGACTGGACCGAAACCGACCGTGGGATCGTCTACCTCCGCCTCGCCGAGTCCGGCCTGGAGCTGGCGCGGCTGGACACCTCCACCGGCGTCCGCCACCGGATCGCGAGGATCGAGCGGTCCGTCCTCTCCCCCGGGCTCTCCGTCTCCCGTTCCGGGGACTCCATCGTGGTGGGCCTGCGGGAGCCCATGGAGGGGGACCTACGGATGCTCCAGGGCTTTCGCTGAAGGGAGGGGCGCCGGGGGGCGTCCAGATCTTCGCAGTCGGCGAATCTGTTAGGGTCGAAACGGGCACCACGCCCCCTTTCCCACAACCCACACAACGGTTCCGATACCAGCCTCCAGGAGAACCCGATGTCTTCGAACATGCCCGTGGTCACGATGATCTTCGGCGCCCTACTCATCGCCCTCGGTGTCATCGGCTACGTCGCCACCGGTCAGGCCAGCGTCACCGCCCTCATCCCTTCGTTCTTCGGCATCGCCTTCTTGGGGCTCGGCGCCATGGCCCGTAAGGAGAGCCTTCTCAAACACGCCATGCACGGCGCCGCGCTGCTCACCCTGCTGGGCATCGGCGGCTCCATCGGGGGCCTGGCGAAGCTGCCGACGGTCCTTTCCGGCACCGCGGAGCGCCCCGCGGCGGTGCTCTCCCAGGCGTCGATGGCGGCCCTCAGCGTGGTCTTCCTGGTCCTCTGCATCCGCTCCTTCATCGCCGCCCGAAAGGCCAGGGAGCAAGGGGCCTGAGCAGCTCCCCCCAAGACGGCGGCGGCGACCGGCGCAGTCGGACGGGCTGGCTCGACGGGCTGCGCCAGGATCTGACCTCCGCCCGCAGGTCCCTTCTGGGGGACCCCGCCTTCACCGCCGTCGCCGTCGCCACCCTGGCCCTCGGGGTCGGCGCGACGACGGCGGTCTTCTGCCTGATCGACGCCGTCCTCCTCCGGCCCCTGCCGATCCCCGAGGCGGATCGGGTGGTCCGGCCGACGCTGGTGGAGGACGGCCGGGATTCCCCCCTTTCCCCCGGCCTCTTCCTCGCCCTGCGGGACGGCACCCATACCCTCGACGGGGTGGCCGCCATCTGGCCCGGCAACGTCACGATCGCCGGCGCAGCGGATGCCGGCGGCGCCCCCCCGCAGCGGGTGGAGGGGTGGCGGGTGTCCGCGGACTACTTTGACGTCCTCGGGATTCGGGCCGCCCGCGGCCGGGTCTTCGACGCGGCGGAGGACCGCCCCGGCGTCGATCGGGTGGCGGTGATCTCGGAGGGTCTCTGGCACCGCCGCTTCGGAGCCGACCCCGGCCTCGTCGGCCGATCGGTCCGTTTCGACGGCGAGGCCCACACGGTGATCGGCGTGATGCCGGGCTCCCTGGACCTGAGCGCCGCCGGCCCCCAGGTGTGGCTTCCCCTCGCCCTCGACGGGGGGCAGCGGGACAACGTCGGCTCCCAGTACCTCGAGTCCCTCGCGAGGCTAGCCCCCGGAGTCGAGCCGGAAACCGCCGCCGCCGAGCTGGCGTCCCTCGCCGAAGGGTTGGGGATGACGTCGCCCCGCACCGGCGAGCCCCTCGGCGCCAGGGCCGTTCCCCTCGCCCAACAGCTGACGGGGGACCTCAAGCCCCGCTTCTGGACCCTCTTCGGAGCGGTGGCGGCGGTGCTCCTGATCGGCTGCGGGAACCTCGCAGGCCTGCTCCTGGCCCGCGGGCTGGGCCGCCGTCGGGAGCTGGGGGTCCGCATGGCCCTCGGCGCCGGCCGGGGACGCCTGGCCCGCCAGCTGCTGACGGAGAGCCTCGTCCTCGGGCTTCTGGGGGCAGCAGCCGCCCTGCCGGTGGCGCGGCTGGTGCTGGACGGCCTGGTGGCCATCGCCCCGGCGGAGCTGCCCCGTCTCGCCCAGGTGGGCCTCGACCCCCGAGCCCTGGGGGCGGCCATGGCCCTCGGGGTGGCGTCGAGCCTCGTTTTCGGCCTGCTTCCAGCCTGGCGGGCGACCCGGCTCGAACCCCGGGCGGCCCTCGGCGGGGCACGCACCGTCGCCGATTCCGGAGGCCGCCTGCGGAACCTCCTGGTGTCCGCCGAAGTGGCCACGGCGGTGGTGCTCCTCATCGCCGCGGGGCTTCTCGTCCGCAGCCTCCACGGACTCGCGGGGACCGACCTCGGCTTCGATCCAGAGGGGATCCTGAGCGCCCACGTGGCCCTCCCCGCCGCCGAGTACCCCACCATGGCGGACGCCGTCGCCACCTACGGCCGATTGGTGGACGAGACCGGGTCCCTGCCGGGGGTCACCTCGGCGGCCCTGGTGTCGCGGGTACCCTTCGCCGGCTACAGCCCGGGGCTCGATTTCGCCCTTTCCGGCGCGGACCCCGGCGAAGCGGTCCAGTGCGAGCTGCGGATCGCCGGGCCCGGGTTTTTCGAGACCTTGGGCCTACCGATCCTCGCCGGCCGGGGCATCGCCGACGGGGATGCCCCGGACTCGGAGCCTTCGCTGGTGGTCAACCGGGCGCTGGCCCGCCGACTCGGCGCCGGCCCCGGGGAGGAAGGCGCCCTGGTGGGTCGCGTCCTCGCGAGCAGCGCCCCGGCGTTCGCGACCCCCGAGGGGGAACCGGTTCGATGGCGTATCGTCGGGGTGGCGGAGAACGTGCGGGAACGGGGGCTGCGGCGGGACGCAGCCCCGACCCTCTACTTCCCAGCCACCCAGTCCCCCCAGGCGCCGTGGGAATGGATGGGGCGCCAGATGCTGCTGGTGGCGCGGACCGAGGTTCCGCCCGAGACCCTGGTGCCGCAGCTCCGTCGCCGGGTCGCCGCGGTGGACCCCGGGCTCCCCATCTTCGACGCCCGCAGCCTGGAGCAGCGGCTCGTGAGCTCCCTGCGCTCCGAGCGGCTCTCGGCCTTCGTCCTCGGCGCCTTCGGTGCCCTGGGTTTGGCCCTCGCCGCCGGGGGACTCTACGCCCTCGTCACCTACACGGTGGGGCAACGCCGTCGGGAAATCGGCATCCGCATGGCCCTCGGGGCCTCCCCCGGCGAGGTGATGCGCATGGTGACCCGGCAGGGGCTGCGCCCCGTCGTCCTCGGCCTGGCGGTGGGCCTCGTGGCCTCCGTCGCCCTGACCCGGCTCCTGGCCAGCCAGCTGTACGGCGTCCGGCCCGACGATCCGGCGACCTTCGCCGCCGCCGCCGCCGGGCTGCTGGCGGTGGCCTACTACGCCTGCCGACTGCCGGCCGGCCGGGCTTCGAGGGTGGACCCGGCGACGGTGATGGACAGCGAGTAGGCCGCCCTCTTCAGTTGGCGTACACTTCGCCCCGGAGGTACCCGATGCGATTCCCGCTCAAGACCCTTTTCCTGCTCGTTCCTCTTGTCCTCCTGCTCGTCGCCGGCGGTCCCGTCGGCTGCGGCGCAGGTGAGACCACCGAGACGGCGCTCGGAGATCTGGCCACCAGCGACGTCGAGAATCTGCGGCTCAAGGCCATTGACCTGGCCCAGCGGACCCTCATCGTCGACACCCACATCGACGTCCCCTACCGCATGACCGACGGAATGGAGGACGTCTCCCAGCGCACCGACGGCGGAGACTTCGACTTTGTCCGGGCCCAGGAAGGGGGCCTCGACGCCCCCTTCATGTCGATCTACGTACCCGCCTCGTACCAGGAGACCGGCGGCGCCAAGACTTTCGCCGACGAGCTGATCGACATGGTGGAGACCCTTGTCGCCGGCGCGCCGGACAAGTTCGCCCTCGCCCGCAACCCCGCCGACCTCGAGGCCAATCGCGCGGCGGGCAGGATCTCCTTGCCGATGGGCATGGAGAACGGAGCGCCGGTGGAGGACGACCTCCGCAACGTGGCGTACTTCTTCGATCGCGGCATCCGGTACATCACCCTCACCCATTCCAAGAACAACCAGATCTGCGACTCCTCCTACGAGCCGCCGGACCAGCGCACCTGGGGCGGCCTGTCGCCCTTCGGCCGCGACGTGGTGCGGGAGATGAATCGCCTCGGCATGATGGTGGACGTCTCCCACATCTCCGACGACGCTTTCCATCAGGTCATGGACCTGACGGCGGCGCCGGTGATCGCCTCCCACTCCTCGGCCCGCGGATTCACCCCCGGATTCGAGCGCAACATGGACGACGACATGATCCGCGCCTTGGCCAACAACGGCGGGGTCATCCAGATCAACTTCGGCTCCACCTTCCTGACCCCAGAGGCCAACGCCTATTCGCGAACGCGGAGGCAGACCGTCGGCGACCAGATGCGGAAGCAGGGCATCGAGGTCGGCAGCGACGAGGCCCGGGCCCTGAGCGAGCGCTACAAGGAAGCGAACCCCTACCCCTTCGCCACCATCGACGACGTGGTCGAGCACATTGACCATGTGGTGCAGTTGGTGGGGATCGACCACGTGGGCCTCGGGTCCGACTTCGACGGCGTCGGCGATTCCCTGCCGGAGGGCCTGAAGGACGTCTCCTACTACCCCAATCTGATCCACAAGCTGCTGGAGAAGGGCTACTCCGAGGCAGACGTCGAGAAGATCCTCTCCGGCAACCTGATGCGGGTCTGGCGGGAGGTGGAGCGGGTGGCCTCCGAGCTCCAGGCGCGGGACTCCGAAGCGGCCTGACGGGCCCTCCCCCGGGGCTACGGGGACGGCAGCGGGTCCAGACGATAGAGGTGGACCCGCTTGCCGTCGTAGTAGTTGCCGTAGACGTCCCACGCCCCCACCGGCTCCAGCCGGTACCGCCGACGCAGGACCGCGGCGACCGAGTCCTCTTCCCCACCCTCGCCGCGGACGCCCCCGCCGTCGGCTACAGGCCCGAGGGTCAAGTAGTGGCTCGGCGGATTTCGATCGAGTCGACGCCCGAGTGCCTCGACCCCAAGCTCGGAATTCACCGACCGCAGCCCGGTTTCGAGACTCAGCGTGTTGGCGAAGTTGCCGAGCACCACGGCGCCCCCCACCCCGGCGTCCCGCTCCGCCAGCGCCTCGACCCCGTGGGCCATCTCCGTGAAGCTGTAGCTCGGCGACGCCAGGTAAGAGGCCACCCGGTAGCCGTTGAAGGCCACCACCGCCGCCAGGACGACGTAGGGAAGCCGGGGACCCCAGGCTCGACGCGTCGCCGCCGATAACGTCGCGCAGGCTTCGGCGCCGAGCACCGCCGCCAGGGCCAGGGGCACCACCAGGGTCAGGAAATAGCGGGGGGGATGGTAGAGCACGAACGCCAGCTGCCCGAGCTGGAGGGCGATCCAGGCCACCGCCAGAACCACCGGGGGGCGGCGCCAAAGGCTCCGGCCGAACACCAGCCCCAAACCCAAGAGCGCCGCCGCCGCCGTCGCCAGGGCCGGATCCAGGTCCAGGGTCCGGCGGGCGGCGCGCACCGCCCCCAGGACCACGGTGGCCGGGTCGAAGGTCATGCGGGCGTCGAAATTGAGCTGCCGGAAATAGGCGGCGTCTCGGGGGAAAAGGTTGGACGCCACCAGGTTGTATCCGCCGAAGATCAGGGCGGGGATCGCCGTCGCCAGGGCCGCGTCCGTAAGACCCCGCAGCCGCGGACGTCCCCCCGGGGGGGCGTCGCCCCCCCGCAGCCAGGCCAGATAGCCGAGGAGCGGCAGGGCGAAGAGGGCCGTGGCCTTGGTCAAGAGCGCCAGGGCGAAGACGAGGCCGGCGGCGACGGTCCGCAGCCGGGGGTTGGGCGCCGCTCGGCTCCCGGGGCCGTCGGGGGCCACCAACCACAGGGCCCCGCACACCAGCGCCAGCATGGGCAGCTCCATCAACGACAGGCGGGAGTAGGCGAAGGGCACAAAGCTCGTCGCCAAGAGAAGGGCCACCCAGGCGGCGGCCGGACCGCCGGCGAAGCGACGGGTCAAGAGCGCCGCGAACAGGACCACCAGCAGGTACGACAGCACCGACGTCGACCGCACCGTCGACAGATCGAGCCCCAGGGCTCCGGTGGCCAGAACCTGGAGCAGTTGCCCCACCGGCATGACCACGATGGGATTGAACTCCCCTTCCACGTACAGCGTGTCTTCGAGGGCGTAGTGCACCGCGGCGTTGGAATACCAGCCCTCGTCGGTGTAAAGGGCCCCCGACCAGGTGATCCCGGGCGGGAAATCCGCCTCCAGGTGGATCAGGCGCAGGGCCAGGATCAGGGTCAGCAAGCCCAAAAACCAAGGGACCCAGCGGGCTCTCGGGCCGCCCACGTCGGCGCTCATCCGCCCGGGGCGCGGAGGAAGGCGACCCCCGCGGGGAGCTGATCGACGAAGGCCGGCAGTGCCGCCTCCACCTTCGAACGGGCGGCTTCACCGCGGACGTAGAAGGCGACGTCGGCGCCGGCGGAGGACACCCGCTCACGGGACAGCCGCAGGGTCCCCACCCGGGTCCACCCGGGTGGATGCTCCGGGAACCACAGGTCGTAGATCATGATCAGGCCCACGCCGTGATCCGCCGCCAGGTCCTCCATCCAGGCGACGTCGCCCCCCCGTGCCCGGGCCTCCGCCGCCTCCCGGGACGCCAGGCCCCACAGGTCGAGCACGTAGCCGTCGTTGCGGAAGGCCACCCAGCCGATGTCGTTCACCGCCACCGGCCCCCGGTAGTGGTCGACGACGAAGCGGTGCATCTGGTGCTGCTGCTCGTAGATGTTGCTGGCGGCCCCAGGGATGGTTTCGAGCACCAAGACATAGGGCAGGGCCGCCAGCAGCAGCACCGGCCCACAGGCGGCCAGGGCGTGCCAGGCCCGTCCCTTCCCCCAGGCGGACCCCCAGAACCTTCGCCCCAGGAACACGCCCCCCAGCAAAAGGGCGACCCAGGCATAGATCTCGTAGCGGGAGTACGACCCCAGCTCCCCGAATGCGAGGTGGGCGCCGCCGGCTGCGGCCAGGGCGCCGCCGAACAGGCGTTCGTCGAAGGGCATGGAGTCCCCCCGGGGTCCAAAGGTCGCCGCCGCCAGGAGCAGGGCCGCCAGGCCCAGCACCGCCCCCTGCCGTTTCGACAGGTTGTTCTTCAGGTTGCGGGCCATCATCTTCGGCACCGCCATGACCCCACCGCCCCCCGCGACGGTGGACTTGATCATCACCGACGCCGGCAGCGGACCGAGGTCCTCACTGTGCAAGAAGGCGGTGAAGCCGCCGATCACCAGAGCCATCCCCAGAACGGCGATGGCCGCCTGGCGCCAGTACCCCCGCCAGGCCAATAGCGCGAGGAGGGGCAGGGACAGGGCAAGGTTCTCGTAGCGCACCAAGGGTCCGGCGGCGAGGACGATGGGCAACCACGGCGGGCAGACCCGCCGGGTCAGGAGCCGGGCTACGCCGAGGACCGCCAGCGCCGTCAGCAGCACCTGGAGGGAATGCTCCATGCCGGAGAGGGCCAGCCCCACGAGATTCGTCGACAACATGAGCAGGATCGCGAGGGCCGCGGCGAACAGGCCGCCCACCGGCCGCCGGGCGAAGCCGAAGGAGGTGAAGGCCAGGGCGACGAAGGCCAGAACCGTGGCGACCGCGGCGGCGACGCAGATCCCCAGGGGCAGCCACTCGGCGACGCCGGTGCGGGCCAGGGGCGCCAGCAGGAAGGGATAGGCGATGCTGGAGGACGCCGCCGCCGTCTCGCCGCCGTTGATGCCGTAGGTTCCGGCGGCGATTCCCTCCGCCATTGCCAGCTGGATGTAGGCGTCGTCGAGGGTGTAGACGAATCGGCCCCCGTTGAGGTGCAAAATCGCCAGGATCTGCGCCGCCAGGAGGCCGACGAGCGCGAGGAGCGCCAGGGCCGAGGCCAGGCGCCGCTGGCGGCCCGCGTCCGTGGTCGAGTTCTCTGCCATCGGCGCATCGTCGCAGACTGCCGGAGGGGTCGTCAATCGAAAGGGAAGCCACGGGCGACCCGCATCGACCTTGGCTCCACCGGATCTTCACGACGTCTACATCGCCACTTCAGAACGCCGAAAGAGTATGGTCTTCCGCCTCGGAAACATCCTGCAAAACCTTTCCTAAATCGCCGCAAGCCGCTCATTTTAAAGGGACTTTAACCACCCCTTGAGGGTTCCTTGATCGGTGAAACCTAGCCTCTCCTCGAAGTCACAACCCACGAGGAGAACCATGCTCGACTCGGAGATTCGGCGCGACCCCCTCCGCACTTCGGCGGTGACGCCCCCCGAAGTCCCGGCGATTCCGTTCAAGCCGCGGGGGGTGGCGCCGGCGGACTCGGACATCCTCCGGTGTCGGACCGCCTTCATCAGCGACACCCACCTCGGCTTCGCCAGCGCCCGTCCCCGGGACCTGGTGGCCAACCTCCGACGCCTGGAGTGCGAAAAGCTTTACCTGGTGGGGGACATCATCGACATGTGGCAGGTGCGGCGCCGGTGGCGGTGGTGCGACCACTGTGACGAGGCGGTGTCCTTGCTCCTCGGCATGGCGCAGAACGACACGGACGTCGTCTTTGTGCCCGGCAACCACGACGACGCCGCCCGCCGCTACCTAGGCCTCACCGTCGGCGGCGCGCGGATCCTCGGCCGGGACATCCACGGGACGGCGGACGGCAGGCGCCTCCTCGTCACCCATGGCGACCAGTACGACTTGGTGGTCAAGCACTCCAAGCTCCTCTGCATGCTCGGCAACGTGGCCTACGACGGCTTGATCCGCCTCAACCGCGCCTACAACGTGGGCCGACGGATGCTCGGGCTTTCGTATTGGTCCCTCTCCCACTTCGTCAAGCTCAAGGTCAAGTCCGCCTGCACCTTCATCAGCCGTTTCGAGGAGACCCTCGCCCAGGAGGCGCGGCGACTCGACCTCGACGGCGTGGTGTGCGGTCACATCCACAAGGCGGAGGTCCGAGAGCTCGCCGGCGTCGGCTACTACAACTGCGGCGACTGGGTGGAGAGCTGCACCCTGTTGGTGGAGCGCTTCGACGGGTCCCTGGAGATCGTCGACGGACTGGGGTGGGCGGACCGCGGCGCCGAGCGGGCGGAGGACCTGGAGCCAATCCCCAGTCTCCCGGCGAGCGCCGCCGGCGGCTGACCGCGGATCGTCAGGGGGAGGAGGCGACGGCGGCCCGGCGACCCGCGCCGTCCATACAGACGTCCCCTTCGGCGGGGCGGTAGTCGCCGTTCTCGAAGTCGACGAAGGCCGGAAGGCAGGCCGTGGATTCGGCGTCCACACCCGTCGCCCCCCACCATCCGCCTAGGTCCGTGGGCTCGCCGCCGAGCCAGCTGAACCCACCCGACGGGTCGTAGCGATTGCCGTCCATCTCCAGCCCTTCGGGCCCGTAGGTGAAGCGGACATTAAGGTCTTCGTGCCCCAGGAGACCTGAAAACACGTTCCCCGTCACCCGTAACCGCTGATGGGGGAAGGCCGCATTGCCGCCGCCGAGCTCCCCCACCGCCAGGGCGCCGTGATAGTCGATGTTGGCGATGCAGGTGTTCCCCACCAGCTCGATGGTGCCCGGGGGCGTCTCGGCGCCGTTGCCGCCGCGGATCCAGAAACAGGATTCGAGACCCACCGGCGACGCCAGCAGGTTGCTGCTCACGGTCAGGTCCCCCACCGTCTCCCCCGGCTGATCTCCCCCCTCGGTGACCAGCACAGCGACGTCGCCGGCGGCCCAGGGCTCGTAGGCGTTGCGCACTTCGTTGCGGTCGAAGACCACCCCGTCCACCGGTCGCGCCGACCCGCCGTCGCAGTAGCGCTCGGCGTGGCCCTGGACCCAGAGGGCGTTCTTGTAGTCCACCAGGAGGTTGCCCCGCAGGGTCCAGTCCTGGGAACACTGACCGGTGAGGGCGAAGAGGGCTCCGGACGGTCCGCCGCCGGGCTTCGGCTCCCATTCGGCGACGTTGGCGTCGAAGTGGGAGTCCAAGACCTCGATCCCCGAGACATGTCCCCACAGATAGAAGCCCATGACCGAGGCGCCGTTGCCGCAGCGGGCGAAATCGCACGCCTGGGCGGTGTAGGTGATCCCCTGGAAGCGGTAGGGCCCCTCGTCGGGCCCCGGCTCCTCGGCTGCCCCGTGGACGAACCAGCCGCCGTTGCGGGGGGCCCACAGGTTCTCCACCAGCCACCAGCGGGGCCGCGTCTTTCCCCCCACCAGGGACACGGTGGCGAGGCCCGGGTGGGTCGGCCGGGCGCGGTTGATGTCGAGCAGGTGGAGATTGTGGACGTGGACGTGGGTCAGCTCCCCCTGCCCCGGCGCGATGCCGAGGAAGGCCGAATCCCGGGCTTCGCTTTCGGCGCCGAAACCGGCGGCGGTGAAGTGGGCCATTTCCAGACGATCGTTGCGGGGGCCCAGGACGACGGCGCGCCCTAGCCCCCGACCCTCGAGCACCGCGGTGTCGTCGGTATCCAGGGGCGGATACTCACCGTCGCCGTCGGTGTCCCAGCCCGCCAGAAGGGTCGGATCCCGGGGCAGCTCGAAGGGGCGTGCCTCGGACCCGGTGGCGGGCCGCTCCACGGTACCCGCGGCCCCAGCGACCCCGGGGCGAATCCCCTCTTCGCGGCAGGTTCCGCGGAAGCAGAGGATGTCTTCTGCCCCGTCCCCGGCGCCGTCCGCCCGCTGGGACCAGGCATAGGCGATGGTGCCGCAGGGGCGATCCGGCGTGCCGCACTGTCGATCGTCCTGCCCGCCGTCGCAGTCGATGTAGAAGAGATCTTCTTCGACCCCGTCGCCGTCGGGGTCGAGGGTCGCTCCGTCGCAGACCCGGCAGTCGTCCTCCGACTCCCCCACGACCCCGTCGTCGTCCAGATCGAAGCCGCAGGCCCTGGGCCGATAGCCGTAGCCTTCCACCAAGGCCCTCGGGGGCGGCGCCGTGTCCAGCGCGCTGTTTTCGACCGCGCCGGCGCCGGCCGACTCGGGTTCCCCCGGATCGTCCACGTCGGTTCCTCCGCCGCCGCAGGCGGACAGGAGGAGAGCCCCGGTGAGGGCTATCCAAAGGAGCATCGACGGCGCCGGGATCGACGCCGGTGGCGGGGAGTCGTCGGGGATTTTGACGTGCATAAAAACCTTCCGGAGACGGCGAAGACTAGCACGGGTCGAACCGCGGGCCGGCCGGTGGTATGATCCAGGTAAATCGCATGTTCAGACTCTCGGCCAGCCCCCTCTGTCGCCGAGAGGTTTCCTTTCGCGAGAGATAACCATGCACGAGCTTTTGCGTCGACAGATCGACCTGCACCTCGGCGGGCGAGAGGACCGCCTGCCGGAAGCATTTCTGGACGCCGTCGACCGGGCCTACCGCGACGCCGACGCCGAGCGGGGCCATCTCCAGCGCGCCAAGGAAAAAGACGCGGAGGAGCTCCAGCGCCAGGTCCACCAGGCGCAGAAGATGGAAGCGGTGGGTCGACTGGCCGGGGGCATCGCCCACGACTTCAACAACATGCTGGTGGTGATCCGGGGCTATTGCGATCTCTGCCTCGCGCAGTTCGCCCCGGACGCGCCGCTCCGGGGGCACGTCCACGAGATCTCCAAAGCCGCCGGGCGCGCCGCCGACCTGACCCGGCAGCTTTTGGCCTACAGCCGCCAGCAGGTCCTCGAGCCGCGGCTGCTGGACCTCAACGAGGTCGTGGCCGACCTCGACGGCATGCTGGCGCGGGTCCTCGGGGAACACGTGGATCTGGTGCTCGAGCTCGGGGCAACGCCGTCCCTGGTGCGGGCCGACCGCGGCCAGCTCCAGCAGGTACTGATGAACCTGGTGATCAACGCCAGGGACGCCATGCCGGAGGGCGGCCGCATCGACCTCGCCACCGAAAACCTCTGGATCGACGAGGCCTTCGCCTCCGATTTCGACTATCCGGTCCCCCTCGGCCCCAAGGTCTTGGTGCGGGTGAAGGACACCGGAACCGGCATCCCGCCGGAGCGGCTCGGCCGCATCTTCGAGCCCTTTTTCACCACGAAGGATGTGGGCCGGGGCACCGGCCTCGGGTTGTCGACGGCCTACGGCATCGTCAAGCAAAGTGGCGGCTACATCTGGGTGGACTCGGCGGTGGGGGAAGGGACAGAATTCCGCGTCTGCCTGCCCCAGGCCAGCGGCGCCGCCGTCGCGGAGGAGTCCCAGGGATCCGAGGGCGGGGCCCGGCTCCGGCCGGCGGGGGGTGTGGTGCTGGTGACCGAAGACGACCTCTCGGTACGCAGCGTGATCGTCCGTCTGCTGCGGGCCGCCGGCTATGAGGTCCACGAGGCGGACAGCCCCGCCGTCGCCCTCGGCCTCCAGGCCCAGGGCCAGCGTTTCGACCTCCTGATCACGGACATCGTCATGCCGGAGATGGACGGCAACGAGCTGGCGCGCCGGCTCACGGAGGGGCAGCCGGACCTGCAGATCCTCTACATCTCCGGCTACAACCCGGAAGCCTACGAGCGGCAGGGGATGCTGCGACCCGGCGAGCACTTCCTTCAGAAGCCCTTCG
>JBCDIS010000188.1:0-13446 GCA_038748685.1 Acidobacteriota bacterium | reverse complement strand
ATCCGACGGCAGTAGTGACGGCTGGGGTGCAGCCACAGGTCCACGAGATCGTCGATCTCTATTTCGATCTCCCCCTCAGTCTTAGCGGCGCCGGGCGCCGGGTGCCCGCCCTCGGCGCCGGCTGCGTCCGCGAAAGGGGGCAGGGGGGCGGCGGGGAGGAGGAGGGCCTCGGCGGCGGAGGCGTCTTCCTCCGAGTAGCTGAACAGCCGTGGACGGGAGCGATCGAAGTAGGCGGAGCTCCACGGCTGGAGGGGATGCTCCACGGTGACGGCGTCCCGGGCCGCGCCGCCGTCCTGGGGGACGAAGGTCCGATCCAGCTGGTCGAGGAGCTCGGAGAGAACCGTCGACGGCTCCCGTGGGCTGCCGTCCCGCTGCGAGCGGCCGACGTAGGTGAGGATCAGGCGATCCCCGGCCGCCAGCAGGGTTTCGAGGAAGAGGTAGCGGTCGTCCTCCCGCATCGATCGGTCGCCGGGTCGAGGGTCCCCCGCCATCAGGTCGAAGCTGCGGCGGGGATCGCGGCGGGGAAAGGCCCCGTCGTCGAGGCCGGCGAAGCAGACCACCGGGAACGGGATTGTGCGCATCGGCCGGGTGGCGCAGAAGGTGATCTGGCCGTTGATGAAGCCGCTGCCGAAGCCGTCCTCGGCGAAGGTGGCGGTGAGGTGCTCCTGGATCACCCGCCGGTCGACGTCGCCGTCCACCGCCGCCGTCTGCACCAGGGACCGGAGCTCGTCGGCGGCGGCCCGGGCGGCCTGGAGCCCCCGCTCCTCGGCGTCCCCATCGGGAAGGAAGAGGGCGTCGAGGCAGCCGTCCAGGGCGGCGGCCCAGCCGTCCAGGGGGCGGGGCTCGGTGAGGATCCGGATCTGCCTGAACAGGGCGTCGACGAAATCTGCGAAGCGGCCGAGGGCGTCGGCGTCGCCGGCGGTGGCGCCGGCGTGGGGGGCGACCCCGGCGGCGAGGGTTTCGAGGTCCCCCACCGCGTGGCCCATGAGCAGTCGATCGAGGCCCGACCGCCAGGTATTGGCGTCGTGCCCTGGGACGTCGAAGTCCCGTCGGCGCTGGTCGCCGTCCATCCCCCAGCGGATCCGCACGTCGTGGACCCACCGATGGATTCGCGCTGTGGCGGGGCCGTCGATGCCGAAGCGCCGGGCGACGGCGGGGGTGTCGAGGAGGCTCAGCACCGCCGCCGCCGGCAGGCGGGAGCCCACCAGGTCGAGGACGTCCAGGAGGACCTCCGCCGGCGGCTGCTGGCGGCCGAGTCGGCGGTCGGCGATCGAGAAGGGCAGGTCGACGGCCGCCGCCCCGTCCTCTTCTGTGTCCCCCCCGAACTGCCCCTCGGCGCCGAAAACGGCCTGAATGTAGGGGCCGTAGATCTCGATGTCGGGGACCATCACGAGGACGTCATGGGGGCGCAGGTCGGCGTCGCGGTCGAAGGCCCGCAGCAGACGGTCCCGCAGCACCTCCATTTCCCGCATGGGGGAATGGCAGACGTGGATCTCCAGGGAATCGTCGTCGGGGTGGAGGGGCAGACGGTCGGCGGGGGAGCGTTGGTGGAGGTCGAGGACGTCCCGCTGCAGCACGTGGAGGGCGCGTTCGTCCTCCGGCACCACGAAATCGAGCTCGTGCCAGGCGTCGCCGGTGGCGTCGGCCCGCTGAAGCAGGTTGAAGAAGTCCCGACCCTGGCGTCCGAGGCCGGCGAGGAGGGCGTTGCCCTCGTCGAAGTGGGCGTCCTCCAGCTCGCCGCCGGTCCAGCGGAGGCGCCGGGCGAGGCGGGAGGTTTCCCGCTCAGACCGCAGGTCCCCCCAGTAGTGGTACGTGGGGCTGACGAAGCAGATCCGCACCGGCACGTGGCGGGCGAGGGCCACCAGGAGGTCGATGAAAAGGGGCGGCAGGGAGGCCACCCCGAGCACCGTCAAGCGGCGGGGCAGCCCACGGGGCGTGGCGCCGTGTCGCAGACGTGTGACGAGGCGCCTGAGGCGGTCCGAGAACGGGGCTTCGGGCTCATCGCGCTCGGCGGCCTCCGACACCAGCCTGCGCCACAGGACCCCCTGCCAGCCCGCCATGGAGCTGTCGGAAACGTCGGCGGCGCCCTGCTGCCACTCGGAGAGCAGATCGGGACGGAAGATCTGGTAGTCGTCGAAAAGGGAGCCGAGGCGGGTGGCCAGCTGGTAGCGCCTCCTCTGGTCGCCATCGTCCGCCAGGTAGGCGGCGGGTACCGCCAGGGCCCCGGCTTCCTCGGATTTTTCCATCGCCCGGCCGAGGAGTCCGAACAGGCGCCACGTGAGGATGCCGCGGGCGAACAGCGACGCTTCCCCCCTGCCGACGGCTTCGCTGGGGGGCAGATCCCGCCGGTCGAGCACGCGGTCCGCCAGGTAGCGGGCGAAGGGTCTGGGGAACGGCGTCGAGAGGCTCCCGGCGATGCCGTGGAGGCGGGCCAGCTCCAGGGTGGTCCAGCGCTGCATACCCTGGCTCTGGACCACCACGATCTCCTGCTCGAGGGGCGGCAGGGGCTCGCGGCCGAGCAGGTCCGCCAGCCGCTCCACCAAGACGTCGAGGCGGTTGCTGGTGTAAAGGGTGAGCCCCGGCTCCATGCACCGAGGATAGCGAAGTTCGCTGCGGTCGGGCCGGGGTTTCCGGCGGCGTCGGCCACCAACATGTCCAGAGCCGAAGGCCACGGATCGGCTGCGGACGACCTAGACTTGCGGCATACGTGACAACCGGAGCTCCGAAGCACGGTCCACCGTCCGCATTGCGGAGGGCCGGTGGGGAAGATCGCGTATGGGAAGAGACCCGGAGACCGTGGGGACGAGATGACGAAAACCAAGGAGCATCGAACGCCGCGAACCCGTTGGATCGACGGGGGGATCCTGGCGGTCGCGCTGCTGGCGATGGCGGCTTGGGGGGGCCTGGCCCTGCGGGAGAATCCCACCACCGATTTCGACGACGCCTACATGTTCTTGCGCTACGCCAAGAACTTCCTCGCCGGCGACGGCGTCGCCTGGAACCCCGGCGGACCGCCGGTCTACGGCACCACCAGCCTGCTGCATTTCGCGGTGGTGACGGCGCTTTGGGCCGTGTTTCCAGGGGCGGATCCGGGCGGCTTCCTGGTGGCGGTGTCCCTGGTCACCGCGCTTTTGGGCCTCGGCTTCTTGGTTCTGGGCTGTCGTCGCCTGTCGAGGTCCCGCCTGCTGGGGTCACGGCTGGTGCTGCCGGCGGCGGTGGTGCCGGTGTTCCTGGCGTCGTCGACGTTTCTCTTCCACGCCACCTCCGGTATGGATACGGCCCTGGGCTTCGCCGCCAACGGCCTGCTGATCCTGGCGGGGCTGAGGTGGATCGCCCGGCCCGGCCCCGGGAGCCTGGCCCTGGTGGTGGTCGCCGCGTACCTGTCGTTCTCCGCCCGGCCGGACAACCTGCTGCACGCCACCTTCTTTCCGCTGGTGGGCATGGCGCTCCTGGGGGAGCGTGGGGGACGTCGTCGCTGGCGCAACCTGGCGGCCTACGCCGTCGCCCTGGGGGCCGTCCTGGCGGTCGATACGGCGGTGAAGGTCATGGTGTTCGGCGGTGCCCTGCCGCTGTCGTTCTACGCCAAGCGCAGCGGCTTCTACGAGGGCTACGTGGGCTATCCACGCTGGAATCCGGTGGCCTACCTCTTTGAGATTCTGCGCCTGGTGGCGCCGTTCTTGGTGGCGGTGGCCCTGTTCGTCACCCGGCGCTCCGCCCGGCTGGTGGCGGCGCTGCTGGCGCCGGCGGCCCTGACCTGGGCGTACTACTTTTCGGTGGTCCAGATCATGGCCCAGAAGGCCCGTTTCTACGTTCCTTCGACTCCGTTCCTGGCGGTGGCGGCGGTGCTGGTGGTGGACCGCTACGTGGCCCGGGCCGACGGCTGGGATCCCGCCCCGGGCGACGACGCCGCCCCCCGTGGGACGGCGCTGGAGGGGGCGAGGGTCCGCCTGCTGCGGGGGGCTGCGGTGGCGGCGCTGGTGCTGGCGTCGTCCTCGGCCCTGGTGGAAGGGAAGCTGGTGTCGGCGTGGGCGAAGTACGGCCTCGAGCGGCCGGCACCGGTGGAAAGCAGCACCGTGACCTCGACGGCCGCCGAATCGCCGCTGCCGAGCCTCGACTGGTGGACGTCGATCCAGGCCTTCGGGGAACTGGCCCGGCAGCTTCCGGCGGGGACGCGGGTGGCGATGTCGGAGCACGGCCTCGTGGCGGCCCTCGCACCGCAGATCGAAGTGATCGACATGGTGGGCCTCCATGACCCCTACTTCGCCCACCGCGGTTTCGACGTCGACGAGCTCCTGGGGCGGGAGCCCGATCTCATCTGGTTCCCACACCCCGACTACACCCGCATGATCGCCGAGCTGTGGGACGCCGAGGCCCTGTGGGGGAACTATGACGTCTACCCCGATGCGTTTGGCCTGGGCCTGGCGATCCGCCGAAGGGCCCCCCAGGGGGAGGACATCGCGGAGCGGGTGGAGCTCGCCTGGAGGTCCCTCTATGGGGCCCTCCAGATGGAAGATTACCGGGCTGTCCCCGCGTTCGACGTCGACCCGCCGTCCCGTGTCAGCGAGGTGGGTACCGGCGAGCCGTAGGGCTCTGCGGAGTCGCCGACTGGCCTCGGGGGCCGTGCTAGAGTCCCGCCTTTCACGACCCAGGAGCCGCCAATGCTACGTCTCGAGGTGGAAGAACGCGTCGCCACCGTCACCCTCGACGATCCCGCACGCCGCAACGCCTTCGACCTGCAGATGGTCGACGACATGCTTCGCATGTTCGACGATCTGGAGGCCCGCGACGACGTCGGCGCCGTGGTGATCACCGGAGCTCCGCCGGCCTTTTGCGCCGGTGCCGATCTGTCGCACCTCGAAGGGGCCGCGCGGGAGGGGCTGCGGCGGATCTACGAAGGGTTCCTACGGGTCGCCCGCTCGACCCTGCCCACCGTCGCGGCGGTGAACGGCGCGGCGGTCGGCGCCGGCATGAACCTGGCCCTCGCCTGCGATCTCCGGATCGCCGGCCGGCGCGCCCGCTTCGACTGCCGATTCCTAGATCTCGGTCTCCACCCGGGCGGCGGCCACACGTGGATGCTGCGGCAGATCGGCGGCGACTCCCTGCTGAAGGCGATGGTGCTCTTCGGGCAGGTGCTCGACGGCGAGGGGGCGGTGCGTCACGGCCTGGCCTGGTCGGTGGAGGACGACGACGGCCTCTTGGACGAGGCCCGGAGCGTGGCGTCTAGGGCCGCTTCGGCTCCGAAGCCGCTGGTGCGGGAGCTCAAATCGACCCTGAGGGACATCGCCGCCATCGACGACCACGGCCGGGCGGTGGAACGGGAGCTGGGACCCCAGGTTTGGTCCCTGGAACAGCCGTTCTTCGCCGAGCGGCTGGCGGCGCTGCGGGCGAAGATCCGCAAGCCCTGAGGGCGGTGGACGGTCTCCCTGGGGGGTACCGTCGGGCATCTTCACATTTTTTCTTCCCGGCTTGAGGGAGGGGTTCTGCGTTTCTCGCTTTCCCGAACGAAGACGTTCCTTGATGCGGGTTCTCGGATCGCCCCTGGGACCCGCGCTATCCGCCCGATGGCCGTCCTCAGTCGACGGCAGAGCGGTTTCGTTTGTGACTAGGTATCAGGTTCGCAGAAAAGGAGACGCCCATGACTCGTTCACCCAAGCACCTTTCCTTTGATTCCCTTCATGTGTGCCGACGCTCCGACCGTTCCACCGCCCGCGGCGCCCTCCGTCGTCACGGGATGGCCCGATTTGGAGTGTTTTTTCTCTGCGGCCTTCTGGCGGCGGTGTTCGCCGCGCCCGCCCTCGCCGGCGGTGGATTCGGAGATCCCGAGGGGGGCGAAGGCCCCAAGCCCGGCGACGGCGGCGGCGGCGGGGTCGACTTCGTCGCGGCCCTCACGATCTCCAACGGTGAGAAGGACATCAGCACCCTGACGATCGGGGATTCGGTGATCGTCAGTCTCGAAGGGGCGCCGGCCTTCGAACCGTTGACCACCCATCTCCTGGACGAGTTCGGGACGACGGTGGCCTCCGTGCCGATGACGACGGATTCTTTCGGTGACGCCGCGGCCGATCTGCTGTGGTCCCGGTCTGGTGTGGTGGGCTGTGATCCGGGGGCCAACGTGGACATCTCCCAGTACCGCTTCGCCCGCTACGAGGACGCCGAGAGCATTCTCGATGGACGGACGTTCAGCGTCGTGACCACCAAGGGCGATGGCACCGTGGTTTCCACGGAAAGCCTGCCCATGAACACCGACTCCACCGTGCCCCGCTACTTCTTCAGCGACGGCACCGCATGCCCCCGTTCGCAGCTCTACTCCAACGACATCCTCTATTTCCACGGCCGCAACGTGGGCGGCGAGCCCCGGGATCTTCGGCTCTTCATCACCAAGCTGGCGGAGAACGGCTACTACGACGGCGTTCCGATCGCCGAGGAGCGCGAGCAGTACGCGCCGAATCCCCAGGTCATCACACTCGAACCGGGGCAGTTCAGCTTCGACGTCATCGTCTGGGTGGAGCCGCCGGAAGGGGAGTACGACGCCATCCTTCGCGTCGATCCTTCGGACGAGCCGATCTTCAGGTCAGGCGACGTCTGGCTCACCAACCGGTTCGTCCGTGGCCCGGAGACCAACGGCATCGTGGTCACCAATTGGGACTGCCCAGACTGTGACGAATAAAATGGATCAAAGGTCGATGTCGTACGTGGCGTCGGCGGGGGATCGGCCCCACTTTTGATAAGCCTCCGCAAGTCTGTCGCGGGCCCGGATCACCTGACGGTGGTCCGGGCCCAAGGCTTTGGTCAGGCTTTCGAGGCCCGTCACCAGCAGCGGCTCCGCCTCCTCGAACCGGCCCAGGAGGGCCAGGCAGTGGCCGAGCTGAACCTCCGCCTGGGCGGTCTGCCAGTTCCCAGGGGGAAGTTCACGGCGACGGATGGTGACCGCCTCCTGGAGATAGCCTTCGGCGTCTGCGGCGAGGCCCCGGTTGGTGAGAGAGGCGCCGAGTCGGAGGAGGGGGAAGGACAGGCGATGGTCGGTGGGGGGGAGGGTCTGCCGCTGGCTTTCGATGATCTGACGGTAGAGGCTCTCCGCTCCCTCGTGGTCCCCTCGCCGGGTGAGGACGTTGGCGAGGCCGACCCGGCTCTGCAGCACCGTGGGGTGGACCGGCCCGAACAGGCGCTCCCGGAGCGCCGCCGCTTCGCGGAAGAGGGTCTCGGCCTGGTCCAACAGGCCCTGGCTGCGGCGCACCGAGCCGAGGATGTGGTAGTTCTCCGCCACCGAGCCGTGCTCCGGGCCATAGACCGCGAGGTTGATCTCGAGCGCCCGGGAAGCGTGCTCGACGGCGCTGTCGAGCTTACCCTGGGGAAACTCCGCCATCGCCAGGTTGTGGAGTGCTGTGGCGACGGCGCTGTTGCGGTCCCCGAGTTTCTCGAGGCGAAGCTCCAGGGCCTCCCGCATGTTGGCCTCGGCGCCGACGAAGTCCCCTACCCGGAGCTGCACCGCCGCCAGGTTATTGAGGGATAGGGCGACGTCCGGGTGATCGTTGCCGAGTTCTTCTCTCCGGATGGCCAGCAGTTCCTCGAACAGCTCCTGCGCCAGGGCGTAGTCCCCCCGCAGGTAGGCCACCTCCGCCATGCCCTCGCGGGTCTCTTGGATCAACCGTGCGTTGGCCTCCGGATCCTCCAAGTAGATGGCGAGGGAGCGCCGGAACAGCAGATCGGCGGCGGCCTCCTGGCCCTGGGTTTTCCGCAGGTGGGCGAGACGGTAGAGGATCCGCGCCTCGTTGCGGCTGCCGAGCCCGACCTGGCCTCGGAAGAGCTGGAGAGCCTCCCGGAGCTCCTCCTCGGCCGCCCCGTAGTTGCCCTCCATCTCCCGCAGCTCGCCGATCTCGGCGATGGTGGAGGCGATCTCCATGGGGTCCGGCGGATCGCCGCCGCGGCGCATGGCGAGGGCGTCCTGGAGAAGGCGCTCCGCCTCCTCGAAATCCTCCAGGCTACGGTAGACCGTGCCCATGGTGGTGAGCAGGGTGGCGTGCATCTCGTGGTCGTCCCCGAGGCCCCACCAGGCGATGTCCTTCGCCCCTTCGTCCAACATGTCGCGGACGGTGATGTCGGAACCTGCCCCCCGCTTCGGGTCGGCGATCTGGAAAAGCCTGACGAGGAAGCCGGCGACCCCTTCCGCCCGCCTTCGTGCCGTCTCCGCTTCGGTCAGGGCCGACTCGGCTCGGCCCCGGGCGGCCTCCGCGATGCGGGCCTGCCAGCTGGTGAGTACCACCGCGATCACCAGGGTCGCGAGCACCAGTGTGGCCGCCGCCACCGACACCCGGTGCCGGCGCACGAACTTCCGCACCCGGTACCCGAGGGTGTCCTTGCGGGCCGCCACCGGCAGGCCCGAGAGGTAGCGCCGGAGGTCTTCGCCGAGCTCCGCCGCCGAGCCGTAGCGGCGGGCGGGTTCCTTGCGCAGCGCCATCAGCACCACATTGTCGAGGTCATCGGGCACCACCCTCCGGCGCCAGCCGAGGGTGCGGGGGCCGGGTCCCGGGCCCCCCTCCCGCTGGGCCCTGCGCACGGCGGTGGAGGGGGGCTCCGGCGCGGCGTGGCAGACCACCCGCTCGATCTCGGAGGGGCGATGGTTGTCGAGGCGGTAGGGCCGCTGCCCGGTGATCAGGAGATACGACACCATCCCCAGGGAGTACACGTCGCTGGCGGTGGTGAGGGCTTCGCCCCGCACCTGCTCCGGGCTGGCGTACTCGGGGGTCAGCAGCTGCATGCCGGTGCGGGTCAGGTTGGGGATGATGTTCGGGGCCGGCGCCGTGTCCCCCGCCGCCACCGTCGGAACGTCCTCCGGCGGCGGCCGCAGGAGCTTGGCGATTCCGAAGTCCAGGAGCTTGGGGACCCCCTCTTCGGTCACCAGGATGTTGGACGGCTTGATGTCCCGATGAAGGACCAGGTTCTGGTGGGCGTAGTGCACGGCGTCGCAGACCTGCCGCAGCAGCCCGAGTCGCTTCGCCACCGGCAGCCTGCGATGGTTACACCAGGCGTCGATGTGCTCCCCTTCGATGTGCTCCAGGACGAAGTAGGGGCGACCGTCGTCCGCGGTGCCGCCGTCGAGAATCTTGGCGATGTTGGGGTGATCGAGGGTGGCGAGGATCTGACGTTCCTGCCGCAGCCGCTGGAGCAGCCCCTCGTCGGTGTCCATGCCGCGGCTCACCAGCTTGATGGCCACCCGCATGGAGAATTCGGCGTCGTCCCGCTCCGCCAGGTACACCGTCGCCAGGCCGCCGCGGCCGATCTCCCGCAGGACCCGATAGGGGCCGATTCGCTCCGGGGCCTTGGGGCCGTCGTCGTCCCCCACCCAGGCTAGACCGGCGTGGATCGCCTCACCGATCCGGGCGTCCGCTTCCTCCGAAGACTCGAGCTCGGCATCCAGGAGCTCTTCCACATCCCGCAACAGGTCCGGATCGCCGGCGCACTCCCGGGCCAGAAAATCGGCCCGGGCTTGGCCCTTCAGCTCGAGGGCGGCAAAGAACAGGGTCTCCAGTCTCCGCCAGCGGTCACTGTCCAGCTCACCCACCCCTCTCTCAGTCCTCCCCGGTCTCCTGCTCGCGAAGTTGCTGCGTCAGCCAGGCCCGCGCCATTTTCAGATCCCGCTCCACGGTCGCGTGGGAAACCTCGAGCACCGCCGACGTCTCCTCGATGGTGAGTCCGGCGAAAAACCGAAGCTCTAGAACCTGGCTCTTGCGGGCGTCGAATTCGGCGAGCTTCCGCAGGGCCTCGTCGAGGGCCAGCAGGTCCTGCGCCGGCCGCTGGGCGACGTCGACGTCCTCGATCGATAGATGACGCTCACCGCCGCCCCGCTTCTGGGCCCGCCGCCGCCGCGCTTCGTCCACCAGGATCCGGCGCATGAGGCCGGCGGCGACGGCGAAGAAATGGACCCGGCCTTGCCACTGGATGTCCATCTCCACCAGTCGGATGTAGGCCTCGTTGACCAGGGCGGTGGCCTGCAGGGTGGCGTTCTGGGCCTCACCCCGCATGTGGCGATGGGCGACCCGCCGAAGCTCCTCATAAACGATGGGCATGAGCTGGTCGAGGGCGCGTTCATTTCCATTGCGCCAGTCGACGAGGAGCTGGGTGACTTCAGAGCGCGGAATCTCGTTCATGAATGCATGGGCCTTTTGGGGGAGGGACGGCAGCAGCGTCGTGGGCATTCTATCCGCCGCAGGACACGGGCGCAGCAAGCTGTGGGGCGGATGTCTTCCCAATGGCGTTCTATGGCTGCGCTGAGCCGCAATGTAGAAATCGAAACACTTAGATAAGTATTGACAGATTGCTAAACAAATGCTCTAGTTCCTTAACTGAATCGATTTAGTAGATCTGCTCCGGGAAAGCCTTGGGCAATTTTTGCCTATTTGATTGTCATCGCAGGGCAGCCGCCAGCGCACCGCCCGGAGGACTGGCCAAGGTCGGTCCATCCGGGTTTGTACAGTGTCCCTCCCTGGAGGAGGGCCCTTCCGCGGTGTGAAGCGGTCTGCCAACCGAGATCCGGCCCGGCCCCCCTCGCTAGCTCGGGCCGACACCACGTCGCGGCGCCAGCCGCCGATCCCTCCAAAGGAGACGACCTTGAGCCGAACGAGCTGCCGTCCAACCACTCTCCTCTCTCTCTCCGTCCTCGCCGTCCTCGCCGCCGCCCCCGTCCTCGGACACGGCCTGATGGAGGAGCCGGCGTCCCGCAACTGGTTCTGCGGTGCGATCACCAAGCCTGACCAGGTGGCGAACGGGACGGCCACGTACCCCATTTGCGGTGACGCCTTCGCCACCGACTTCAATGGGGGATACAGCTTCATGAGCGTGCTCACCCACGATGTCGGCCGTGCCGGGGTGACCCCGCTGCCGGAGCACGTCTGCGGTTTCGGCTCCGAGACCTGGAACGGGGGGGCGACCCCTTGGGATACGCCGATCGATTGGCCCACCAACGACATGACCTCCGGCCGCAACGAAATCGTCTGGAACATCTCCTGGGGACCCCATTTCGACGACACCGAGGAGTTTCGGTACTGGATCACCAAGCCCGGCTTCCAATATCAAGTCGGGGTGCCGTTGACCTGGGACGATTTCGAGTCCGATGCCTTCTGCGTCCTCAACTACGACGACGCCAATCCCACCGCCAACCCCGATGTCGTCCCCGACAAGGCGGCCACCCGCTTCCACACGTTCTGCGACGTCCCCGCGCGCAGCGGCCGTCACGTGATCTACGGCGAGTGGGGTCGCAACTTCTTTACCTTTGAGCGTTTCCACGGCTGCATCGACGTCTCCTTCGACGGCTCCGGTCCCTCCGTCGACGCTCGATTCACGTCCCAGCCGGACGTCGCCGAGATCGTCGGCGCCGGCGCCCTCCAACTCGACGGTAGCGGCTCCGTAGGGAGCGGCCTGAGCTACCAGTGGTCGGTGGCCGCCGCGGACTCGAGCCTCTACAGCCTTTCTGCCCCGACCTCGGCGACGACCCAGCTCACCTATACCGATCCCTCGGCGGCGGGCACCGTCACCGTCAGCCTGACCGTCTCCGGCGGCGGCGAGTCGGACTCGGCGTCTCGGACGTTCAGCCATCAGCCGGACGATCCCACCGGCTACCGGCTGCTGGGCCCGCTGACGGTGGAACCGAGGACCCTGGCGGAGGGTGACCGGGTGCAGATCCGGACGGTCTCCAGCTCCGGCCAAGACGTCTTCCTGCCGTCGAGCCCTCTGGTCATCACCGCCGCCACCGCCGCGGCGGACGCCTGGCCCGCGGCCCTGGCCGCCGCGATTAACGGTTCGGGCTACGACATCGCCCTGGGGGTCCTCGACGCCTCCGGAGCCGTCGTGCCGGTGAACGACGCCATCGCCAACCAGATCTACGCCTTGGCGGCGTCCGACATCGCCAGCGCCTTCCTGGTGGTGGGCAGCGGGCCGGCCTCCTGCGAGTTCATCGTCACCAACGAGTGGAACAGCGGGTTCACGGCGACGATCCGCATCTCGAACCCCGGCAGTGCAGCGATCGACGGCTGGCAGGTGGGCTGGGAGTTCACCGACGGTTCCCGGGTCGACAACCTCTGGAACGCCGTGCTCACCGGCGACAACCCCTACAGCGCCGGGAACCTGGACTGGAACCGTTCGATCCCGTCCGGGGGCTCGGTGGAGTTCGGCTTCGTCGGCGTCAAAGGTGGCAGCGGCGTCACCCCGCCGCAGGTCACGGGAGCGGTCTGCAACTGACGCTTCGTCCTCCGGCGGGCACGGATCGAAGGAGCCGGTGAGTTTCGATCCGGGCTAAGATCGACGCGGCGGGCGGCTTTGGCCGCCCGCCGTCGTCCTTCGCCCTCCGCCGTTCGGTTCCGGCCGGTGGGGATGAACGCCCACCGGCCCCGCGGGGCCCCGACCCGGAGGTCACCATGAAGCTGTTCGACAAGTTCAAGACGCCGACGCTCACCAGCTTGGCCAAGACCTGTGGTTGAGCGGCCAAGCTGAGCCCGGTCGGGCTCGGAGAGCTGCTTGCGGGCTTGCCCCAACACGCCGACCCCAATCTGCTGGTGGGTTTTGCCACCCGCGATGACGCCGCCGTCTACCGTCTTTCCGACGACACGGCCCTGGTCATGACCGCGGACATCATCACCCCGCCGGTGGACGATCCTTTCCTGTTCGGTCAGATCGCGGCGGCGAACGCGTTGAGCGACGTCTACGCGATGGGGGGTAAGCCGATTTGTTGCCTCAACCTGGCCGCCTTTCCGGCGGACCGGCTGGCTCCGGAGATCCTGCACGGCGTCGTCGCCGGCGCCCTCGACAAGATCACCGAAGCCGGAGCGGTCCTGGCGGGCGGCCACACGACGGAGGACGAGGAACCCAAGTTCGGCCTGTCGGTGACGGGCCTCGTACATCCCGACGCGTTCTGGACCAACGCCGGTGCCCGGCCCGGGGACGCCCTCGTGCTCACCAAGGCCATCGGCAGCGGCGTGTTGTTCAACGCCAACCTCAAAGGCTGGGTCAGCCGGCCGGCGCTGGAGGCGTGCCTCGGGATCCTGACGACCCTCAACCGGACGGCCGCCGAAACCATGCAGGGATTCGAAATCCACGCCGTCACCGACGTCACCGGCTTCGGCCTCGCGGGGCATGGCCTCGAGATGGCCGAAGCCTCCGACGTGCGCCTGCGCTTCGACGCGTCGGCGGTGCCGACCATGGACGAGGCGGTGGAGATGTACCGCCGGGGGATGACCACCGGGGTCAATGCCTCGAACCGTGAGCTCCTGGCGGATCGGATCCGTTTCGAAGGGCTGGGGCATCCGTCGCAGGAGGAGATCTTCTTCGATCCCCAAACCAGCGGCGGGCTCCTGGTGGCCCTGCCGGGCGGTGAGGCCGACGCCCTGGTGTCGGCCCTCCACGGCGCCGGCGTCCCCGCCGCCGCCAAGGTCGGTACGGTGGAGGCGCTGGAGGGTT
>JBCDIS010000187.1:0-13599 GCA_038748685.1 Acidobacteriota bacterium | reverse complement strand
TGGATCGACAACTTCCCCTGGATCGACACCGCCACGACCTTCATCGAGCCGATAGACCCGGAACCGATGATGGACATGGAGGTCGACGCCTACACCTGGGTCGCTCAGGAATAAGGTCGCCCAGGAGTGGGAGCGACCAGGAGTAGGAGCGCACCCAAGGCATCGCGCGGCCCCGAAGCGCTTCATTCATGGGTATTTCGCCCCGTCCCGCGGGGCCACCGAACGGCTTGCCCGTGCTACCATGGCGTCCTTCGTCATGGTGGCCCCTAGCTTCTTCCCCGCAGCCCGCGGCCGGCTCGTTGCCGCCGCCTGGATGCTCGTTTCGGCGACCGCCGTCGACCTCGCCCCTCCGCTCCGCGCCCAGCCACAGAGCATCCGGTTCCGCCACCTGAACACCGACCAGGGGCTATCCCAAGGTTCGGTCCACGCCATTGTCCAGGATCCCTATGGATTCCTCTGGATCGGCACCCAGGACGGCCTCGACCGCTGGGACGGCCGGGAGTTCGTGTCCTACCACGCCGCCGGTGCCGGTGGTGGCGGCCTGGTGGACGACTACGTCCGAGCCCTGGAGCTGGACCCCCACGGCGATCTCTGGATCGGCACCGACAGCGGCGGGCTCGCCCGGCGGGACCGCGACGGTGGAACCTTCGAGATCCACCGACACGATCCGGCGACTCCAGACGGGCTCGGCTCGGACCGGATCCATGCCCTGTGGGCCGACCGCGCCGGCGGCCTGTGGATCGCCACCGAGGCGGGGCTCGACCACCTCGACCTCGATTCCCGGACGATCACCCCCGTCCCCTTGGAGCCGGAGGACGGAGCGGCGTTCTCCCTGAGACCCCACGGCGACGGCAGCCTGTGGGTGGGTACCGACGGCGGCCTGAGGCGGATCGACGTGGCGAGGCGCCGGCTGGCGGAGGTTCGGGAGGCCCCCTGGGGCCGAATCAAAGGACCGGTCCGGGCGATTCTACGGTCCGACGAAGGGAAGCTCTGGATCGGCGCCGACGACGCCCTTTTTCGACTCGACCTCGAAGGGCAACGTGACCGCGATGGAAACGGAGCGGAGGGTGATGACGGCCTCGTTCGCTTCACCATCGACTCCTCCACCCCGCTCGGGGGCACCCGGGTCCGCGATCTCCTCGAAGACCACCGCGGCCACCTTTGGATCGCCACCGACGCCGGGCTCCACCTCTTCCACCCGGGCCAAAACGAATTCGTGGGCTACCGGCACCACTCCGACGAACCCGGTAGCTTGAGCCACGACAGCGTGATCACCCTTTTCGAAGACCGCGGCGGTCTGCTCTGGGTGGGGACCCTGTCCGGGGCCAATCGCTGGCGGCTCGACGAATGGACCTTCGGCCACTTCGAGAGTCGTTCCGGTTCCTTCACCGGCAGCAGCATCTACGCCTTCAGCGAAGATCGCTCCGGCACCTATACGTGGATCGGAACCTACGACGACGGCCTACAGCGCTGGAGGCCGGAGGACGGATTCCTCGAAGTCTTCCGGCACGACCCCGCGGATCCGGCGAGCCTGGCGGACAACCGGGTCATGAGCCTTCTCACCGATCGCCGAGACCGGTTGTGGGTCGGCACCAACTCCGGTGGCCTCAACCTTTTCGATCCCGAATCCGGAGGCTTCTTCCACGTCCGCCACGATCCGGAAGACCCCACCAGCCTGGGGGCCGACCGGGTGACGGCCCTCTTCGAAGATCGCGCCGGCCAGCTGTGGATTGGGTCGACCCGGGCCGGAGCGTCTCGGGTGGACTCCGACAGCCTGGCGGCCTCCGCTGCGGGGGGCAGGGCGAGGTTCACCGTCTTCCCCGGCGGTCCCGACGCCGCCTCCGGTTTGGAAAGCGGCCTCGTCACCTGCTTCGCCGAGGGGATCGACGGCCCCCTCTGGGTGGGCACTAACGGCGGCCTACACCGATTCGTCGACGGCACCTTCGAGCTCGTCGGCGCCGGCACGGGTGCCGGGGCCCTACCCGGGGAGAAGATCTTCGCCCTCCACACGGAGGACGGCGCCACCCTTTGGGTCGCGTCCAACGCCGGCCTGAGCAGGACCAGGCTCGTCGGCGGTGTTCCCAAATTCCAGAGCTTCGGTCGGGCCGACGGCCTCCCCAACGAAACCGTCTACGGTATCCAGCCCGACGCCGACGGTTTCCTCTGGCTGTCCACCAACAAAGGCCTGAGCCGCTTCGACCCCCGCCGCGAAGTGTTCCGCAACTTCGACGTCCGGCACGGTCTCCAGGCCGCCGAATACAACTTCGGGGCCCACTACCGCGGACGGGACGGGCGCCTGTACTTCGGCGGCAATCAAGGCTTCAACGCCTTCTATCCCGCCAGCATCGTCCTCAATACCGAGGTGCCGCCGGTGGTGCTGACGGCGCTGCGGAAACAGAATCGCCCTGTCGACAACGGCGTCCCGCCGGAACGGATGAGGGCGGTGCAACTCCACCACCGCGATCGCTCCGTGACCTTCGAATTCGCGGCCCTGGACTTCAACGCTCCGGAGGCCCAGCGGTTCGCCTATTGGCTAGAGGGATTCGAAGAGGATTGGGTCGAGTTGGACCGGCCCCAGCCGATCACCTACAACAGCCTCGACCCCGGCAGCTACGTGTTCCGAGTCAAGGCTTCGAACGGGGACGGCGTGTGGAACGAAGACGGCCTGCGGATCGCCGTCGAGGTGGCCCCTTCCCCCTGGAGCACGTGGTGGGCCTACGCCGGATACGCCCTGATGCTCGCCGGCATCGGCTACGCCGGCGCCCGGTGGCGTATGCGGGAGCTGGAGCGCCGCAGCCAAGACCTGGAATTGGTGGTGACCCGACGGACCGCCGAGCTTTCGGACACCGTCGAACGGCTGCGGATCTCCGAACGGTCCTCCCATGACGCCCAGAAACGGGCCCTCAAGGCCCTCGAGGAGGCCCTCGGGGAGCGTCGGAAGGCCCAGGAGGCGGACCGCGCCAAGAGCCTGTTCCTCTCCAGCATGAGCCACGAGCTGCGGACCCCGCTCAACGCCATCCTCGGTTTCGCCCAGCTCATGGAGCGGGATCTGGGGCTGGTTGCCGAGCACAGAGAACAGATCGATGCGATCCTGCGCAGCGGTGAGCACCTCCTCGGTCTGATCAACGACGTTCTCTCCCTGTCGAAGATCGAGGCCGGCAAGCTGGCCCTCGATCCCCAACCCTTCGACCTCAGGCGCCTGGCGACCGGCGTCGAGGAGATGATCCGCAGCCGTGCGGACGCCAAGCACCTGGTGCTGCGGCTGGACGTTGACGACGCCGTGCCGGATGCCGTCTCCGGCGACTCCCGGAGGCTGGCGCAGGTGCTGCTGAACCTCGTGGGCAACGCCGTCAAATTCACCGACCGAGGCCGCGTGGACGTCCGGGTCCGCTGGCGGGAAGGCGCCGCCACCTTCGAAGTTCAGGACACCGGCCGCGGTATCGCCGAAGATGAGCTTCCGAAGCTCTTCCGCCCCTTCTCCCAGACCCAGAGCGGCGAGAACGAACCCGACGGAACCGGCCTCGGCCTCGCCATCAGCCAGGCCCTCATCCAGAGGATGGGGGGCGAGATCCACGCCGAAAGCACCCTCGGGCAGGGATCCACCTTCCACTTCACCCTGCCCCTCCCCGCCGCCAGCCGTGCGGCGGTACCCCGCCGCAGGCGCTGGGCGGTGGGGCTGCTCCCCGGCAGCCGGCCACAGAGCATCCTGGTGGCGGACGACGCCGCCGAGACCCGGGAGCTCATGGTTCGCCTGCTGGAACCGGTGGGTCTCGAAGTGCGGACCGCCAAGAACGGACGGGAAGCGGTGGAGATCTGGGCAAGCTGGCGCCCCGCCCTGATCTGGATGGACATGAAGATGCCGGACATCAGCGGCTACGAAGCGACCCGCAGGATCCGTCAGGCCGAAGCGGAGCTCGGGACCGGTAGAACCATCATCGTCGCCCTCACCGCCACCGCCTTCGAGCACGATCGGCGCAGGGTACTGGCCACCGGCTGCGACGACTGGGTCACCAAACCGTTCCGCACCGACCTGCTCTTCGACAAGCTCACCGAACATTTGGACCTTCGCTTCCGCTGGGCGGAACCGGAGGTCGACGGAGCCCAGGAAGCACCGGCCGCGCTCCCCCGGGGGGGCCGCCGCGCCGGCTCGATCAAGGTCCTGGTGGCCGAGGACAACCGCGATAATCAGAAGGTCGCCAGGCGGATGCTCGAGAAGCTGGGCTACAGGGTGGACATCGCCGCCGACGGTGCAGCCGCCCTTGCGGCCTTCGCCGACGCCCCCTACGACATGGTGCTGATGGACGTCCGAATGCCAGGGGTAGACGGCCTGGAGGCCACCCGCCGCCTGCGGGCCGCCCACGGACGGGACGTCCCGATCATCGCCCTCACCGGACTGGTGAGTGACGAGGAACGTCGTCGCTGCAGGGACGCGGGCATGGACGCCGTCCTCGGCAAGCCTTTCCGCCTCGACGACCTGAAGGGCGTGGTGGAGCGATGGCTGGCGTTCCCCGCCCTGGCGACGGCCCCCGCATCCCTCGACGACACCCACGTCCCCTTGCCCGACTCCGGCTCCGTCCTCGACCACCGGCGTCTCGACCAGCTCCGCCAGCTCGACGAAGAGACCGTCCAGCCGTTTGCAGAGCACATCATCGGCCTCTACCTGGAGACCGTCCCCACACAGGTCGAAGACCTCAGGCGGGCGGTGGAGCACGGCGATCTACGGCGCTGGCGCCACCTCGCCCACGGCCTCAAGAACAGCAGCAACAATCTCGGCGCCGTCCAGGTGGCGGAGACCTGCGCCGAGCTGGAGCGGGTGGCGAGGGAGACCTCCCCCACCGATCCGGCGGCGGCGGAGGCCGTGGCCCGAAGGCTCCTGGCCCGGCTGGAGGCGGAGCTGGAGATGGCCATGGACGCCCTCGCCCGCGAGCGGGGCTAGAAGGCGCGGGTGGAGAGCCTATTCCCCCTGGGCATGTCGGACCCGCAGGGGAAAGACGAGTCTGCGTGAGGGGAGGTCGGCGGGGCGGGCTGGTAAGCTTGCCCTCCGCCCAGGTGCTTTGGAGGACGTCCCATGCTCAAGACCATCGCCGCCACCATCACCATCCTTCTGCTCTTTCTCCTCTTCCACGCTCAGCTCAAGGCTTTCGTTCTGGAGACCCGAACGGACCTGATGATCTCCCGCCTCGGACTCGATGCGGACCGGGAAGACCAGCTCGAAGCCGTGGTGGAGCGGGTGGCGGACGGCTACAGCCAGCAGAAGTTCAGCGCCGTGGAGATACAGACGATCCACCTGCTGCTGGCGGAGCTGCGGGAAGGCGACACGATGAGCGACGCCGACCTCGACGTGGTGGTCGGTAAGTTCAACGCCCTCCTCAGACGCCACGGCCTCTGAGCTGGGGACGCCAGCGGAATCCCGACAGCGTGTCGCCGTGCCGTCGGATCGCCAGAGCGCCGACGCTGCTTCGGTCCGGCTCCAGGTGGACGAGGTTCCAGTGGGCCGCCTCCCGTGGATCGTGGACGAAGCGCTGGAAGGCCACGGGGTCGTCCGGACGCAGGGTGACGCTGAAGCCGTCCAAAGGCGCCGCCAGCCCCTCACCGATGGCCTTTAGGTAGGCCTCCTTCCGGGTCCAGCAATTGAAGAAGCCCAGGGCCTTGGAGTCGGCCGGCAGCTCGCCGAGGGCCCGCTGCTCCTCCTCGGCGAAGAAATGGCCGGCGATGCTTTCGGCGTCCGGCATGTCCCGGATCACCTCGACATCAACCCCCAGATCCTGCCCGACGCCGACGGCACAAAGCGCCAGGTCCTCAGAATCCGAAAGGTTGAATCGGAGCAGACGGGCGGGGTCGGTGACCGGATCCTGGCCCGGGGCCAGCTCGGGCTTGCCCTTGTCTCCGTAGATGAACCGAAGACCCGACGGATCGCGCCCCAGGTAGGACCCCAGAAGCCAACGCAGGGCCCCGCGCCGGACCGCGTATCGCCGCCGGTGGACCTCGAAGCGGAACCGCTGGGCCCGGGTCGTCTCGTCGCTCGACAGAAGGCGCCACAGCGCGTCCAGCGCTTCGTTGGTGGGCGCCAGGTCCACCGCCCAGACGTGGATCTCTCCCGGACCGGGGCGGTTCTCTGGCCCGGCGGAATCGACGAACCGATCAAGGATGAACGCGGTCACACCTCAGCTCCGTGGCGACATCGACGGCCAGGCCCCACAGGGCCGGCACTCGTCCTCCGCCGCGGCCCCACCCGTCATTGTTCGCTAGACCGCATCGTACCGCAAAACCCGAAACCCGGTCGCCGCGGTACGACCCCGCCCGGGGGCGGCCCGGCGCGGTAAGGTAATCGGAGTTGTGGCATGCCCCCGTCATGAACGTTCATCCCCAGACACCCCCTTGAGCCAGATCGCCAAACTCACCTCCGTCGACACGTACTACGAGGACCATCGGCCCGGCGGCGACCTGAGCCCGTCGGAACCGGTGCTCCTGCTGCACGGCAATCCCGATTCCGCCCGCCTGTGGCGCGGGGTGGTGGACCGCCTGTCGCCCCCGTACCGCTGCCTGACCCCAGATCTGCCGGGATTCGGCCGGTCCGCCGCCGCCCCCTCCTTCGATTGCTCCCTAGAAGCAATGGTGCGCTGGGTGGACGAGCTGCTGGGGGCTGCTGGGGTCGACGGCCAAGTCCACCTCGTGGTCCACGATTTCGGCGGGCCCTACGGGCTCGCGTGGGCGGTGCGGAACCCTGAGCGGGTCCGCACCATCGCCGCCACCAACACGCTGTTCTTCGAGCAATACCGCTGGCACGCCTGGGGTCGGATCTGGCGAACCCCCATCCTCGGGGAGATCAGCTCGCTGCTGATGAATCGCTGGCTGTTCGACCGCGAGCTGCGGCGGGGCTCCCGGCGCCTCCACCGTGACCACCTGGACGCCACGTGGGAATTCGTCACCCCCGCTACCAAACGCATGGTCCTGCGCCTCTACCGCGCCACCGACCCTTCGGTCTTCGCCGGCTGGGAGGAGCCCCTGCGGGACCTCATGGGGCGGGTACCTTCGCGGGCCTTCTGGGGCGTCCACGACCCCTACATCGCACCGGAATGGGCCCATCGGCTCGGCGCCCAGAAGGTCGTTTTGTTCGACGACTGCGGTCACTGGCTGCCGGCGGAGGATCCCGCCGGGCTCGCCGACGGACTCTTGGAACTCTTCGTCGAGGCCCGCGGGGGGAAAGCCTAGGCGGGGTAAGATCTCTGCCTCGCGAAGAACCTACGATCCCATGCTTGTGCTCCACACCGCCGACTGGCACCTCGGCACCCGATTCCACGACCAGAGGCGGGGGGATGACGAGGACCACGCCCTCGATCAGCTGCTGGCGATCTGCGCCAGGCGGCGGGTCGACGCTGTTCTGGTGGCGGGGGACGTCTTCGACCACGCGAACCCCGGAGCCGAAGAGCAGAAGCGCTACTACCGGTTCCTCTCCCGCCTCGGCAACGAAGCGGGGGTCGCCACCGTCGTCGTGACGGCGGGAAACCACGACAGTGCCCTACGGCTCGAAGGCCCCCGGGAGCTGCTGACCGATCTCGGAATCCACATCGTCGGCCGCTGGCGTAGGGACGCGCCGGCCGACGACATCCTCGTGCCCCTCAAAGACCGCTCCGGTGAGATCCGCGCGCTCTGCGCCGCCGTTCCCTATCTGCGGGACGGGGACCTGCGGCTGGCGGAGGTGGGCGAGACCGCGATCCAGGTCCACGCCCGCTACGCCCGAGCCCTCGGGGCCCGCTACGGTGAAGCCCGCGGGGCGGCGCGCCGGGAGGCCCCCGAGCTGCCGCTGGTGATCATGGGACACTGCTTTGTCCAGGGGGCCGATCTCGGAGGCGGGGAGCGCCCCATCCAGGTGGGCAATCTGGCGCTCCTGGACGCGGCGGAGGTGGCGGGGGACGCCGCGTACCTCGCCCTCGGCCACCTACACCGTCCACAGGACGTGGGGGCCCGCCACTGGCGCTACTGCGGAAGCCTCCTGCCCACCGGGTTCGACGAAACCGAGACCCGCCGCGAGGCGGTGCTCGTCGACCTGCCGGACGCCGCCGGGGTACCCGCGCAGATCGAACGTTTCGTGCTCAAGCCGTTCCGTCGCTACCTCCGGCTGCGGGGCACCGTCGACGACGTGGCGGAGCGCATCGATCAGCTCCCCAAGGCGACGGACGACGAACCCACGCCATGGTGCGAGGCGGTGGTCACCCTCGAAGGGCCGAGTCCGGGGCTGGCCCAGGAGTTGGCGGACCGGGCGCAGGAACGGGGCTGGGGCCTGGTTTCAGTACGCCGCGACGTCCACCGGCGATCCCCGACCCCACCCGGGGGTGACGCCGGCCCGGCCCTCGAAGAGCTGGAGCCGGAGGACGTGTTCGAACGGCGACACCAAGAAGAGTACGGCACCCTTCCGGACGACGAGCTGCGGACTGAATTCCGGGCCCTGCTGGAGACCGTGACCCGAGGCGGAGACGGTTCCGAGCTGCCCCCCGGTTCGGCGGACGCGGGCCAGGGAGAGGATTTCGGGGCGTCGGGGAACGCCGCCGGGGATCCCTGAGATGCGTATCGACAGCATCCAGATCGAGAGCCTGGCGAGCCTCCGCGGGGAGCAGCCGGAGATCCACCTCACCGGCCCCGCCCTGGCGGACTCTGGGCTAATCGCCATCACCGGCCCCACCGGCGCCGGCAAGTCCACCATCCTCGACGCCGTCTGCCTCGCCCTCTTCGACCAGACCCCACGCCTTTCGGGGCGCGGCAGGGACCCCAGGGACCTGCTGAGCCGAGGCGCCGGAATCGCCCGGGCGGTGGTCCGGCTGACCCTCGACGACGGCCGTCGCTGGACCGCCGAGTGGTCGGTCCACCGGGCCCGCCAGGAGGCCGACGGCAATCTCCAGGCCAGCCGCCAGCGGATCCTGGACACCGCCAGCGGAGAAGTCCTGGCGGATCAGAAGCGGGGCGTCCAGGAGCTCGTCCACCGGCACCTGGGTCTCACCTTCGGCCAGTTCACCGGAGTCATCCTGCTGGCCCAGGGGGAATTCGCCAAGTTCCTCGAAGCCAGTGACGCCGAGCGAAGTGAGCTACTCGAGAAGCTGACCGGCACGGAGATCTATTCCGAGCTTTCCCGGGCGGCCTTCGAACGCCACAAGGCCCTGGCGGAACGGGTGGAGGCCCTCGACCTCCAAGCCCATAGCCTCCAACTGCTGAAGGGAGACGCCCGCCGAGCCTTGGAGCAGGAGCTCGACGAGTTGGAACCGAGCCTCACCCGCCTGGAGGAGCAGATCCGGGTCAGCGACGAACGCCTCGCCTGGATCGACCGTTTCGACGAACTCGACGCCGATGCGCGGGTCGCCGCGGAGGACCTCGCCGAGGCATCCCAAGCCCACGACGGTGCCGCGGAGGACCGTACCCGACTCGAAGGGGCCCGCCTCGCCGCCGGCCTGGCGGGCCCCCTCAAGGGGGCGGACGCCGCCCGCGCCGCAGAAGCAGAAGCGACGCGGGTGCGCAGCGACGCACAGCAGAGCTCCACCCGTGCCGACAGGGCTGACCGTGAGGCCCTCCGCGGTCTACGCCGAAAGCTTCGGCAACTCGATGCCGTGCACGCCGACGCCGACGCCGAGCATCGACGGTCGAGACGATTCGCCGGAGCCACCGCCGACGCCCTCGGTGACCTGCGAAGGGCCCGCAGCGGGATCGACGACGCCGCCCGGCGGTTGGAGCGTGCCGACGGAGCCGTCACCGAGCTGACCACGGCCCTCGAAGCCCACGCCCCCGTCGTCCAGGATCTCGAGACCCAGACCCACGACGCAGGGGAGCGATTGGAGGCGATCCGGGGCCGGGCCGGAGACCTGGAGCGGAGAATCGCCGAGGTCTCCGAAGGCCGGACCCGCGAACAGCTGGCCACCCGGGCCGCCCGCTGGGACCGCGCCCACGAGATCCGGCTCTCACTGGACGGCCTCGACCTCGAGTACCCCGAAGAGCTCAAGCGGGGGCTGGACGCCGAGCTACGCCGCGTCGCCGTCGACGCCGAGGCGTCCCAAACCACGTTGGAGCTGGCCCGCCGTGATCTCGACGACCAGGAGACCCTCCTCCGGATGGCCCTCCAGAACGCTTCCGTCGCCGAGCACCGCCACCTCCTCGAGGCCGGCCAGCCCTGCCCCCTCTGCGGCTCCCTCGACCACCCCCGGGGCGAACACGGATCCGCCGAGGAGCGGGGCACCCTGAGGCGGGCCGAGGAGCGCCGGGCGACGCTGCGGTCCGCGGTGCGGCGGGCCGAGGAGCAAACCTCCGCCGACGCCGCCGAGGTGCGCCGACTGGAGGGCGAGATCGAGCGGGCCGAGGAGCAGGGGCGGGCGGCTCGGAGGGCCTTCGACGATCTACGCTCCCAGTGGATCGAGCTTCGCTTCCGCTTCGCGGATCTTCCGGAGGACGCCCACGACGTCGAGCCCGCGGACCTTTCCGCCCGGGCGACGGCCCTACGCCGTCGCCTCGACACCCTCGAAGCCCTCGACCAGGAAGGCTCGGACCTCAAGCGCGCCTTGGAGACCGCCGAGGCCGACGTCGGCCAGATGGAGCGCACCCTCGCCGTCGCCTTCGAACGCCGGGACCAGCTCATGGCCCAGGCCCGCCGGGACCGGGCGAGCCGAGACGTCGCAGCCTCCGAAGTCCGGTCGGCGCGGGCCGCGGCCCAGGGTCTGGCGGCCGAGCTGGCCCAAACCTGCGGCCTCGCCCCCCCGGAGCCGGGCGCTCTGGATGGACTTTTAGTCGAGCTCGACGAAGGCCGGCGACGGCTGGAGGTGGCGGACCAGCAGCTGCGCCGGCTCCAGGACCTGAAGCGGCACCTGGGCCGAAGGGGCCGGGAGCTCCTAGAAGCCCTGCCGGCAGAAGACGTCGCGGATCCGGAGTCGGCGCAATCGCCGAGCTCCGCCGGGGATCCTGAAGCCCTGGGGTTGGACCTGGAACGGGCGGTGGGGGCGGCCGAATCCGCCCGCCGGGATCGCCAACGCGCGGCGGATCGTCTGGCGACGGCCGAAGACGCCCTCCTCCGCGCCACGAATCGACAGGCTCAGGCCGCCGAGGACCTGGAACGTGCCCTCCAGGTCTCCCCTTTCGAAGACGTCGACACCCTGCGGAACGCCAGCCTCGACGCGCAGGAGACCGCCCGCCTGCGTGAGCGCCTCGAAGCCCTGCGGCTCAACCTCGAACGCTGCCGCGTCGCCGAGGAGCGCAGCCGGTTCGCCCTCGACCGCCACCGCGCCGTCGGCGAGCCCCTGGGCTTCGACGGCGACCTGGACCTGGCGGAAGAGAAGGAACGCTGGCTAGGGCGCCGGGACCGGGCCCGAACCCGGCGGGGGGACGTCCAACGGCGTAAGGTGGAAGCCGAGGTGACCCTCGGAAAGGACGACGACAACCGTCGCCAACGCAGTAGCCTCCATCGAGAGCTGGGGGCCCTCCAGACCGCCCGCACCAGGGCCGCCCGCCTCCATCATCTGATTGGCCAGAAGGACGGCGGCAAATTCCGCCGCTTCGCCCAGCAGCTCAATTTGCAGCAGCTTCTCGGGCTCGCCAACCGCCGCCTCGATCGGCTCGCCCCCCGCTACCATCTGGAGCGGACCGCCGGTTCCCTGGAGCTGTCGGTCATCGACCGAGCCATGGCGGACGAGCGGCGACCGGTGAGCACCCTTTCCGGAGGCGAGTCGTTCCTCGTCTCCCTCGCCCTTGCCCTCGCCCTCGCGGACCTTCGGCGGGGGCGCCTGGAGCTGGGGACCCTCTTCCTCGACGAAGGCTTCGGCAGCCTCGATGAGGAGACCCTGGAGACGGCCCTTTGGGTCCTCGAACAGCTGCAGGGGGATCAGAACACCCAGATCCTCCTCATCAGCCATGTCGGTGCGCTGCGGGAACGCATTCCCCACCGTATCGACGTCCGCACGCTGGGGGGTGGCCGGAGTCGACTCCGGGTGATCGGCGACGATCTTGCCCCATAGGTGAGGCGAATCGCCCTCCCGTCTCGCCTATCTACATGAAGGGCACGCTATCGCCCTATGAGTCAAAGGGCCAGAAGCCCTGGCCCCAGCCACTGGACCCTGCGCGTTGATGGTTGAGGGCCCATGCCCACAATGGCACTGCCATCCGGCCAGAATCCAGGTTTCCTCAGCATCTTCTAGGCCTCCCTCCATTCAGCGGGATCTATTTGACTGGCCAATCGAGGATTCTTTTTCATAGATTCATGCATAACATGCTATAAGTTAAATCGTTCCGACGGAGACTTCCTCCAGAGCTCTCGACCTAGTTTCAGGTTCAGACCGGACGCCAATTGAGGATCCAATCCCTATGCTTCTGCATCCCAGATTTTCAGAATTGTTTCTCCTGGAACCCGGCGACCTCTGCGACGGCTGCCTTCCCGCCGCCGCCCTAGACGCCCACGGAGCCCTCGACGAGATCGTCTCCTGGGCCAAGACCTACCTGTGTAACCCCCATCCAGAGCTCGGGCGGGACGGACCGGTCTGCCCCTACGTCCAAGGGTCGATGCGGAAACGGGCGTTCTACCTCACCGTCTACCCCGGCGCCGACCTGAGCCCGGAGGACGTCGAGCAGCGCCTGGCGATCCTCCGGGACTGGTTCCAAGAGTTGAGCCCATCCGAAGGCAGTCAGCGGATCTTCCAGACGGTCCTTTGCCTGTTTCCGGACCTTTCCAGGGACGCCGTGCGCATCACCATCGACGCGGTGCAGGACCGCCTCAAGCCGAGCTACGTGGAGCAGGGGCTCATGCTCGGCGAATTCCACGACGGCCCCCCGGACAAAGCGGGCCTGTGGAATCCGGACTTCCGGCCCCTCTCGGCGCCGATCCCCATGCTGGTGGTCCGCAACATGGTGGCCACGGACTTCGCCTTCCTGAAGGACGACCGGGACATGATGCGCCATTACCTGAGCCGCTTCGGGGCGGACCTCCCCGCCCACCTGCGTGCGGACGTCGCCGAAGCGGCGCGGCGATGGCAGCTCCCCCACGCCGGCCAGATGCCCCACGTGCACCGGCGGGTCCGCCGGGCCTTGGAACGGGCGGGGGTACAGGCCCGGGTCCGTAGGCATCAGGACTTCCAACAGGAGATCACGTGCCCGTGGCGCCTCGCCCAGGCCTTGGGCTATGACCTCGACCGCCTGACCAAAACCCTCTTCCTGCGTACCCGCCAGAACCGCTACGTGGTGGCGATCGCACCGGTCGCCCACCAGGTGGATCTTGCGGGCCTCGCCCAGCGGGCCGGCATCGGCCGCCTCGAGCTGGCCAACCCGGAGGAGTTGGCGGCGTACCTGGACTATTCGCCGGGCGGGGTCTCTCCCCTCGGCGTCGACTCCGAGATTCCCATTTTCATGGACGATTCCCTCTTGGGCTGGCCGACGGTGCTGGTGGCGGCGGGTGAACAGGCGGTGGAGCTCGAGCTCGCCCCCGAGGACCTCCGCCGCGCCACCGACGCCACCTTGCTTCCGCTCGCGGAGGTCGCGGTCCCCGCGCCCTCCACGGCGGCCGTCGCGACAGCTTGAGCCCCCCCTGCCACCCCCCCTCCCCCTCGACCCGCGTCGCCGTCGGTCCCGATTTGGGCCGAC
>JBCDIS010000186.1:0-13726 GCA_038748685.1 Acidobacteriota bacterium | reverse complement strand
CGAGCCGGTGGGCTCCCGCAGGTAAAGAGCCCCGCCGAGGCCGAGGCCGCCGGCGTCGATGGCGGCTTGGGCCCCGTGGAGGCGGATGGCCTCGGCGCCGACGCCGTTGCGCACGATGAGGACGCCGTCGTTGCCCCCAGATCCGAGGTAAAGGGTGCCGTCGTCGCCGTCGATGCGGATGCCGACGACGCCGGTGGCCTCGTTCAAGACGGTCACGATTCCGGTGAAGCTGGTGGTGGGCATATCCATCTCCTTCTGGCCTTCGCCAAGGTGCTTTTGTGGTGAGTCGGGCTTCATCCCGCGGCACAGGCTCGAGGGCCGTACCGCCATCGGGGCGATGAACGAACCCGATCCGCAAACTCCCTCACCGGCTCCCTCCTTCCGGCCCCCTCCCTCCGGTACGGGGTCAAGCCGTAAACCGGCAGATCCGTATTCGGAGCTGCGTCGAATGCACCAGCAAACACCTGACTGACACCTTCAATCTCCACGAGGAGCCCTGGACATGGACTTCCATCCCCGATCCCGAGCTGCGCTCGGCTCGATCCTCGTCCTGCTGCTGTGCGGCGCCGGTGCGGCGTTCGCCCAGACGCCGACCCCCGCCCAGCTGGACTACCCCGACGACCCCGATTTCATGGTCCTCGAGTACACCGTCACCCATGACGAGCTGGCGGAAAACGACCCGATTCCGCTACTGCGGATCTACGGCGATGGAACCGTTCGAGTCCACATTCCCGTCTACATGAAGGGCGCCGGAGACTTTTCCCTGAAGCTCCCCGCCGATGAGCTCCGCAGCCTCTTGACCGCCGTCGACGCCGCCGGAGTTCTGGGCTTTGACGCCGAGCGGGTCGCCGAAAGCAAGGCCGAGGCCGTCGAAGCCAGGTTCCAGCGGGACGGCACCTACCTCGACATCTCCGATACCTCGTGGACCCACATCCGGGTCCGGTTGGAGACCTACCAGCCCGCCGCCAGCGGGGCCCCCGCCGGCTCCTTCGACCGCCAGATCCGCTGGCCCGATGTCGCCTGGCACGCCGAGCACTACCCGAGCCTGTTGGAGGTGCGCAACCTCGCCAATGTCGAGCAGCAGCTCCGCGGCCTGCTGCGTCACCCCGCCCTCCAAGCCATCGACTCCCCGGAGAGCTGAGCCATGCAGCCAAACCACCAACGAACCCAGTCACGGGCGGCACGGGCCGCCATCACCGTCGCCATCGCCGCGCTGCTCGCCTCCCCCGCCACCGTCTTCGGCGGCAGCTTCATCGGCGCCAGTGAAACGATTCCAGATCTCATTCTCCACCCCACCGGCTACACCGGTACCGGGGGCGAGCTCACCGTGGGGGTCTGCCTCGACCCCGCCAGCATTGAGCTGCCGAGCATGGAGATCCCGATGCGCAACGTCATCACCATCATCAACGAGCTGCGCCCCACCACCGGCAACCTGAAGCTCGGCGCCGACAGCGAGCTCCAGCCCGACGAGGTGGACTGGGAGTCCACGATCCTCCACGAGGTCGGTCACTGCATCGGCCTTGCCCACCCCAACGCCGCCACCGAATCGGGTCTCGCCGGCAACAACCGCAACTACACCAGGGCCCACAACGGCGCCAACAACGTCTTCGACATCAACCCAGGGGTCGACGGCATCATCGGCTCCGCCGACGACGTGCGCGGGGACGACGGCAACCTCCACTGGTTCATCTCCGGCACCAACAATCCGTTCATACTCGCCGAGCCGACGGACTTCACCAGCTACAGCCGCGACCTCGCCGATCTGCCCCCCGGGGATCTCTTCCCCGCCAACGCCGACCGCGACGTGGCGGCGCAATTGGGCTTCCCCAACACCGAGGCCGCCATGCAGCAGGGGGCCTTCTTCGACGAAGAGCAGCGGACCCTCGGTCACGACGACGTCGCCACCCTCAGGCTCGGGATGAGCGGCCTCGATGAGATCGAAGGCACCGCCGACGACTACGTCATCAACCTGGTCTACGAGGGCGTCACCACCAACTGCGACATCGTGGTCCGGCTGATCAACTCCGGGTCCTTCGCCTTCTGCAGCACCACCCGGAGCCAGATCTCCGGCAACCACTGGCGGCTGACTTCGGCGTCGGTGACCACCGGCGACTTCAACTGGTTCTTCACCACGGAGCTGGTACAGATCGACGACATCTTCGCTGACAGCTTCGAGTCCGGCGACACGACCCGCTGGTCCTTCGAGCTGCCCTGAGGTGCAAGGCGTGCCGACGCCGGGCCCTTCGGCGTCGGCCGCTTTGCGGCCAACCTCCTGCGACGGTCCCAAATCGCCCCTCTGCGATGGGAAAGGCCACCGCCACGGAATCGGGGGTTAGACTCGGATACCCCGAAAGCTCCGATGGGTAGGCCAACGGAGACCCGAGACCTCTCGCCGTCGCGGAGGAACGTACCGATCACCCGCCGTATCGACATCCGTACTGGCTTCGCCCTCTGGCTCCTCGCCTGCTTTGCCTGCGGCACCCTCGCCGACTCGGGTGCCTCCGTCGGCAAGGAAACCTACCGCTCCCCATCCGGAGCCCTCGCCCTCGAGATCGATCCCGGCCGGGACGAGGCCTCGAAGCTCCATCCCGTCCTCACCCTGAGCCGCGACAGCGATGTCGTCTGGCGTCGCACCCCCGAGGACTTCGAAGACTTCGACTATCCCCTGCACGCTTTGGTGGCCGACGAGGGTGGCTACCTGGTCTTCGGCGGCGTTTCGGTCCATAACTTCGGGAACTACGACGAAGGACTGCGACTCTACGACGGCGACGGGCACCTGGTCCGCTTCGTGTCTCGCAAGGATCTGCCCCCCGGCCACTACTCGATCTCGACGGCCCATTGGTACGACGCCGAGCGTTCCCACATCGAGGGAACGACTCTCGTGTTCTACACCCCCGGCCGCGACGCCCCCATTCGCTTCGACTTGAAGCGCGGGACGGCTCTACCGGAAGGGGCGGTGGTCCCGGGTCAGGCGGGAGACGACTTCGACCACTTTGAGCGGCAGTGGCTGCAGCCAGTGGACGGCGCCCCGTCCGCCGGTTCCTCGCCGATGCCCAAGGGCTAGAATCACCGCCATGAGCCCCTGGATCCTCGTGGCGGTGTCGTTCTTCTCCTCCGCCCTCACGGCGATCCTCGGGATTGGAGGTGGGGTCCTGCTCATCGCCTTGATGCCGGGTCTCCTGCCGGCGGCGGCGGTAGTACCGGTCCACGGAGTCGTACAGCTAGCGTCCAACGCCAGCCGGGCCTGGTTCGCCCGTCGGCACATCGCCTGGGGACCGGTCGCCCCCTTTGCCGTCGGGGCCCTCCTGGGGGCCGCCCTTGGCTCGCGGGTCGTCGTCCAGCTGCCGGAGCGCTGGCTACCCCTTCTCCTCGGCGTCTTCATCCTCTTGGTGACCTGGACCCCCGTCGGCCGACTACGGCTTCCGGGACGCTTTTTCACCATCGGCGCGGTGCAGACCTTCGTTTCCCTCTTCGTCGGCGCCGCCGGTCCCCTGGTGTCCCCACTGCTCCTGCGGGAGGGGTACGACCACGCCAAGGTCGTCGCCACCCACGGCGCGGTGATGACCCTCCTCCACGGCCTCAAGGCCCTGACCTTCGCCTACCTGGGCTTCTCCTTCGGCCAGTGGTGGCCGCTGCTCCTCGGCATGGTGGTGGCCGTCACCGCCGGATCCTGGGCCGGCAACCGCCTGCGGGACCGCCTACCGGAGGCCAACCTGAAGACCGCCTTCAAAGTGCTGCTGACGGTCCTGGCGCTGCGCCTGCTGGTACAGTTCTTTGTCGCCTGAAGAGCGACTCCATTGGCCTAGCGATCCTCGATCCAGAAGCGCGGTCCGGGACCGCGGCGGCCGGCGCGGTCCTCGGGGTTGGTGAGGCTGCAGCTGCCGAGGGACAGGCAGCCGCAGCCGATGCAGCCGGTGAGGCTGTCCTTGAGCCGCTCCAACTCAGCGATGCGGGCGTCGATGCGCTCGGTCCAACGGCCGACGAGCCTCGACCAGTCTTCCCGCTCCGGAACCCGGTGGGGCGGCAGCTCGTCGAGGGCGACGCCGATCTCCTCCAGGGTCAGGCCCACACGCTGGGCGTAGACGATGAAGGCGATCCGCCTCAGCACGGCGCGGGGGAAGCGGCGGTGCCCCGAAGACGCCCGCTCGGAGGTGATCAGCCCCTTCTCTTCGTAGAAGCGCAGGGCCGACGCCGCCACGCCGCTGCGCCGCGCGATCTCGCCGATGGTCACGAGGTTTTTCCCCATGGGCACACTCGATCACAAAAAGTCCTTGACTTCAAGTTCACTTTAACTTGTAGCCTTCTTCCCACGACGCGGTCACGGGGATCGCGCCGCAGAGCCCAAAGGAGAATGACCATGCACAGAACCGATACAACCGATACCGCTTCGGAGCGTCGCGACCACCACCACCCCGCCGAAACCAAAACGGACTCCCTGCGGGGTCTCCGGGTTGCGATCACCGGCGGCACCTCTGGACTGGGCCTCGCCCTGGTGGAGGCCTTCACCCGCCGGGGGGCCGAGGTGGCCTTCGTCGCCCGGGACGGGGAGCGGGTCCAAGAGGTGGCGGACTCGCACCCGGGCTCCCACGGCATCGCCGGCGACGTCTCGAAGAAGGAGCAGATCCACCCGGTGGCGATGCAGATCAACGCCTCCCTCGGGGGCCTCGATCTCCTTGTCAACAACGCCTCCAGCCTGGGGCCCGTCCCCCTCGCCCCCCTGGCGGACACCGAGTGCGAAGACTTCGAAGAGGCCCTCGCCACCAACCTGCTGGGGCCCTTTCGACTCACCAAGGCCCTCCTTGGGAGCCTCGCCGCCACGGCCCGGGAGGGCCGACCGGCGGGGGTGATCGACATCACCAGCGACGCCGCCACCACCCCCTATCCTGGCTGGGGGGCCTATGGGGCGAGCAAGGCCGCGCTCCTCCACATGGACCGGATCTGGAACGAGGAACTGGCGGCCTCCGGGATTTTCGTCGATAGCTTCGAGCCCGGGGACATGGACACGCCCCTCCACGCCGCGGCCCTGCCGGAGGCGGACCCCGCCGCCCTGAAGCGGCCGGCGGAGTCCGCCGCCGAGCTTCTGTCCCACCTCGAGACGCGGATGGAAACTGCGGCGACGGAGGTGGCACCGTGAGGGCCGCCGACCGGCCGGTCCAGCGCCCCGAGGACGCGAGACTGATGACGGTGGGGCCCGACGGTTCCCGCCGCCACGGGCCGCGCTCGGCCCTGGCGGACCACCTTCGCCCGGGGGACCTGGTGGTGGCCAACGACGCCGCCACCCTCCCCGCCAGCCTCCACGGCGTCCATCGGCCCACGGGGGCCGACGTCGAGGTCCGCCTGGCGGGCCGGAGGACCCTCGACGCAGCCGACGTCCGCGACTTCCTGGCCGTCGTCTTCGGCGCCGGGGACCACCGCACCCAGACCGAGGACCGCCCCCTTCCACCTCCCTTCGCGGAGGGGGACGTCTTCGAGCTCGGGACGCTCCGCGCCACCGTGCGGCGTCGGCTCGGCCACCCGAGGCTCGTCCGCCTCGGCTTCTCCGGTCCGGCGGACGGGGTGTGGGCCGGCATCGCGGCCCACGGACGGCCGATCCAATACGCCCACATGGTGGAACCCCTCGACCTGTGGGACGTGTGGACCCGGGTGGCGTCCCAGCCTGTGGCCTTCGAGCCGCCGTCGGCGGGCTTTCTCCTAGACTGGGGGCTACTCGACGCGCTCCGCAGGCGGGGGATCGATTTCGCCACCTTGACCCACGCCGCCGGCCTCTCCTCCACCGGGGATCCAGACCTAGACCGCCGCCTCCCCTTCGACGAGCCGTACCACCTTCCGGCGTCGACGGTGGCCCGCATCCGCGCCGCCCAGCGCCGCGGGGGTCGGGTCATCGCCCTCGGAACGACGGTCACCCGCGCCCTGGAGCACGCCTCGGCGACCCCGGGCGGACTTCGCCCGGGTAACGGCCTGGCGGATCAGACCCTGGGGCCCGGGAGCAAGCTGCGGGTGGTGGACGCCGTGGTCACCGGCGTCCACGGCCCCGGGGAGAGCCCCAACGAGCTGCGGAAGGCGTTCACCGACGGGGGTACCCTCGCCGCGGCGGACGTCGCGATGGAGCGCCGCGGCTACCGGTCCCACGAGTTCGGCGACTCGGTCCTATGGTTCAGGCGCCCTGGGTCTGCGCAGGCTTCCCACCGCACCAAGGGATCGCCTTCACCAACCCTCCCGCGCCACCAGATTCTCGACGTGGACGAGGTGGTGGTCCCCGTGCCAGGCGTAGAGCCCGATGTAGATGTCGAGGCGCTGGGGCCCGAGGTCCGGGTGCACCAGCTCCCGCTCCAATTGGGGGCCGTCCAGGGAGCGTAGGAGCGAAACCCATCGCCGGTGGAGGGCCGTCAGGAGGTCCAGTGAGGTCGCCACGGGGCCCTGGGAGTCCGCCAGCTCGGCCCAGCGGTCTTCGTGGTAAGCCTTGATTGCGGGCCGCTCCTCGGTCAGCGCCCACTTGAAACGGATATAGCTGTTCAGGTGGCTGTCGGGCACGTGGTGGACGAGTTGGCGAACCGTCCACCCCCCGGGCCGATAGGGGGTGTCGAGCTGGGGTTCGGACAGCGGCTCCACGGCGGCGCGGAAGCGGCTCGGCAGGGTCTCGATCCGGTTGATCCAACCGTCGATCTGCTCGCGGGTCGCCCGGGACGGGGGCTCGTACTCACCGATCGGATACTGAAGCTCTCGCAGGCTCATGGCGGTCCTTTCGCTCGTGGGTGAGGTCGGTACGGCTCCGATGCCGCTCCCGGCCCCGAGGTTACCCCGCGGCCGGCGCCGAGGGCGCCCCCGCGCGACGGGGGAAGGCGGGCTGCTACAATCCGGCCTCGCTCCGACGATCCCAAGGTTCCCCAGCCCGTCCGCGATACCCACGACGAGGTCCGAACGCCGCATGCGATCCCTTCGAGCCCTGATGGTCTTCTGCGTCCTGGTGGCGCTGCGCACTTTTTCCGTCGCCCTCTTCCGCCAGGAGACCCGCTGGGTCCAGGAGCCCCAGGGGGACCTGAAGCAGGTGTTTCGGATCGTCGCGATCCTGAACCACACCAGTCTCTATGAAGCCCTGCTCTCCGGCCAGGTGCCGCTCCGCTTCCTGTGGAGAATGGCCAACCACTGCACCATTCCCATCGCCGACGTCACCCTGAAGCGACCCATCGTCGGACTGTTCTGGCACATGGTGGCCGGCAATATCGTGTCGGTGACCCGGGAGCGGGACCACACCTGGGAGCAGGTGGTCCAGAGCCTGGACGACCCGGAGTCGATGGTCATCATCCTCCCGGAGGGCCGTATGAAAAGGGCCGGCGGCCTCGACAAGCACGGCAAACATATGCGGGTCCGCGGGGGCATCGCCGATCTCATTCGCGGTATCCCGGACGGGACGCTGCTGCTGGCCTACAGCCAAGGGCTGCACCACATTCAGGTCCCTGGCCAGAAAGGCCTGCCCAAGTTCTTCCAGCCCGTGCGCCTGCGCTTCGAGACCCTCGACCTCGAGTCCTACCGCGCCGAGCTCATGGAGGGGCTCGCGGAGGATGACGTCCTCGCCTTCCGCAAGCGGGTCATCGCCGATCTCACCGAGCGCCGCGACCGCTATTGCACCTCCGACATCGGAGGGCTGGACGAGCCCGAATCCTGGAAATAGGGCCGCTGAGTCCCGGACGCCGCCGACCGCGGTCCGCGGCGTCTTTGCCCCGAGCCGCCGGCGATCGGCCCCCACCCCCTTGGCGACCGGCCTGGCCCTGGCTACAATGCGCCCGCTAGTGATTTCGCGGGTTCCGGCCCCGGCGGCTTCCGCCCCCAGGGTCCCGCAAGGCCGACCTTCACTTCGAGCTCCCAGGCCCCTGCTCGCTCCACCGCTCCAAGGAGACTACGACCGATGCGACGGACCCATATCCACCGAAGCTCCCCGTACCGCCTACCGCTGAACCGTTTGTTGATCCTCCCGGCACTCGCCCTGCTGGCGACGGGCTGCGAGACCGAACCCCCCAAGATCGGCGCCGTGCTACCCCTTTCCGGCGCGGACGAGGGCATCGGCCAGTCCTCCAAGAGGGGTCTCGAGCTGGCCCTAGAGGAGCTCGCCGCCGAAGGCTCCCAGCTCCAGCTCGTCTTCGAAGACAGCCAGAGCGACCCGGAAGAGGCCGGTCGCAAGCTCGGCACCCTGATCCGGGATGGGAAGGCCCTCGCCGCCGTCGGCGCCGTCACCCCCGGCGAGGCAGAAGCCATGGCGCCGGTGGCCGAGGAGTTGGAGCACGTCCTGCTCTCGCCCTCCGCCGGCAACCAGCAGCTCTCCGCCAAGACCCGTCACTTCTACCGACTGGCCCCCGCCGACTCCACCGCCGGCAGCACCCTGGCCACCTTCGCCGCCAAGGATCTGAAGGCCACCAGCGCCGTGATGATCTCCGAAAACGCCGGCTGGGGCGCCGCCCTGGAGGAAGGGTTCCGTCCGATCTTCGAAGGTCAGAACGGTGAAGTCCTAGAGAGCCTCGAGGCTCCGTCCGCAGAGGCGGACCTGACCACCGCCGTCGAGCAGGTGGGGACCGCCAAACCCGACGCCGTGGTCCTCGCCGGCTACGGAGACTGGCTCACCACCGCCATCCGCCAGCTGCGGTCCTCCGGCTACGAAGGCCGCGTCTTGACCACCCAGACCATCGCCAACAAGGCCCAGCTCCAATCCCTCAAGGGTCAACTCCGCGGGGTCCTGTTCAGCCACTCCCCGTTCATCGACGTCGAGCGGCCGGAAACCCAGAAGTTCCTCGACGCCTACCGCACGAAGTACAACGAGGAGCCCGACATCTTCGCCGCCGAGGCTTACGACACCCTGAAGGTGCTGGCCCTCGCCCTCGAAGGCCGCCCCCAGCTCGCCAGTGAGGTGCGGCGGGGCCTGCGGGACGCGGTGAAGGATCACCCCGGGGCCACCGGCAACCTGGAGTTCGACGACACCGGCTCGGTGTCGAAATTCCCCCGGGTCTACTCCGCCGACGCCGACGGCGCCCTCTTCGACTACGGCGACCAGCTCGCGGCCCTCGAAGAGGAGCGGCGCAAGAAGATGAAGGAGATTCAGGAGCGTCTCCAGGCCCTCCAGAGCCAGGCTTCCTCCATGTGATCTCGGCTCTGCCCCGCCCTTCGAAAGCCCCGGCCCAGGCCGGGGCTTTCGCGTTGGGGAACGGGCGTCAACGGAGCTTCAGCCGCCGGATGGCGAGGATTCCCACCGCCGGCCCGAGGGCCAGCACCGGGAAGGCCCAGCGCCAGCCCCAGGCGTCCGCCAGCTCGGGAACCCACTGGATGGTGACCGTGGTGAGCAGGAAGCCGAGGGAGGTCTGGAGGGTGAGGGCGGTTCCCACGGCGTGGGGCGGCGCCACCTCGGTGACCATGGCGCTGAGCTGTGCCGAGTCGGCCACGACGAAGAATCCCCAGGTCCAGGTGAGGAGGGCGAGGATCCAAGGGGACGCGCCGAAACATAAGACCGCCAACAGGCAGCAGGCGCCGCTGGCGGCCATTGCCCAGGTCACTAGGGGCCCGCGGCCGATTCGGTCCGCCGCCCGGCCGCCCCAGACGCACCCGAGTCCGCCGGCGGCGATGGCGCCGAAGGACAGCAGGTCGCCGAGCCCCGGCGTCGTGACGCCCCGGGCCGCCAAGCTGGCCGCCACGAAGGCTGGGGTCCAGGTCCACATGGCGTAGAGCTCCCACATGTGCCCCAGGTAGCCCCCCACCGCCAAACGCGTCGGGCGGTGGGCCAAGACCCCCGTCGCCAACCGCCATGAGAAGGGACGACGGGGGAAAGCGTGGGGACCATCCCGGTAACCCAGCGCCACCGCCGCACCCGCCAGCAGGGCGGCCGCCGATGACCACCCCACCACCGGCCCCACCTCCGCGCCCCCCAACGCCCCCAGTAGATAGGGGGCCGCCTTCCCCACCGTGAGGGCCCCCACGACGGTGCCGATGGCCAGGCCCCGGGCCGATCTGAACCAGGTGGCGATCATCTTCATCGCCGGTGGGTAGACCCCCGCCAGCAGGAAGCCGGTGGCGAAACGCAGGGCCACCGCCGAGGCGAAACCCGGGGCCCACAGCAGGGCGACGTTGGCGGCGGCCGCCAGGACCGCCGAGACCGCAAAGTATTGGCGGGACGGCCAGAGGTCCGCCAGGTTGGCCACCGCCGCCAGGGCCGTCCCGACGACGAAGCCCACCTGCACCGCCGTGGTCAGGGCCGCGGTCTGGGCCACCGAGAGGGACCACAGCTCCCGCAGTTGGGGCGCCACCGAGCTGGCGGTGAACCAAAGGGACATCCCCAATAGCTCGGCGAACGCCACCAGGGCCAGCATCCGCCAACGTTCCGCGCTCCGTTCGGGCACCCGGTCCTCCTACCGCATCGTGCGGCATCCAAGAAACAAGGGCCCTATCCTGGTCGATCCGCTGGCCGGCGTAAAGACTGGGCCGGCCCCGCGGCGGGGCCGGCCACCGAATCGCAAAGTCCAGCTCAGTTCGGGCAGATCGACAGGTCGTCGATGCCGCCCTCGACGATATCGCCGGTGGACGGCCCGTCCGCCACCTGGACCCGCACGCGGACGTCCGATCCGCTCGGCACGGCGGCGGTGACCTGGGTCCACTGGGCAACCGTGCGCACGTCACCGATGTTGACGATCGGGGTATAGGTGGTTCCGTCGTTGGTGGACACTTCGAGGCGGAAGAAGTCCCCGGCGTCGTCGCCGGTGTCCCGCTGGCCGTGGAAGTACCAAACCTCCAGGGTGGAGGCGTCGCCGACGCTGATGGAGGGCGAGGTCAGTATGCAGGTGCCGCCGTCGACGTCGGCGTTTCCGGCGCTCGAGTTGGAGGCGGTGTAGAGGGCATTCGAGCCGCCGTGGGCGCCGCCCACCTGGGTCACCACCGTGGAGGTCTGCTGGCTGGGGGTGCCGACGACGAAGGTGCCCGTGGAGCAGTCGCCGCCGGTGGTCCAGCCCGCGGCACCGCTTTCGAAACCGGTGTCGATGGCGCAGCTACCACCACCACCGCTGCCGGCCTCGAATACCCGGACATTGGTGAAGTAGCTGTCATTGCCGGAGCCGGCGTCGTTGTCGTTCACGAGGACCAGGGACATCGAGGCGCCGGTGTAGAACTGACCCACGGGGATCGAGTAGCTTTGGGTGCCGCCGCTGTAGTTGTCGAAGTTGGTAATGCCGTAGTTCTGAGTCCCGTGGACCTTGAAGATCCGGTCGGACGACAGGACGTTGTCCTCATCGAGGCCGATGCCGTGGATCTCACCCTGGGAGGTGGAGCGGAAATCGAACTCGACGACGGTGTTGGCGGTGACGGAGAAGGTCTGGGTCGTGCGCCGCCAGGTGTTGTCTTGGAGCAGCAGGGTGTCGCCGCCGTCGAGGACCGTGACGTTGCCGTCGCTGTCCTGGTTGGCGAAGGACACCGTGCCGGTGGAGCTCCAATCGATGCAGTTGGTGCCGTTGCAGGTACCCCCACCGCCGCCACCGCCGCTGCGGTAGTTGGCGGTGAACGGCGCCACCTCGTCGATCACCCGGGCGTTCTCCCGCTGGTTGGCGATGCCGGTGGCGGCCCCCTGGAAAACGACGTTGGGATTCGAGAAGTACGGCCGGCGGGTGCAGCCGGAGCTGCAGGGGTTGCTGTAGGACATCACCGTCCGGTAGTTGCCGTTGTTGTAGTGGCCGTAGGCATAGTTACGGTACGCCTGAGACTGGGGGGCGCCGTTCTGCGGGTTGTGCTGCAGGCCCATGTTGTGGCCGTGCTCGTGGGGGTAGGAGAGGTTGCCGACGGCGCAGGAGCGGGCGGTAACCTGGTAGCCGAAGGGGGCGAAACCGGCGGCGCTCTCGTTCCCCATCAGGAAGGCGACGCCGCAACCGCCGCCGCCGTTCTCCACAAGAAGACCCACCAGATCGGCGGCGTATTGGTCACGCAGGGCGTTGACGGTGGGGTCGGCCTGGGCCCAGTTACGGTCGTTGCGGATGTTGCCGGAGTCGTTGTAGGCCACCTGGGCGGTGTGGACCAACGTGAACTGGGCATTGGTCTGACTGTTGGCGAAGGCGGTGTTGGAGACGTCGATGGAGCTCTGGGCCGTCGCCTCGATCTGCGCCGTGCCGCCGGCACCGTTCCGCGCCTGGGGCGTGTAGATCACCATGATGTCGATGAGGTCCGGAGCGCGGGTGTTGCGCTCGACGCCGACGGGCGAAACGGCGGGCGCCACCGGACGGGTCGAACCGTCGAAGCCGTAGTCGTGGAAGTGGTTGCGAGCCGTGTCCACGTCCACGTCCTCGTGGGCGCAGGGGGGGAAGGCGTTCACGTCGAGCTTCTGGAACACCTGCCCCTGGGCCGAGGTGGTGAGCTCGTAGACGCCGTCGGGGGTGTAGAGGACCCCCACCACCAGCCCGTGCTTGACCGTCAGGATCGCCTGTCCGCCGTCCTTGAAGCTGCCCCGCCAGGCGAGGTCGCCGGGGGCGCGCTGCTCGATGTCGAAGGCTTCGATGCGGTGCTGCTGACCGTCGAAGAGGTCGATCTCCAGGACCGGGGCGTGGGCCGCCAGCGGGGTCGGGTCGACGTCGACGGTCCACGCTTCGACGGCGGCGGGGCTCACCGAACGGGTGAGGCCACTGCGCTCGAGGAAGGTCACTGCGTCATCCTGAGCCGCGGCGGGCCACGATGCGAGCAGGAGGAGGCAGAGGGAAACGAAAGCGAGGGGGGAACGGAGTCTCAGGGTCATCGATCTCTCCTTCGTTCGAACGGTGACCCCGCCGCCGTTCGAAACGGCCTCCATCCGCGAGGTCAGGGTTGGCTGAAAAGCTGCCACCGAGGCAACCCGCCGACTTGGCAGCTTGGCTCGGCCCCAGGGACGCAGGAAAGGAAAAGCAAGCCTCAAGGCGGAGGGCATCGGACGGCCGCCCGTAGACGGCCGCCCGAACCCTCGGGATCAGGGAGCGCAGATCGACACGTCGTCGATGCCGCACTCCACCAGGTCACCGCCGGCGGTGCCGTCCGAGCACTGCACCCGCAGCTGCACGTCCGATCCCGCGGCGATCGCCGACGTCGCCGTCGTCCATGACGCCGTCGACGCGCTGTCCCCGTTCGACGCCAGCGTCGTGAACGTCGCACCGCCGTCCGTCGACACCTCCAGTAGGAAGAAGTCCCCGGTCGGATCGTCGTTTGCGTCGCGCTGACCGTGCCAGTACGCCACCGACAGCGTCGACGCCGACGGCACCGACCACGTCGGCGAACGCAGGATGCAGTTCCCGCCGTCCACGTCGTTCGTGCCCGCAGCCGTGTTCACTCCGGTGAACAGCGAGCCCGTACCCGTGTTCGAGCCGACGATCTGCTGGCCGCCGCCCGGGTTCGTCGGGTTCCCCGACACATAGGCACCCGTCGTGCAGGTCGACGCACCGTCGTTCACCCAGCCAGCGCTACCCGACTCGAAACCTTGCTCCACCACGCAGGCGGGAGGAGTCGTCGGCGTGATCCGCACGTTGTCGATGCCGGCTTCCACGATATCGCCGCCTCCGGTCGCATCAGTCGCACGGACCCGGATCTGCACGTCGCCGGGGTTCGACACCACCGTCGACACGCTGGTCCATGCCGCCGCGTTGGTCACGTCGCCGATCGACACGATCGTGTCCACCACCGAGCCGTTGTTCAGCACCTCGATGGTGAACCCGTCCCCGGCGTCGTCCCCGGCGTCCCGCTGGCCGTG
>JBCDIS010000185.1:0-13735 GCA_038748685.1 Acidobacteriota bacterium | reverse complement strand
TGATGGGACTTCAAGAATTGCGTTCGAGTATGTGGCGCAGCTCTTGGGGGTCCGGCAGTTTCATTTCAAGGGTCTCGTACTCCCCTGGGGTTCGGTAGAGATTCTCTGCGGTATCCATGGCTCGAAGCGCTTCACCGACAGCGAACACGAACGTCTCTCGAACTCCCGCGCCGTTGATCGCTACGGTCTCGGTACGTTTACGCACTCCCGGAGCATCTAAGACAGCATGCATGTAGGCGACTTCTAGCGCATCTGCCTTATCCAGCTTGTTCAGTTGGACGATGATCGGTACCTCTCGTGGGTAAAGCGAGAGCGACTCCTGGAGATCGGCGAACTGGCGCGCCGAGGCTTCAAAGCCTAGGCGCGTGGAATCGACGACGAAAACAACCGCGTCTGCTGCTGCGAGGATGACTTGCCGCCGATCGCGATAGGCTAGCTGTCCTGGAACGGCGACCACTCGGCACTGGATAGGGCGACCCATACGCAGCCCGCCCGCATAGTCCATCCAATCGAAGTAGAGCGTCCGGCCTTTGTCGTCTTCTTCGGGGGTCACCACTTCACGGCCGAGATGGTGACCAAGAGCGCGGATCGACTCGGTCTTGCCCGCTTCCGGACTGCCGTCGTAAATCAAGTGAATGATCAGGCCGCCGGTTTCTGGATCGAAGGTCGCCACGAGAATAGCCTCGCTTGTCTCAGGCGGTCAGATCTCGGGCCAGGACGCCGAGCTTGTGGCGGGCGAGGGCCAGGTTGGCGTTCTTACGCCAATGGCGCCATCGGTCTGGCATGGACTGATCAAGAGTCTCGTTCAGATTGCTCAGGCGCTATCTCCGTGTGGTTCGGGGGGCAGGGCCCGGAGGTGTGGTGAGCCAGGCCGCGTCAGATCCAGTCGTGAGATCAAGGTATCAGCATCCCAGGGCGTATCGAACTCTTGGATCTGTCTGTCAGCGAAGGCCCCGTCGCCCTCGGCGTCAGTCGGACGATGTTGATCAACGGACACGCCGCGGCATCTCCCCGGAGATGGCCCCTCATCGTCCGGCTAGAGGGTTTGGGTTTGGTAGCCCCCTACTTCTTGTGCTCACCGACCTCCCCTTCTGCCTACAGCGCAGCCCAAATAAGCCAGTCCATGAGCACCGGTACGGCTGGATGTAGGCCCGGTCCTGGACGGCGCCGACCGGACCGTCACCCTCCACTACTTGGACCAGTTCCAGACCTCCGACCTAGCCGGGAGTATGCTCGACTCGACTAAGGCGGGACGGGTTGAGAATCGGAGATCTCGGACGCTCAAGCCAGATTTCGAGAATCTCTCGGGTCGTCTTCGGTGTCAACGGCTTAGCTAGCAGATCATCCATCCCCGCCTCGAGGTAGCGTCGACGATCCACATCCATGGCCGACGCCGACATCGCGATGATGGGCACCCGAGGGGTTCCATCCTCCACTTCGAGCTGGCGCAGGCGGCGTGTGGCCTGCACTCCATCGACCTCTGGCATCCGCCAGTCCATGAGCACGAGATCGACGGCTAGAGAGTCGGTGAACAGGCGCAGCGCGTCAGGGGCGTTATCGGTGAGAACGGTCTCGTGACCGAGAGTCCGCACCATGTGAGCTGCGACCATCAGGCAAACGGCATTGTCGTCGACGATTAGGATTCTGGCCATGGTGTACTCCCTAAGTTGGCCAGGGGGATGAGGAAGGAATGTAGAGCGTAAAAGATCTCACAGAACCCCACAAACGGATGGGATGTACCGTCGAGCCTACGCGGCCACGCTGGGCCTAAGGCCCTGGAACTCCTGGGAATCGATCTTCGAGGGGGCGTTTGAGGAGGCCGACAGCATGCAGGAATAGACGGAATTCGTCGCTAAGCATCACCGATTCCACCCCCGCCCACAGGCACTCTGGACAAAGGATCCCGTTCCGCTTCCAGCTCTCGGACCGGTGCGATTGTCCAAGCGATCCGATACATCCGAGCCGCCGACGCCAACGCGAAGATCGTCATCTTTGCCGCTCTACCTCCGAGCCACCGCGCCTTCGAGGCCCTGGTCGTCGGCGCTTCTGGATATCTGGCGAGGGGAGCTTCTCGTAGCGAGTTGTTGAGGACCGTGCGACAGGTCGCTGCTGGCCACGTGGCTGTGCCCCCGTCTCTCCTCGTCGAGGCCGCGCTCCTCCCCAGTCCAGCTCCTCGGCCTGGAGGGTCCTCGGAAGGATTTGACGCAGCAAGGGGCTGTCGGGATGGTATTGGTTCAGCGGGAACCCGATTTTCCGGGTTGTTGATTTACAGACCCATCGGCGCTGGGGCGGTCATTTGGGTTTGGACTTGAAGGGTTCAAGTCCAAACCCAAATGACCGGAAGTTAGATGGGTCGACGGTCGAGGTCGCCTATCGACGCCTCGCCTGTCGACCTCCTGCTGTAGGAAGTACGCGTGGTGGGGCTTGATGTGGGGACAGCGAGCTAGTGTAGGATATATGCAAACGGGAGCTTCGCCCCGTTCGCATATATCCTACAGCTCGCCTCTTTCGCTCCCCTCCGGGGGCTCAAGAGGCCCCACCCATCGGAGGCCCCACCATCCCCAGCCTCACCCCCAATCCCCTCCGTAATCGCTGCCTCCGCTTCAGCGATCCCGACTGGGCACGCGTCCGACGACTCGCCGCCAAAGCCGGCGTCAACGTCACCACCTACGTCCGCGCTCAAGCCCTCCAAGAACCCACCCCCAACGCCGCACCCGACGCCCTGCGCAAGGAAGCCATCCGCGAGCTCGCACGCCTCGGCAACAACCTCAACCAGCTCACCCGCATGGCCCACCTCGACCAGGTCGTCCGAGAAGATGCACAACGCGTCCTCTCCGCCGCCCTCGCCAAGATCCAAGACCTCTGATGGCCATCGCCAAGCAAGCCTCCGCCGCCAGCGCCGGCGACGTCGCCGGCTACCTCGTCCACGGACGACGGGGCCACGAGGTCGACCCCGAGACCCGCGTCGACTGGACCAGTGCTCGAAACCTCCCCACCGACGATCCTGAGCTGGCCGCCAAGATCATGGACGCCACCGCCGAGCTCGGCGACGTGCGCGTCGAGCAGCCGATGTACCACTTCTCGGTCAGCTTCCACGTCGAGGACGCTCCCCTCCTCGACCAGGACCGTATGGAAGCAATCGCCGACCGCATCCTCCACGACCTCGAACTCGCCGATCGACAGGTCCTCATCGTCGCCCACAAGGACCGCGAGCACCCCCACTTCCACGTCCTCGCCAACCGCATCCACGAAAACACCGGCAAAGCTTGGGACCGATGGCAGGACCGCGTCCGGATGCAGACCTGCCTGCGCCACCTCGAGCTCGAGCACGGTCTACGCCAGGTCCGGGGCTACCTCTACGGCGAACGCCCCGAGCCCGAACGCACCGTCACGTCTCGAGAAGTGCGCCAGGCCGCCCAGGACGGTAAGCCTCCCCTGGTCGAGCAGCTGCGCGGCCTCGGCGTTGCCGAGGACCTCAAGGAGGCCACCAGCTGGGCGGACCTCGAGGCGCGCCTCGCTCGTCACGGCCTGGTGCTCCAGGCCGCCGGCCGAGGTCTCCAGATCTACGACGGTCAGACCACCGCCAAGCCCAGCAGCCTGCACCGTGGATCCTCCCTGCCCCGCCTCGAGGCGCGTTTCGGGGAGAGCTGGCACGGATACCGAGACCGGACCGCCGATGGCGGCCCCTCAGACGGCCGATCTCCCAAGACCCGAGGCAAGAGGGTGGCCCCGAACGAGCACGCCGTGCAGCGAGGCCTACCGGGGCTCCAGGAGGCCCTGCAACGCCTCCGGGAGCACGAACAGATCCGCGACCAGCTCAAAGCCATGCGACCGTCCCACCATGATCCCCGGTTGCAGAATTCGAGGGACGCCCAAAGAGAGCTCGACCGACTCGAGCGGCTGAACAGGACAGGGGGCGAGGTCAGCGACGCCTACCTCTACCACTACGAGGTCCGCGACAAGCTCTCCGCGGCGCCGGACCTCACCCAGGCACTCGAGCAGATCCAGAAGGATCCCGCCGCCTACGGCAAGCTCCCGGGGGGGCTCTTCGATCGCAAGGGCCGTGAACAGGCCGTGGAACGCATCCGCCAGGCGGCTCGGCGGGCGATCGAGCGGCAACGCGAGATCCAGCATCTACGCGACCTGGTGCCGCGGCTGAAGGCCACAGAAGCGGCGAGACGCCAGCTCTCGGACCGGCAGACGGAGCTGGGGTCCCGGGAGGCCTTGATGGACGCCCTGCGTCAGCGGGCGTACCGGATGCCCCATCGGTCCCTGCCGCAGCTGAGCGCCGATGACCGTGAGGTGCTGGGGAAGCTGCAGCGCTACGACGCCGGCCGCCTCTCCCCTCTGAGCGCCGCGCTGCACCAGCTGCAGCGGGTGGCGCCTGGCGCGAAGGGGGAGCGTCAGCGCCTCGAGAAGGAGATATGGAAGCTGGTGGCCGGCCGCGGCCGCGGCGGCCGGCTCCCCAAGACGCTGCTCTACCGTCTCGCCCCACCGTGGGTGAAGCTGGCGGTCTCTGTGCACTCCAAGGTCCAGAAGCTCCTACGAGACCAGGACTACGGGATGGAGCGGTAGGAAGGCCGTTCTTCGCCGGACCCACCGAGACACCCGAATGATGCAAGCACAGCGAGGCGCAAGTGCGACCTGCTGACCTCGCCGCTCTCAGCTCAGGGCCGGATTCGACCTGGGGCCTTACTAGTCAGCCATCTGAATCGAGTTTCGGGATAGCCGAGCCACCGGCAGGCTGACTAAAGCGCTTGCAGCTACGATCAAGAGGACTCTCCATGAGTGCTCACCGAAAGACAGCAACGCGGTATTCGGACTCATCCCGACGGCGATGTAGGCCATGATCGTGCTGAGGACAAAGGAGCCCATCGCAATACCGAACCGCGTTCCAAAGCGCTCGATCCGCTCTGCACGGATTGCCACGATGCAGGCGAGACCTATCGCCCCGAACGCGAAGAGGATCCCGGGGCCACTGCCAAGAAAAGCGATGACAGAAATGAGCAGGAGACCGCTCAGGCTCCCGAGTGCGGCCGCCAAGCCCAGGGGACCAGGAAACTTACTAGACGTCTTCATGATTGCTCTCCTGTCTTCATCGAGTGTTTCGGGGCCTCGTCGGTCAAGGGCCCCAGGTAGCTCGCAATCTCTCCAGGTCCAAGTGTGCGCCGATCCATCCTGCTTCGATCGAAGGACCAGCTTCACAGGACAGCTAGTATTTCATCCTCCTCCGCAAATGCCATCGCAAGAGTACTGGAAGAAGAGGCCGCAGCCCGCGGCTCTCGGAATGCAGAAGAAGTTATCCTTGATGCACTCTGGATCAGGATTGGTCAAGAAGTCACACCAGTCGCTCTCAGTACTGCAGCTGCAGTTGAGTCTCTGAAGACCTCTGATGTCGCATGGGGCTCCGGCAAGATCGAGGGCCCCGAATCGGATGGAAGGGTCTAGATTGGCGAAGAGTTCACGACCCAGGGCGGGCTCGAACTCAGCCTTGGCTTGCCTCTCGAAATGGTAGAGCAGGTCGGCGCGGTCTCCGGAAGTGGGTGGCACCTCCTCGTCGAGGATCCCACTCTCCATGATGCCTATACCCGCGAGGATCAGCATCTGTTGCTCCACTGTGAGGTCCGGAGTCTCTGACAGAGCCCGCAGTAGGTGTGTTTTCCAGAGATCGTTTCGGGTATCCGAAGGAAGGTTGTCGTAGACCGCAAGAGCGTCAGCCTTGGACAGGGCAGAGTAGAGCTGATACGCCCCAGACTCAGGCAGTACCGGGGATTCCGCTTCGGACTGGCAGAACGCTGGTTGGCAAATAAGTAGCAAAAGGGTAGCTGAGCAGACAAAGCTTCGAAAGGTTAAAACTTTCAAACCTCCAGTCGATCCGCAGTTTAGGCTTCAGGCATGGCCATGTGGCCGAGGCGACAAGCCATGCCTGCGTGAATTATAAGGCTATATCTTACAGGTGCGCAACTGGAATTCTTCGCCGAAAAAGGAATCGTGTGCCGACTCATCTCAGTGGGCGTCCCAGGTCTCCGAAGGATCGTGTCGTCAGAAGGGAGCATCGCAGGGGTTCCTGTCTATAGAACGGAATCTCCGTGGAAAAGTGGTGACCGTTTCAGTCTGTGCTCTCGAACTCGCATCAGTCGATACAGACCTCGGCTGCCCAGGAGGATGGCCTTTACCAGCACCGAATCCGAATCCCCATAGGGTCCGTCGTGGCGCTCCAGCTCTCTCTGGATCCGGTTCGCCGTGACGATGGCTTCACTTGTCCAGGCTCTGGAGCGATGCACGAGGACCAGCAAGTCCAGGCCGCAGATCAAGGCCCGTTCTACGCGGCCGTAGCGCACGTTGCCGGCCACCGCGTCCCACAGGGCCACACGGGCCCGGTGGACGTCGTCCCACTCCGCCAGGCGGCCGAGGCACACGCCCCGCGCGTGTTGCCAGTCCGTCCACTCCGGTGAGTCCTCGCAGGCGCCATGGAACTGCTGCGCCAGGGCGGCCAGCGCCCCCTTGAGCCTCCCCACCCCCGGATCCTCCCAGCGTTCCCACAGTGCCAGGGCCTGGAGGTGGGCGGCCCGGCGAAGCGCCGGCAGATCGGGCGTCTTAGATTTCTGGAGGCCCCACAGCGCCTGGGCGGCGAGGGGGGCTAGGGTGCTGCGGTGCTCGCGGTCGCGGTAGCGCTGCAGCGCCAGACGCAGCGCGTCATGGCCTGAGAGGTTTCCCTCGTCCGTATGCATCAATCCCCTCATCCTTCCCAATCAAAGCCGGCGGAAGTGGAGCTCCCGCTCCACCAGCGAACGGATCCATGCCGCGACGGCGAGTCGGTCCCGCTTGGCCAGGACCCGCAGGGCCTCGTACTGCTGGTACCCCATGTTGAGGCTGAGCGTCCGCCGCCGCTGTCCCTTTGGCGGTTGGGGGGGCTTCTCGAAGACGACCCGGTTCCTCGGAACCCTTAGGGCCTCAGTGAGGGGCAGCTGCTTCGGATGCACCAACTGGATGCGGACCGGCGTCTCGAGATCTCCGGAGAAGCCTGCCAGCGGGTAGGGCCGGCCCTGCACGAACTCCGGGGTCGTGCACCAGGGGACGAAGATGGGCTCCCCCTCGGCGCCGGAGATCTCGGTGGAGATCTCACCAGGAGTGGGGTGGTCTTCTGACGTGTGAACGAGGACGTCTAAGCGCACATCCGGACCTCCACGAGGCGTGCCCCTGCCTGCCGCAGGTGTCGTGCGTCCTCGGCCGAAAGCTGCCGGGGGTCCCAGGCCCCCAGAGCGACGTCGAGATCTTCGGCGAGGTCTTGGACCTCATCTTCGGCGCCGAGGGTGCGGCCGAGGCGGACCGCAGCGGCGAGCAGGGCGAGGGTGGAGAGATGCCCGAGCCCTCCGCCGGCATCCCGGACCTGGGCGGCGAAGTCGTCGGCAGCGCTGCGCCGGTATCGCCAATAGCAGCCGAGGCAAGCGGCGCAGAGGTGGGCGGACCGCAGTCCGGAGCGCTCGACCATGGTCCTGAGGGTGGCGAGCTCGCGGGCGAAAGCGTTCTCGAGGTAGTCGCTCAGTAGTTGGCGGCCGTCGTCGTATGGGGGTTCGCAGTGGTCGACGAGAACGGCGGCGCTAGCGATCGCCCGGAGGCGTTCAGGCGTGTCGGGACGTGAGAAATAGGGCCGTAGATCCAATGTGGCGCTCCTTGATGAGGATCCAGTTATTCAGAGCGCCGGAATGTTCAGGCGCAGCTCTACCCTCCCAACCTCAAGGAGGTTGGCGCGGAGTCTCTAGGTGCTCTGACCGGTCAGGGTCCAGGGCGCGTTTCGTCGCTTGGGGATGGAGCTATCTGGCTCCGAAAGAAGGCGAAGCACCTTTGAGCATTGTCGAGTCCTCCCTTTGAGGATCGGAGGCTAGGAGGAATCGTACGGCTCGTTCTAAGCCTGTCAATCGTCCCCGGTGGTATTCCCCGCCGCTGAGGTGAGGCGCCCGTGTCCCCGCCAGTGGGGACGCATAGATTCGACCCCGCCGGTGGGGACGCATCAGAATCAACCGAACCCATGGAGCTCCGTTGATCTCCATGAACACGGAGAGGCGCCCCCCCTACACGTTGCGGGCGCGCCTAGAACCCGAAAGGAGTACGACGATGAGGAGGATGAAGCTGAAACTACTGGTGGTGCTCGTGTGCCTGATCGGACTCGCGGCACCGTCGACCCTGGCAGCGGAGTCTGCCGCTGAGCGGATCGACATTGGCCGGATGCTCACCGCGGTGGTGGACTTCCTCGAGGTCCTGGTTCTGGGGGACACAGGGCCTGACGAACTGGGCCCCTTCGCCGAACCGAGTGGTGACGATCTTTCACCGGAGCCGGACTCTGAGCTAGGTCCCCTGGCCGAGCCTGGTGGTGACACGGAACTAGGACCCTTTCCCGAACCCAGTGGTGGCGGGTGATTAGGTGCGATGAAACGAGAGAAGGCTGCTGCCAGCGCCGAGGCGCTGGACGGCAGCCTTCGCTTCGCTCGCATTGCCGACCAGGACTGCGGAGGTGTACGCAAGGACCAGTCCGACTGCCGGGCTATCAGATTGCTCCGCGATGCGTTGGAGCAGAGGTAGCGTCTGAAGCAGCTCTGAATGCGCCTGCTGGGGATCTAGCTCCGCTCGTATCTGGATCAGCTGAAGATGCGCAAGGAGTTGATCCCTAGGAGCAGCGGTTCCAAGAAGGGGTATAGCAGCCTGAATCAGCTTTACGGCCTCGCCCAACTGGCCTTCGTGGTACTCGATAATCGCCGTCGTCCAGAGAAGGCAGGCCGTGCCGAAAGAAGGTTCGTCATCTTCCAGATCTCGGGCTGCCTGGGCATGTCGTCGGGCCCTAGCAGTATCGCGGTGGAGTACACAACAGTAATACGCAAGGGGGATGTGCGCTGATTTGAGGTGTCGCGTCTGCTGAGGTTGTAGATAGTGCAGCGATGCAGAGTAACTCTTGTATGCCTGTCGGTCGTTCCCACAGGCCGCGTGAGCTAGCCCCAGATCAACTAGCGTCTCCCCTACTTTCTCCTCGTTTCTCGAAAAGACGGCCGCTCGGTGGGCCCGGTCGATGATGGCATAGGCGTCGTGTGGGCTAACTGCCATCAGTAGGTACGCTGTCTTCTGGAGAACCTCGATCGCGGCTCGTGTGTCTGAAGGTTGAACTAATCGAAGCGCAGCATAAAGAACCGCCGCCGCTCGCCCTGGCTTCTTCAACTTTCTTTCAGAGGCTGCCCAAATGGCCAGGAGTCGCGCCGTACTCTGCGGTGACCATCGGCGCTCGATCAGGCTCGCACACTCGTCGGCTACCGCCTGCGGATCGCTGATTCGGAGGGATTCGAGGCGGGAAAGCTCACTCTCGGCGAGCTCATCACCGCCAGCAACAACGGAAGCGTCACAAAGGTTCTGAAGCAGGGGGCAGGTTTCATCCGCCACCCGGAAGAACCGAGACAGCGTGGCAGCCGGCTCCGAGCTCTGCAGCGCTCTGGGACGTAGTCCCATGACATCGGACATCAGGGCGTCCACGTCGTTTCGGTCCTGTGCTACCCGCTCAACGAGGGCTTGTAGCTCTTCGGCTCTAAGAACGAGCCGTCCAGAGAGACGTGCCGCGAGCGTCTTGCGAGGTAGGCCTAATGCCCTTTCTGCTGACGCGACACTTCCATACCGCGAGCAGAGTACGCGCCGAAGTCGGTCTCGCAAGGCTTCGGCACTTTTCGGGCTTCGTAGATGTTCCGTCATGGGTTTCCCTCCCCAGTGTCGAGGCAGATTGTATTTTACGACAATGCCGTCTGGCTTCCACCGAGGTGTCCGGCTCACGGAGCTACCCTTGTTCAGGCGCCTGAGATGAGAGTATGCTCGATTGTGGCCAGGCGCACAGTCTCTACAGTTGTTTTATGAGATTGTGCGCATGTGAACAAACGACTAAGAGACTTCAAGACATGCTCACCATTTCACTCGTGGCGCAGAAAGGCGGGACCGGCAAGACGACGCTGGCGCGTTGCCTCGCTGTAGCCTTCGAACGAAGCGGCACAGCGGCCGCCATCGTGGACCTGGATCCTCAGGCCTCCGCTGCTTTGTGGGGGAAGCGGCGAGAGGCGGACGCGCCCGAGGTCATCCCTACGGTGCTACCGCTGCTGCAGGACACGCTCGACGCTGCCCAAAAGGTCGTCGACGTCGTGCTGATCGACACGCCCCCCAAGAGCGCCGATGCGACCATCGCTGCGGCGAAAGTCTCCGACCTCATCCTCGTCCCGTGCCGTCCGCAGATTGATGACATCGAGACACTTCCGGCGACAAAGCAAATTCTCGATGTCGCCGGTGAGGTACCCACCTTCGTCTTCCTGAACAGTGTGCCGCCCTACGCACCCCGCATTGCCGAGGCTGCGGCCTCGATCGCCGGCCATCCCACTGCACCGTTCTCCGTCTGTCCGCACACCTTCGGTAACCGTGCAGCGTTTGGCGATTCTTCGGTGCTAGGGCTCACCCCTCAGGAGTTCGATCCGAGGGGGAAAGCTGCGGCCGAAATCGAGCAGGTGCACAAATTCACATGTGGTATTGTGCGCATCTAGAAAGGAGATCCAAAGCCATGGCAAGACCAAGCATCAAAGCGGCCGTCGAAAATGCGCGCCGGGAAACGGGGGCCCCCAAGGCCGTGGAAGGTCAAGCGGGATCACCATCGACTGGATCCAAACAGCCGGCAAGCCGTGTCGGGAAAGTCATCGTCAGCGCGTACTTCCCGCCTGAGGTGAAGGCGTCTCTGCGACTCGTCCAAGCAAAGCGGGGGGGCACGATTGCCGACCTACTTGGTGAGGGCCTAAACATGCTCTTTGCTCGGTATGGCGTCCCTGAAGCGGCCCCCGTCGCGCCGCCGAAGCGCTAGGAGATCTTGTCCCTTGAATCACCGCATCGACGACGACAAGGCGCCGCGATCTAGCCAGCCGCCAAGTAGGACCCAGCTCCGGCTCATCGATGCCGCGGTCGAGCTAGACACAGTCGAGCGGACCTCGCCGACGTACCAACATACGGTTCTTTGCCAGACCTCGCTACCTTATCGGCGCACAGCTGAACGCAACATCGAACGGAGCAACGGTCACACGCACCTGCGCATGGAGGCAGGAAGCGCCTACAACGAAGCTGAAGGATGCTGGGTCGACCTTGCCCTACCGTTTGGGCCCAAGGCCCGGCTCGTACTGATCCACCTCAACACGGCCGCGATTCTCACGCAGTCTCACGAGATCGACGTAGGCGACAGCATGACGTCGTTCTTCAGCCGCGTCTTGCCAGACAAGTACGGCCAACCTCGTCCGCTCAATGGTCGCGAGGTACGGGCGATGAAAGAGCAGGTGGCTTCGCTGTCGGCTGCCGAGATCCGCTTCGCCCTTGGCACCACTCAGACGCAGGGAAAGATCTCGGTGATATCGAGCTTTGATCTGTGGTTCCCCAAGGCCGCGAATCAGCGGGTCTTCTGGCCCTCGACCGTCACCCTCTCGCTCGAGTACTTCAGAAGTCTCGTCGACCACGCCGTACCGCTGGACCCAGCGGCCGTGTGCGCTCTGTCCCACAGTGCCATGGGCCTCGACATCTATGCGTGGCTGGCTCAACGACTTTGCCGGGTCCACCCGAAGGGCGCTGCTCTCGTGCCGTGGGTCTCGCTGCATGAGCAGTTCGGCTCGAACTATCGGACGATCCGCAAGTTCCGCCAGGTCTTCCTTCGGACCCTCAAGAGCGTCCAGCTCGTCTACCCGAAGTCCGAGATCCAGGCTAGTCCGAAGGGGCTTCATCTGAAGCTCTCTCCGCCTCCGATCACACGCAAGAAGCTGCTTCGCGGTTGATCAGGTACCGGCTCCCTCAGTAGGGCGGCCCGTGCGGGTCTGCAGCTGCGGATACCTTTGTGCGTTCGACGAGGTTTTCCACGGGCACTTTGGTACGCAAACCACGGGCACTTTGGTACGCAAACTCCTCCAAATCTACGGGCACTTTGGTACACAAGCCGGTATCCAACCTATAGGGATCCTAGTAGTAGGCGCTCCGCGCCTGCGGAAGCACGGACGCGCCTGCGGCGCGGCCCATCTTTTCGGGTCACCTCGCAGGTCTTTTCTCCTCATCCAGCCTAGCCCGCTTCCGGCGGATCCCCGTCCAGGGTCGCCTTCGGCGACCGCTTCGCGGCTACGCCCTGGACGGAGACCGCCACGCGGGCTTTTCGGTAAACAGGGCGGCTCCGGAGGAAGACCTCCGAGGCGACCCATTGGGGGCGCTGCCCCCAAACCCCCGAGGGCTTCCCGAGGAAGCCAGCGGAGTTCATCCCGCTGCGGATCTAATTTCCGCTAATATGGATTACCGGCACTTGACACCCCCTTCACCGACCTCCGGAGCCCTCCATGCACTCCCGCAACCACCCCAAGCTCGAGCCCTCACCCGACGGCCACGACGACCCTACGGCGATCGACGATGCCCTCGTCCCCGAGATCTCGGTAGAGCAAGGCCGCCACGTGGCCTCCGCCGCCGCACAGCTGGACATCTTTCCCCCGGCGACCCTCACCCCAGCCGCCACCCTCCGCGATGGATGGCAGCCCGCCATCAACGCCTTCCTCGAGACCGCCGCCGGCCGCGGCGGACGACCTCTCGCCGCTCCCACCCGACGCGCCTACTACGCCGACCTCCAGCGCTTCGCCGCCTTTGCCCTCGATCGAGGACTCCAGCAGCCCGATCGCCTCACCGTCGCTCACCTCGTCGCCTACCGGCGCGACCTGTTTCCCGAGCCCGAGGCGCCGCCCCGCGCCAGCCAGGCCCGCGCCGTCAACGCTGTGCGGCGCTTCGTGCGGTGGCTCCGAGCCCTCGACCCCGCCCTCCCCTCCAGTGACGAGATCCGGGAGGCCTTCCCCAGCTGTCAGGCTCCCTCGAGGCCCCATCCCGGCATCGCACCCGCCGAACGCCGGCGCCTCGTCCACGACGTGCGCCAGGGACAGCGAAAAGGGGGCCTCGAGGGCAACGAGGAGGTCAACGCCCGCGACGCAGCCATCCTCGCCCTCGTCCTCGGACTCGGACTACGACGCTCCGAGGCCGCCGCCGTCCAGCTCGAGGACCTGGTGGAGGACGCCGGCGGACAACGCGTCCTCGACGTGCTGGGGAAGGGGAACCGACGGCGCACCCTACCCGTGCCAGACGACATCACCGGTATCTTCGAGCGCTACCTCGAACTCTCCAGCCGGACATGGACGTCGCCCGGAGCGCTCCTGGTGGGATGCGGACCACGAAATCGGGGCTGGGGGATCACCGCGCGCACCGTCTACAACCGCGTCCGCGCCATGGTCAAGGCCGCTGGCGTCACGTCGAAGGTCTCGCCCCATGGCCTGCGGGGAACCTTTGCCCGCCGCGCCCTTGAGGCCGGCATGGACATCGCCACCCTCGGCCGAGTCCTCGGACACGCGGACCGTACCGTCACCCTCCGCTACCTCGACCAACTTCAAACCGCAGACCTAGCCGACAGCATGCCGGGGTTCGAATAGACCAGAGTGCAAGGGATGGTGGATGAACGATGTTCCTGCTGAGCGCGCCCTAAGAATTCTCTATCTAGGGCGATTGCTCGACGGAGCCAGGGCTGAGCTGATGGGACTTCAAGAATTGCGTTCGAGTATGTGGCGCAGCTCTTGGGGGTCCGGCAGTTTCATTTCAAGGGTCTCGTACTCCCCTGGGGTTCGGTAGAGATTCTCTGCGGTATCCATGGCTCGAAGCGCTTCACCGACAG
>JBCDIS010000184.1:0-13810 GCA_038748685.1 Acidobacteriota bacterium | reverse complement strand
TCGGCGGCGTCGAGGGGAGCGCCCGGCAGCGCGGCGACTGGTGGGAGGCGGGGGCCTCCGGCCGGGCCTCTGCCCGGGCCTTCGCCGGGGCGGACGGCAACGTGGATCTCGACGCGCAGGGGGTCCGGGGCCGTCTCGGCGGGGAGGCAGGGGCCGTGGTGGAGGCGGAGGGGCGGGCGGACTTCAGGACCCGCGGCACGTACCTCGGGGGGGAACGGCTCGACCTCCACGGCGAGGTCACCGGCCGCGCCGAAGCGGGCGCCCGGGCCGAGGGCACGGTGAACGTCGACGCCACCCTAGACCCCCCGCGCCTCGGCGGCGAGGTGGGGGGCAAGGCCTTCGCCGGCGCCAAGGCGGAAGCCCGGGCCACCGTCGGCCTCGGCCGCTTCGTCTCCGCCACCGGATCCGCCGGGGCCTGGGCCGGCGCCGGAGCCGAGGGCACCGGCATCCTCGGTTTCGATGACGGCAAGCTGCGGTTCGGCCTGTCCGGCGGAGCCGCCGTCGGCTACGGCGCCGGTGCCAAAGGGACGGTGGAGGTGGACGTCCAGGCCATGGGCAACGCCGCCATCGGCACCGCCATGGATTTTGCCGCCAAGGCCCCGAGCTATGCCGCCGACCCCTCGGCCCTGGTGTTCGACGCCTCGAACCTGGTGTTCGACGTCGCAGGCCAGGGGACCCAGGCGGTCACCGGGGTCGCCAAGCTGGCGACGTCGGCGCCCCAGATCGTTAGCCAGGTCGTGACTGGACTTTCGTCGCCCCAAACCTCCACCGCCCAACCGTCCGCCTGAGGAGATCCCGATGTCCACCGAATCCCAATCCCAGAGTCCCAGATTTCGCCGCCGGGCCGACGCGCTGCTCGCGGGGGGCATGCTCGACGCCGCCGCGGAGGCGTATGCGGAGCTACTGGACACCGACCCCGAAGACGCCGGTGCCCTCTTCGGCCTGACCCGACTCGCCCTGGGGCTCGGCCAGGGGGAGGACGCCGCGGCGTTGTTGGTCCGCGCCCGCGACGTCGATCCCCGCTCGGCCGAAGGGCCCCTGCTGGAGGGCCTGCTGACGGAGGGTCGGGGGGATATCGACGGGGCCGCCGACGCTTATCGCCTGGCGGTCCAGGCGGATCCGTCGGCCTTCGAGCCGCGGCTCCACCTCGGACGCCTGCTGGCGAGCCGGGGTGAGCCCGGCTCCGGCTGGGTGGGGGAGGCGCTTCCGGCCCTGGAGCGGGCGGTGGAGCTGCGCCCCGATCACGCCGGCGCATGGTACGTGCTCGGCGTGGCCCGGGCCCGCGCCGGGAACGATGCCGGCGCCGCCGTCGATGCCCTGGCTTTGGCCGTCGCCGTCGACCCCACCTTCGTCGACGGCTACCTGACCCTGGCGGATGTCCTCTGCGCCGCCGGCCGCCGGGGGGCGGCCCTGGAGGTCCTGGAGCGGGCCCGGGTGGTCTGCCCGCAGGCCGCCGCCGTCCTCGGCAAGCTGGCGGCGGTCCACCTCGCCCTCGGGGACCTCGCCTCGGCGGCGGCGGCGCTGCGTCGCCGAGCCCTCCTCGACCCCGCCGACGCCGACGCCCACGCCCACCTCGTGACGGTCAGCCTGGCGGCGTCCGATCCTGCCGGAGCGAGCTCGGCGGCGGACACCTTCGTCGACCTGCACCCCGGGGACTGGCGAGGTTGGTGGCTGCGGTCGAAGCTCTTCGACATGGCCGACCGCCCGGCCCGGGCCGTCGCCGACCTGCGTCGTGCCTGTGATCTGGCCCCCGGCGCCTGGCAGCCCTGGAACGATCTCGGCACCCTGCTGAACGCCCGCGCCGCCGCCGGCGACGGCCCGGCGGCGAAGGAGGCGGTCGAGGTGCTGGAGCGCGCCGTCGCCACCGCCCCCGAGGGGGAGGACGTACCGGCCTACAACCTCGCCCTCGCCCTGTGGAACGCCGGGCGCACCGCCGACGCAGGCTCGGTCTTCGGTGAAGACCCACGTCCCGTCGCCGATGCCCTCCATCCCTCGGCTCGGACCGACGAGCTCAGGGCGTCCCTTGCGGGCGCCCTTTGACGCCCCGACCCTTTGAACCGTCATCCCATGCTCCCCGCCCGCGTCGGGGACCCCAGAAAGGAGCGCGCCATGAAGCCAACCTCACTCGGCAAGCGCACGCTGGCCCAGACCCAAACCACCAACACCTCGGCTCCGACCCCGGAGTCCGCCAAGAAGAAGGCCCGCAAAGGGGGCGATTCCAACGTCGGAGGCCCGTCGCCCCCCGCCGCCGCGAGGCAGCAGAAGCTGGACGAGATGATCGGCTCTCCGAAGCCGTCGCCCTTCGGCGCCCCCGGCGGTTCGGACACGACGGCTGGAAAACGGAAGCGGAACGACGAGGCCAGTACGGACGCCGCGGGAGGGGACGGCCATCGGCAGCTCCACTTCTCGAGCCGAACGACCGAAAAGCAGGGGCAGCCCACCGCCGTGTTGCAGGAGCCCTTCGACAACCAATACGGGCGCAGCGCGCTTTCGGGCAACAAGCTGGACAAGGCGAACTACCGAGAACCCCAGATGCAGCACCACGAGGGTTTGGGGGGAACGGGTTTCGACGAGATGGTCAGCACGGCGACGGTCCACAAGTACGCCAAGTCGCTGCCTTCGAAGGAGGCCGGCAAGGCGGTGGGGGATTTGTCGGAATCCCGGGTGGAGACCGCGAAGCTGGTGTGGTCCACCGACGTGGAGACGCAACCTGTTGCGGGGCACCCGGGCGCCTTGAGCTCCAAGAAGGGAGACATGCGCAAAGGTGTGACGAAGAGTCACTTTACGAAGGACCGAAATCGGGCCAAGGCGGTCAAGACAGAGCTCGCCAGCAACGACCCTGGGAAGATCAAGGACGCGAAGCTGCGGGCCCAGGCGGAGACGGTCCGGGAGTTCATGCACCCCCATCCCCAGCTGACGTCCACGGACGTCTCGCAGGCCGAGAAGAGCGCGTATCACCCGAAGTTCGGGAAAGTCATCCAGGGAAAGACGTCGGGCGCCGACGGGCAGAAGGTGGAGCCTGCCTTCGAGAAGATGGCGGCGGATGTCCACAACGAGCGGGAGTTCCTCAAGGAGGAGACCGCCAAAGGGCTCATGCAGACGGGTAAGGGATCCCTGGTCCATCCTCAGATGCGGGAGAAGCTCGAGGGGAACGTCGAGTCGACGGACCTGGGGCCGCCGACGTCCCAAGCCACGGCGTTGCCCCCGGACAAGACCCTGAAGGAGCTGGACGCCGAGAACCTGGCCGCCGAGCAGAGCGGGTCGCCGGTCCCCCACGTGGCAGTCTCGCCGCCCCGTCGTCGGCGGAAACCCCAGCCGAAGGGGGGCGCCCGGGACGCGCCGAGCCAATCCGGTATCCAGCGGACGGTCACCCAGCTCTGGCGCCAGAGTCCGGAGTCGACGTCTCCGTCCACCGATTCCCCGCCCACCGCTTCGCCGTCCGCCAAGTCGCCCACCAGCGACCCGTCCCCCACCGAGGCTCCCTCGGCGACGCCGATGGACACCACCAACAGCTGAGCCTGTTCGCTCCGCATCCTTGAACCCAACCGCACCTGGAGAGAAGAACCATGCCCCAAACGCCGCCCCTATCCCGCAAGTCGAGCTCGTCCGCGAACACCAACTCCGTCCATCAGGGAGTGGAGACGCAGAACGATTCCAAAGCCCCGCAAGCCGAGAAGAAGGCGTCGCCCCAGATGGAGCGCCGCAACTCCGACAGCTTCGACAAGGCTCCCCCAGGGAACAGCCTCTTCCCGGTCCCCGGCGCACAGCCCCAGATCGTGGCGAATTCCGGTCCGGTGGTGGGGGCCGGGGCACCGCAGGCCCCTGCCCAACTGCCGGACGGAGTCACGAAGGTGGATGGGGGAAGCGATTACCAGCCGGCGGGAATGAACGTCAAAATGGGGGAGGGCCAGGCGGGCTACGATATTGCAGGCCTCAACACCAAAGGGATCGGCCCATGCTTTGTCGCCTGCGTCTTCGGCAAGAAGACCGGGGATTCCAGTCCCCTCGGGAAACACGCCTACATGTACCACTCCCCCAGCAACGAGACGGAGTTTCTGAATCACGTGCAGTCACAGGCCGACAAGTGGAAGACGGAGGGTATCGAGGTCGACCGCACCGTGATCCTCGGCGGTCGGGTGGACGACCGGACCTTCGATCGGTCGGCGCTCCAGGGCTACGACGATCTCAAGGTCCAGGGGGTGGTGTCGCCCTTGGCCCAGTCCAATGACGACAAGGCCGGGGTGGAGATGCAGAACGGGCAAATCAAGATCTGGACCTACCCCGAGTCCGAGGAGGTCGCGGGCAAAAGCATGATCAGTCCGAGCTTCCTGAACCAGTACGGATTCCAATGATCCGAGGCGGCTCGACCGCGGATCCCGCTGTGACCCCCCGCGCGCCGAGTTGCGGCGGCGGGGTGGGTTACACTGACCGGCATGCCGCGGTCCGACTCGGAGCTCCACCGCAACCTCGAAGCCAGCACCGTCAACGAGTCCCTGTCCACCGAGGCGGTGGGCGATCCCCAGGTTCCGGGGCTGACGATCCTCTGGCACTCCGACCCCGCCCGGGTCGGGCATTGGGCCCCCCTCGCCCCCCTCGGTTCCGGCCGCGGGGTGTCCCTGTCGAGGGGTGAGCCTCGGTTTGTGGATCCGGAGGGCGGGGAGCCGCTGCCCCTGGCGGAGCGGCACGTGAGCCGGCGTCCGATCCGTTTGGAGCCGGGGTCTGCGCCGGGGGCCGTCCAGGTGCTGGGGGGCGGCCCCAAGACGGTCCTCCGGCCGTCGGGCCGGGTCGTTCCCGGCGGCGTCGAGCTGGAGGCGGAGCAGATCGTCGACGGGGTGGTGCTGGAGCTCGCCGAGCGGGTCGCCCTGGTGCTGCACCTGATGCCGGCGGTGCGGGCCCGCCCGCCCCGCTGCGGCCTCGTCGGCGAGAGCGCGTCAATACTCCAGCTGCGCCAGGATCTTCTGCGGGTCGCCGACCTCGACGTGCCGGTGCTGCTGCGGGGGGAAACCGGCACCGGCAAGGAGCTGGTGGCCCGGGCCCTCCACCGCGCCAGCCGTCGGCGCGCCGGGGCGTGCCTTTCCGTGAACGTCGGCGCCATTCCCCCGACCCTGGCGGCGGCGGAGCTGTTCGGCTCGGCCCGGGGCGCCTTCACCGGCGCCGACCGACGCCGGGAGGGCTACTTCGTCCAGGCCAGCGGCGGCACCCTCTTCCTCGACGAGATCGGCGAATGTCCGCCGGACGTCCAGGTGCTGCTGCTCCGCGCCCTGGAGAGCGGCGAGGTCCAGCCGGTGGGGGCGGAACGCCCCCGGGGGGTGGACGTCCGGGTCCTCGCCGCCACCGACGCCGACCTCGAGGCCGCCATCGACGAGGGCCGGTTCCGCGCCCCCCTTCTGCACCGCCTCAACGGCTACAGCCTGCAGCTACCGGCCCTGCGGGAACGTCGGGACGACGTCGGCCGGCTGCTGCTGCACTTCCTGCGCCTCGAGCTGGGGGCGATGGGGGAGTCCCATCGACTCACCGCCGCCGGCCCACGGGACCCCATGTGGCTACCGGCGTCCCTGGTGGGTCGGCTGGCACGCTGCCGCTGGCCGGGAAACGTGCGCCAGCTGCGAAACCTCGCCCGGCAATTGGTCATCGGCCACCGGGGGAGCGAGCGGATCGTCGTGGACTCCCGGGTTTCGGCGCTGCTGCGGGAGGTCGAGGGGGAAGACCCAGAGTCTTCGCCTTCGGGCGCGGTGGAGCCGGTTTCCAAGCCGAAGTATCGGCACCCGTCGGAGGTGGGCGAGGGCGAGCTGCGCAGGGCCCTGGAGGACCACGCGTGGCAGCTCAAGGCGGCGGCCGCCGCCCTCGGCGTCTCCCGCACGTCCCTCTATACCCTGATCGAGCGCCACCCCCACCTGCGAACCGCCGCCCGGCTCGACCGCAACGAACTCGCGGAAGCCCTCGATCGCCACGGCGGGGACTTCGAAGCCGCCGCCGCCGAGCTCCAGGTCTCGGCCCAGGCTCTGCAGCGCCGGGCGTCGGACCTGGGGCTGGATCGGTGAACCGGCTTTTCGGCTCCGCGGGCGGGGGCAAGCCCCGTCCCTACCCCGGAGAGGAATCTGGAGGCTCTAGATCAACGATCGGCTTTGACCGCCGTCGACGTTGAGGCAGGCGCCGGTGATCAGGCTGGCCCGTTCGGAGACGAGGAAGGTGACGGCGTCGGCCACCTCCTCGGCGCGGCCGAACCGGCCCAAGGGCAGGTTCTGCTCCACGAACGTCGCCATCCCTTCGGGATCGTCCCGGCAGCGGCGGTCCCAGCTGCCCCCCGGGAAGCGGATCGAACCCGGCGCCACGCTGTTGACCCGGATACCCTCCGGCGCCAGCTCCAGGGCCATGATCTTGGACAGGCTGATCAGCGCCGATTTGGTGGAGTTGTAGATCGCCAGCCCAGGGCCGCCGGCCTCGCGGCCGTAGATGGAAGCCACGAAGACGATTGAACCGCCCCCCTCCCGCATCGCCGGGATGGCGGCGCGGCTGAGGCGAACGTGGGCCTTGAAGTTGAGGTCGAGGATCGACTCCCAGGCGTCGTCGTCGAGGTCGGCGAAGTTGCCCCGGCGGTTGCCTCCGGCGTTGTTGACGAGGATGTCGAGACTCCCGAAGCGGTCCACCACCGCGTCCACCAGGCGAATACCCGCCTCCCCTTCGGTGATGTCGACGGGCAGGGCCAGCACCTCCGCCCCGAGGGCTCCGAGGTCGACGGTGGCGCGGCGAAGGTCGTCCTCCCCGCGGGCGCAGAGGGCCAGCCGACAGCCCTCCCGCGCCAGTCCGTGGGCGATCGCCAGGCCGATGCCGCGGCTGCCGCCGGCGATCAGCGCGACTTTGCCTTCGAGGCCGAGGTCCATCAGGGGGCCTCCGGTTGGACGTACGGGAGAGGTTGGGTCGTCATGACGCAAGGGTAGCACCCGGGGATCCCGAGCCGTTCTCCGGGGATGGGCGCGGCCCGTCGTATACTGCCGCCCGCCCCATCGGACGCCCCGCCACGGCGGACCCTCCCTACCTTCGCTTTTAGGAGTCGCGTGTGACGATCCGCACGATCCCTCTGCTCGCTCTGGGCCTTCTGTGCCTCACCCCCGGCCCGGCTTCGTCGTCGCCGGAGCTGCCGGATGACGCCTTCGACGCTCTCCAGTATCGCTACATCGGTCCGGTCGGAAACCGGGTCCCGGCGGTGATGGGGGTGGCGGGGGACCCCAAGACCTACTACGCCGGGACGGCCTCCGGCGGCATCTTCAAGAGCAGCGACGGCGGGCACACCTGGACTCCGATCTTCGACGATACGCCGGCGTCGTCCATCGGTGCCCTGGCGGTGGCCCCCTCCGATCCGAACGTGGTCTGGGCGGGGACGGGGGAGGCCTTCATCCGTTCCAACATCTCCATCGGCGACGGCGTCTACCGGTCCACCGACGCCGGCAAGACCTGGGAGAACCGGGGGCTTCGGGAGAGCGGACGCATCAGCCGGGTCGTCGTCGACCCGAGGGACCCGGACGTCGCCTTCGTCGCCGCCCTCGGGCATTGCTACGGCCCGCAGAAGGAGCGCGGGATCTTCCGCACCCGGGACGGCGGGGCGAGCTGGGAGCATGTGCTGTTCGTCGATGAGAACACCGGCGCCTCGGACCTGGTGATGGACCCCACCAATCCGCGGATCCTCTTCGCCGGCACGTGGCAGTTCGAGATGTCGACCTTCGGGCGCACCAGCGGCGGCCCCGGCTCGGGGCTGTGGACCAGTCGGGACGGCGGCGACACCTGGACCCGACTGGAGGGGGACGGCCTGCCGGATTCCCCCTGGGGCAAGGTGGCGCTGACCATGTCCAAAGACGATCCGCGCCGGATCTACGCGCTGATCGAGACCAGCTCGAACCGGGACTTCGCACCCTTCGAGGATTTCGCCGGTGTGCTCTGGCGTTCCGACGACGGCGGCGGCAGCTGGACCATGGTGAACGCCTCCAACGACCTGGTCCAGCGTCCCCTCTACTACAGCCGCGCCCTGGCGGCCCCCGACGACGCCGACGAGGTCCACTTCATGGCGGTCCTGCAGAGCGTGTCCCTGGACGGCGGCCACACCCACCGGATCCGCAATTCGGGGTACGACCATCACGACATCTGGATCGATCCGGAGGATCCGGAGCGGCAGATCACCGGCCACGACGGCGGCGTCAGCCTGACGGTGAACGGCGGCGAGACCTGGTTCCGGCCGCAGCTGCCCATCGCCCAGATGTACCACGTGGCGGTGGACGACCAGGTTCCCTACTTCGTCTACGGTAACCGCCAGGACGGCTCCACCTTCCGGGGCCCCTCCAACAGCCGCACCGGGGGGGAAATCCCCATCGGCGCCTGGCAGTCGGTGGGGGGCTGCGAGGTGGGCTTCACCCTGCCGACGCCGGGGGACCCTGACACGATCTGGTCGGGCTGCTACGACGGCATCCTCGACCTCTACGACCACCGCACCGGCCACCGACGGAATGTCAGCGTCTGGCCGGAGGCGATCGAAAGCTGGCCCGGGGAGGATCTGAAGTACCGCTTCCACTGGTCGTTCCCCGTCGTCATCTCCCCCCACGATCCGCAGCGGGTCTTCGCCGGCAGCCAGTTCGTCCACCGCACCGTCGACGGCGGTCAGCGCTGGGAAGTGATCAGCCCAGACCTCACCAGCAACGATCCGGAGCTCCAGAAGCGGACCGGCGGCCTGACCCTGGACGACGCCGGGCCGACCCTGGCGCCGACCCTTTTCGCCATGGCGGCTTCGCCCCTGGCGGAGGGCGAGATCTGGACCGGCGCCAACGACGGTACCGTGCAGCTCACCCGGGACGGCGGTACCACCTGGACCGACCTTACCGCCAACCTTGGCGGCGTGCCGCCGCGGGGCACCATTTCCAACATCGAACCTTCGGCCCACCGAAGCGGAACCGCCTACCTCACCGTCGACCGCCACCAGCTCGGCGACAACGCGACCTACGTCTACCGGACCGAGGATTTCGGCGCCACGTGGACGAAGATCACCGACGGTGTGCCCCAGGACGTCTTCGCCTACGCCCACTGCGTTCGGGAGGATCCGGCGGTCCCGGGCCTGCTCTACCTGGGGACCGAGAACGGTGTCTACGTCAGCTTCGACGACGGGGGCCACTGGCGTCCCCTGCAGTCCAACCTGCCGCCGGCCCCGGTCCACTGGCTGGTGGTGCAGGAACACTTCGGCGACCTGGTGGTGGGCACCTACGGCCGCGGGTTCTGGATCCTCGACGACCTGACGCCGGTGCGGGCGATGGCCCTCGGGGCCAGGGACGCCGAGGACGCCGCGGGCGTTCGGCTCGAAGACCGGCCTGTCCTCTTCCCGGTCCGGCCCACCTACCGGTTCCGTCCGGTGGAAGCGCCGGCGAGCCAGCCCAACGACCCGGTGGCGGGGAAGAATCCCGAGGGCGGCGCGGTGCTCCACGTGTACCTGCCGGAGGGTGGCGCCGAAGGGGCGGAGATCACCGTGCTCGACGCCGCTGGAGAGACGGTACGGACCCTCGACGGGGCCCCGTCCGAGGAGGGTCTCCATCGGCTTCGTTGGGACCTTCGCTACGACCGCACGCCGGAGGCTCGGCTGCGGACACGGCCGGAAGAGAACTCGAAGATCGAGGTCCCGGGGAAGGGCTGGCGGGGGCTGAGCGACCACACCCGGCCGGCGATCCTGGCGCCCCCGGGCATTTATACGGTCCGGCTCGACGTCGGGGAGACCCGGATCGAGCGGACGGTGGAGGTGCGCAAGGATCCCAACACCACGGGCACCGAGGCCGACATCGCGGCCCAATTCGAGGTGATGCAGGACCTTCGGGACCTGGCGACCCGGTCGACGGAGCTGGTGAACGCCATCGAGTGGCAGCGCCGTCAGCTCGATGTCCTGCGGGCCCGCCTCGACGACCTTGGGGACGACGCCCCGTCGGTGGAGGACGTGGTCGCCGAGGCGGACGCCCTGGAGGATCGCCTGAAGGAGATCGAAGGGGCGTTCTTCGACCTGCGGCTGACGGGTGCCAGGCAGGACTCCCTGCGCTGGAAGCGCTTCCTCTTCGGCAAGATCGGTCAGCTGGCGGGCCACGTGGAGCAGGCGGACCATCCCCCCACCGACGCCCAGCTGGAGGTCTTCGAGGTTCTGAAGGAGCGGGTCGAGGCGCAAACGCAGCGCTACCGGGAGCTGGTGGAGGGGGACCTCCCGAAGGTCAACGGGCTGCTGGCGGACCGGGGATTGGCGGGGCTGATCGTCGCCGAAGCGGTCCGCGGGCCGGCGGCGGACGGTGAAGAGGACGCCCCCGCCGGGGAGGAGGAGTAGTGGGTTCCCCCCGCCTTGATTCCGCCCGCCTCGACTCCACCCGTCTTGAGGCGCAGATCGGCTTTCTGGTGGAGATCGATCGTCTCAAGACCATCCTCCGTCGCACGGTCATCACCGATGGCTCCCGTCAGGAGAACTCGGCGGAGCACTCGTGGCACATCGCCATGATGGCCACCGTCCTGGCGGAGCACGCCGCCGATGAAGGGGTGGACGTCTCGCGGGTGATCCGCCTGCTGCTGGTCCACGACATCGTCGAGATCGATGCGGGGGACACCTTCTGCTACGACGCCGAGGCGGCGAGTGACCAGTCCGAACGGGAGCGCCGCGCGGCGGATCGGCTATTCGGGCTCCTCCCCCCCGACCAGGCCGAGGAGCTGCGGGCGGCCTGGGACGAGTTCGAGGAGGGGACGACCTCCGAGGCCCGCTTCGCCTGGGCCATCGACCGGCTGCAGCCCCTGCTGCTGAACCACCGGACCGGGGGGCACTCCTGGCGCCTCCACGGCGTCGCCTTCAGCCAGGCCGTCGAACGTTTCCGGGTGCTGGAGTCGGCGTCCCCCGGACTGTGGGCCTTCGCCCTCGGGATTCTGGAGGAGGCCCGGGACAAGGGCTGGTTGAAGGACGCCTGAGGGGTCGTCAACCGGTGCCGAGGGGGTCTGCGGCGGCAAGCAGGTCGAGGTGCCAGCGGTCGTGCTCTTCGTCGTAGCGGACCACCCGCACCCGCACGGCGTCCCCCACCCGCCAGAGGACCGCCCCGCCCCGGGACCGGCGGAGGCTGACCCGATCCCGGCCTTGGCGGACCCGGTCCCGCCGGCCGTCCTTGCGACGACCTTCGAGGTGGCGGTGGTACACCTTGACGTCGATGGGGGGATCGTCGAGCTGGACGTGGACCTTCGAGCGGGAGATGCCGAGCACCGTCCCCGTCCGCGGGCTCCGTCCTCGGTCGGCGAGATCGCCTCGGAAGAGCTGGTCGAGCACCAGGCGGTTGACCTCCTTGTCGATCTCCCGCTGCCGCTGCTTGGCGCGGTTGGCGGCCTCCACCACCTGTTCCCGCAGGGCGCCGTCGTCTCCGGGGTTGGCGCCATCGCTCTGGGCGAGCTTCTCGATGGCCTCTTTGTGGACGAAGACGCCGACGATCTCCCTCATGGGGGCGGTGAAGCGGGCGTAGACCTCCGCTCCCACCCCGTGATGGATGCCGGGGACGACGTCGAATCCGGAACGCCCGCCGGCGAGCATGGCCTGCCGGTGGATGGCCCGGGCGACCCGTCCGTCCCGTCCGTCCGCCGGCAGGGAACGCAGGTACTCCGCCAGGCTCCGGCGCCCGCGGTTCCAGCGCCAACGGTCAGGGTCCAGCCGCTGCAGCCGGACGAGGTCGTCGATTTGCCGTTCGAGCTGCCGAAGGTCGTGGCTTCCGGGGGCTTGGTGGAAACGGTAGATGGGCTCGATACCGTCGTCGTCGCGGTCGCCGCGGGCGAGGAAACGGGCCCCCTCGACGTTCGCCAGCAGCGAGACCTGCTCGTTGTAGCGCTCGACGTCGTTGCGCGGATCGGCCAGGGCGACGAAGGTTCCCCCCACGTCGCCGTCGAGCCGCACGGAGATTTCCCGGCGGCGGATGTCGACGATATCGAGGGCCTCCCGGCGCTCGATTCGGCGCCGACCGACCATCTTGAGGCGGTCGAGGGACGCCAGGACGCCTGGGTCCGGGTCCTGGGTCGGGCCTTCGCCCCGGTCGTAGTAGGCCTGGACGGCGTCGTACGACGTCTTGAGATGGCTGTGGACCCGGGCCCGACGCAGGGCCGAGCGGACGACTTCGCCGTCCCGATCCAGCTCCATCTCGAAAACGAGGGCGCGGCGGTCGACCCCAGGGTTGATAGACACCAGGTCTTCCGACAGGACCTTCGGCAGCATCGGCAGCACCAGTCCCGGAAGGTAAAAGGTAGCGCCGCGGCGAAGGGCCTCCTGGAACAGGGCCGAGTCAGGGCTCACGAAGTGGGCGGCGTCGGCGATGGCGTACCAGACGACGTGCCCGCCGGACGGAGTGTCTTCGACGAAGAGCGCCTGGTCGAGGTCCTTCGAATGGGGCTCGTCGATGGTGACGAAGGGGAGGGAGGTCAAATCGTCGAGGGACGGGTCGTCGATGCCTGGGTCCGCCGCGAGGGCGTCGGCCTCGCGATTCACGTCGGTTGGGTGGTCCGGGCCCGGTCCGCGGTCCGCCGCGAGGGTCCAGAGCGCGGCGGCGGCCGTCTCGGGCTCGGCCAACACCTCGACGATCTCTGCGGCGCCCTCCCGTTCAGCGAATCGGACCCAGCCGCCGACCGCCGTCCGAAGGCCGGGGGAGGGGGCCAGCGGCCTTCGGACCGCCCAACTTTCCCCGGGTGCGTCGTCGCCGTCCCAGGACGGTTCGAGGAGCTCGTCTTCGGAAGTCAGGACGCCGACGCGGAGAGATAGGTCGTTCATGGGGCGTATTCTAACGGCAGGTCACAGGGGCTCTCCCCAGACCCGGTAGGGGGAGGGATCCTCGTGGACCTGGTCGGCGACCCCGTCGCGGATCCAGTCTTCGATTCGAAGGTCGGGAATGCGGCCGTAGTGCCGCAGGTTGCCGGTCACGAGGACGGCGCCTCGGGCCAGGGTGACCGCAGCGATCAGAAGATCGGCGTCGGCTAGGCGTCGGCCCTCCCGTTCGAGATGAGCCTTGATCCGGCCGAAATAGTGGCTGGCGGGGAGGTCGAGGCCGTGGACCGTGAGGGAGCCGAGGAAGCGCTGGAACCGCTCGAGGTTCTTTTCGGGGCTTCGGGATTTGGCGGCGCCGTAGCTGAGCTCGGCGGCGGTGATCCAGGTGGTGGTCACGGTGTCCGCCACCCACCGCCGCCGCTCGATCACCTGCCGATTGCCCCGCAGGATCTCGACGCAGACGTCGGTGTCGAGGATCCTCAAAGCTCGACGTCTCGACCGCGGCTGCGGCTTCTGTAGAGGGAGTCGATCTCTTCACGGACGGAGAGGTCCGATTCCCAGGTGCCGGCGAGGTCCCCCCACAGGTCCACCTGGCGGCGCGCTTCCGCCGCGGGGTCGGGCTCCCCGAGGGCCCGTTCGAGGAGGTAGATGGCCTGCTGGTTGAGGCTGCGGCGGTCTTCGCCGGCCTGTGCCCTCAGCCGCGCCAGCAGATCGTCGGGGATGTTCTTGAGGGTGAGTGAAGCCATGGCGGATCCCCCGGTCGTCGGTCGGTTTCTTTCCTCGCTCCGCGGCGCGCCTCGGACTTCGCGGGCGCCTCGGGGACGGGTCGCCGGTCTTGCGCCGCGCCGCCTCTCACACGGTAGCACCAAAAAGATGAAAATCGCAACCGTTTTGGTTGCTACATGGCGTGGCGCCCGTTCCCTCACCGTAGACAAAAAATGCCCGGGGGCGTGGACCCCCGGGCGTTCTGGAGCAGAGGAGTAGGGTCCGGGTCCGTCGCGGCCCAAGGGGCTGGCCGAAACCCGG
>JBCDIS010000183.1:0-13844 GCA_038748685.1 Acidobacteriota bacterium | reverse complement strand
GCCAAGCTCCGTAAGGCGCTGATCGTCAACAAATCTCTGCGCGACGCGATCAAGATCTGCGAGCAGTACCGTGGCCCCCTCGCCTCCATCATGAAAGCTGGCCTTCTCAAGTACGGTCAGCCGAAGGAGGACATCGAGAAGACCATCGAGACCGCCGCGCTCCATGAGATGGCGCGACTCGAAAAGCGGCTGGTGATCCTCGCCAGTGTCGCCAACGTCGCCCCCCTCCTCGGCTTCTTCGGCACGGTGTCCGGCATGATCCAGTCCTTCGAGGCTCTCGCCGAGCAGGGCTTGTCGAACCCCGGCGCGGTCGCCGCCGGTATCTCCGAGGCCCTCGTCACCACCGCTGCGGGTCTGCTGGTCGCCATCCCGGTCCAGCTGGCGTACAACTACTTCATGAACAGCATCAACAAGTCGGTCCGGGACATCGAGACCTCGACCAACATGCTGCTCGAGACCTTCGGCGAGATGGAGCGTAGCGGCATCACCGCCGAGCAGGCCGGTGCCGGAAGCGCCGCCACCGCTGGCGCCGCAGCTGCCAAGAAATAAACCCCACTAGATACGAGGCCAAAGAATGCGTCTCAAAGCACGCCACGAGAATCAAGCGGTCATCCCGACTGCGTCGATGGCGGACATCGCCTTCCTTCTCATCGTGTTCTTCATGGTGACGATCACGTTCGAGAAGGACAAGACCCAGGTGGCGCTGCCCAAGACGGAGCTGCGTTTCGAGGTCCCGAAGATCGCGGCGTACATCTCCGTGACCGAAGCGGGCCAGATTCGCGTGACTGACGGCGAAGCGATGAGCACCCCGGTGCAGCGGATCGACGACGTGGACGCTTTCGCCGCCAATTTGGTGGCGAACTTCCCGAAGCGACCGGTGGTGCTCAAAGCCGACAGCAATGTCCCGTATCGGCACATCGATCGAATCATCGATTCGCTGAAGCAGGCCAAAGTCGAGCAGATCTACCTGCTTTCAGAGCAGAAGCCTTTGGAAGAGGGGGCCGCTTGACATGAAGTTCCAGCGAAATCGCCCGAGCGATGAGATCCCGACGTCGTCGATGGCCGACATCGCCTTCCTGCTGATCGTCTACTTCATGGTGACGACGACCTTCGCGGCCACCCGTGGCCTCGACTTCTCGTTGCCCAAGGATGACGATCAGCCCCCGGTGGTCGAGAAGGAAGACTCGGTTCTGATCGAGATTCTGCCTAACGGTCAGCTGATGATCGACCAGAAGCCCATGGAGGCTGGCGACATCATCGAGTACCTGAAGCCGAAGCTCGATCGGAACGCGAAGAAGCCGGTGATCATCAAGCCACAGCCCGAGTCCCCCTACGGCCACATGGTCGAGGTGTTCGACGTGCTGCGGCAGGCGAAGCTCATCGACGGCCAGCTCACGACCCTCGCCGAGCTCGGACCAGACTTCCCCGAGGAAGACTGGGACGCGGGCAAGGACATCAACATCTCTATCCCGACCCAGAGAGAGATTGAATCCTTCTGGTTCTAAGGGCTAGGGGTTAACGAGGTCAGCACCATGGCAGATGCGAAGAAAAAGGACCCCGGACTAGAGTTTGACGGCGGCGCCGAGTTCTCTACGTTCGCCCTCGAGGACGCCGAAGATCAGAAGATCATGCGCTTCGCCATCATCGGCGCGGCGATCCTGCACCTGATCATCCTCATCCTCAATTTCCCGAGCTTTGCGAAGCAGACGGAAGCGGTGGAGAAGGAAAAGAAGGTCTACGTCGTTCAGCAGGTGCGGTTCCAGCCGCCCCCGCCGAAGCAGAAGCAGGAGATCCCCAAGCCGAAGGCGACGAAGGTGCCGATCCCGGACCCGACGCCCGACGAGCCGGAGCCCATCCGGATCGAAGAGCCGGAGCCCGAGGTCGACCTGCCTGAAGTCGACGACATCGTCTTCGGTATTCCGGATGCCCCACCCGTGGCCGAGCCCGAGGGCCCGATCCACGTCGGCGGCGACGTCTCCAAGCCCGAGAAGACGTTCTCCCCTCAGCCGGCGTACACGGAAATTGCCCGGAAAGCCCGAATCCAGGGCGTTGTGATCGTCCAGGCGATCATCGACAAGCAGGGCAGTGTCACCAACGTCAAGGTCCTCAAGGGGCTCCCGATGGGGCTCAGTGAGGAGGCCGTGAAGGCGATCAAGCGTTGGAAGTTCGAGCCCGCCACGCTCAACGGCAAGCCGGTGGACGTGTACTTCAACCTGACGGTGAATTTCCGCCTACAATAGGCTACAATCGCGGGCATGGCCTTCCAAGGGTCGCTCAAAGAACTCCCGCTCCCCGACATCATCCAGCTGGTTTCGGTGTCGGGGAAGACGGGAGTCTTCGTTCTCAGATCCCCAACCCAAGAAGGGCACATCTTCTTGCGGGATGGGGAGATCGTGCATTCCGCGGTCGGTGGCGTCCAGGGTGAAGACGCCGTCTACGAGCTCGCCATCTGGCAGGAGGGCGAGTTCGTTTTCAACCCTGGTGTCGACACCGAAGAGCGGACCATCAGGAAGTCCAACACCAACCTCCTGATGGAGGCCGCCCGTCGTATCGACGAGTGGCAGGTCCTGTCGAAGCGGATCCCTTCCACCCGCTTGACGCCGGTGTTCACCAACCAGAGCTCGAGCACCTCGATCTCGTTCACCCCCCAGGAATGGTCGGTGATCTGCAAGATCGACGAGCGGCGGTCCATCGATGAGATCGCCAAGGCCCTCGGCGTCAGCGCCTTCGAGGTCTGCAAGCTGCTCTACGGCTTGGTGACGGCGGGCCTGGTGGAGCTCAAAGAGAGCCTCGGTCAGCTACAGGCCGAGCGCCTGAAGCTGATGGCCCCCAACGAGCTGGCCCTCGCCGCTCAGGGGATCCATGAGCAGGCAAAGGCGCTGCTGGCCAGTCACGAGCGCGTTGCCGAGCTCGAAGCAACCACACGTCGAACCCAGGCGGAGATGGCTTCCGGCCGCGGATTCGACGCTGTCTTGGACATGATTCGCTCCATCGAGCAAGTGGTCTCGTCCGCGTTGGGCCCCAACCAATCGCGGGTCTTCTTGGAGCGTGTAAATCAGCAATTGGGTGGCTGAGGCGCCACGAACCTCAGGCGTTACCTCGGCCACGCCGTCCTTGCCCCGACCGATCGCGTCGCGATGAGGGATGGGGAGTCGGAAAAAGGAGCTTAAACATGCGCATATCGCTGATAGCAACGCTCGCCGCCGTGGTCCTCGTGACCGGCGCTCTCCCCGCCACCGCGGGGTGGGATGAAGGCGTCGCGGCCTTCACCTCGAAGAACTTCGAGACCGCCGCGGCGGAATTCCAGACCGTCGTCGACCAGAACCCCGACGGCTTCCGCGGACACTACATGCTCGGTGCCTCCCTGAGGCGTCTCGGTCGCAAGGAAGAAGCGGTCAACCACCTCCGCAAGGCCTACGACCTCAACCCGAACGACCTTTCGATCCAGCTGGAGCTGGGGAACACCTACTACAGCCTCCGTCGGCACCGCGACGTGGCCGGCCTCCTCGGCAAGCTGGACGCTTCGAAGCTGCCCGCGTCCCATCGCGCGTCGCTCTACCAGATCCGCGGCCAGTCGAGGCTCAAGACCGACAACGTCGACGGCGCCTTCTCCGACTTCCAGGCCCTGGCGAAGCTGCAGCCGAAGAACGCCGACGTCCACTTCCTGCTCGGCAGTGTCGCGCTCAAGGCTGATCGAATCGATTCGGCGATCACGTCCCTCGGCAACGCCGTCCGCCTGGACGGAAGCGACGTCGAGAAGAAGCGGACCTACGCCAATGCCCTGATCAAGAAGGGGCGGATGAGCCGAGACAAGACCGCCAAGAAGACCAGTTACCTCAAGGCCGCCGAGCTGGCCGGCGAGATCGTGGCCCAGGATGCGAGCTTCGAGAACCTGATCCTCAAGGTGTCGGCGGAGCTCGGGGCGGGCCTGTTCGACAAGGCCGCCGCCACCGGCGAGCGGGCTCAGAAGGTCAACCCGAATGACTGGATCGTACCCTTCTACATCGGCCAGGCCTACACCAGCAGCGGCAAGTTCACGCAGGCGGAGCCGGCGCTGAAGAAGGCGCTGGAGCTGGTCAAGAAGCCCAACGACCAAAAGACGATCTGGAAGCAGCTGGGCTTCGCCTACGAGAAGCAGAAGAAGTACGCCGACTCGATCTCCGCCTATCAGAACGCCGGTGATCAGGCGGGCGTCGCCCGGGTTCAGGAGAACCAGAAGACCGCTCAGTTCAACGAGCAGGTCGAGGCCGAGAATGCCCAGATCAAGGCGATGGAAGAAGAGGCCAAGCGCCTCGAAGACGAGCTGAAGAAGCTCGAAGGCGGCGGCGGGACCCCCTGATAGGAACCCGTCCGAGCCATCGACGCCGCGGCCCGTAGGGGCTTCGGCCCGAATCGAGGGAGGTGCTGGTCACCTCCCTTTTTTTATACCTTGCCGACTCTGGATCGAGGAGCTTGGGCCGTCGAGGCGAGGCCGGCCGATCCTGAACCGACGGCCCAGGGGCCATGGACGGAGAGGGCGCCCCGGGGGGCTGCGGCGCCTCGGCAGCTCAATCGGCCTCTTCCCACTCCGGATCTTCCGCCGTGCGGCCCAGGCTCTCCCGCCGTAGAGAGGCGACCGCTCCGATCAAACCCGCGAGGCCCCCGAGCATCACCAGCACCACCAGCTGGAGGGGCGACAGGAACTTCGACAGGAGCAGGGACGCGAGGATGCTGTCCTCGGCGGGCCCCGCCGCAAGCCGGTGGCCGGTGGCTAGAAGACCGGCGGCGCAGGCGCCCCCGGTCAGCCCTTGGAGAAGACCCTCGACGTAGAACGGTCCGCGGATGAAGAACTCGGTGGCCCCGACCATCCGCATGACGGCGATTTCGTCGTGGTAGAGGTAGGCCGTCAGGCGGATCACGCTGGAGATGGTGAAGATGGCCGTCACCAGCAGGATCGCGCCGAGGGCCCAGGCCAGGGCTTCGAGGACGATGGCGGCGGCCTCGAGCTGGGCCAGCCAGTCACGGTCGTCGTCCACCATGGACACGGCGGGGTCACCCCTCAGCCCGTCGATCCAGCCCGTCAGCTCGTTTTTGGTGACCCGGTCCCAGAGGATCGTGGCCTCCAGGGAGGCCGGGAGTGGCTGGTCCCCCCATCCCTCGAGGAGATCCCCGAGGCTCGGGAACGCCTCGCGGAACCGCTGGCTCGCCGCTTCGGGACCCACCAGGTCCGCCGCTTCGCACCACGGCGGGGCCACGAGCTGTTCCCGGAGGCGGCTTCGATCCTCGTCGGACGCGTCGTTCTCCAGATAGACCACCACCTTGCTTTCGCCGCGCCACTGCTCGATCACCTGGCGCAGATTCCCCGCCAGCAAAAGGAAAAGGCCGGCGAGGGTGAGACTGACCGAGATCGTGAAGATCGCCAGCAGGCTGACCTTCCAGCTGCGGAGCAGGTTCTGCACCGCCTCGCGGAAGAAGTAGAGAAGGGCCTGGGCGAAGGTCACGGTTCGTCCTCGGCATCCGCCTCTGGGTGCGGCGGCGCTTCGGCGGAGGTGGGGAGTAGGCGGCTGGGGAGCTCGCGGTCGTCCACCAGGTGGCCCCCGTCGAGGGTCAAGACCCGGCGCCCCACCCGCGCGATGAGCTCGCGGTCGTGGGTGGCGAAGATGACCGTTGTGCCCTGGAGATGGATGTCCAGGAAGAGCTTCAGGATCTCCTCGGAGAGTTCGGGATCGAGGTTCCCGGTGGGCTCGTCGGCGAGGAGGATCTCGGGCCGGTTGATCAACGCCCGGGCCACCGCCACGCGCTGCTGCTCACCGCCGGAAAGCTGGCGGGGGAAGGCGTTGAGCCGGTGGGCGAGGCCAACCCTTCGGAGGGTCTCGTAGGCCAGCTTGCGCTGTGCCTTGCCGTCCATCCCCATGATCCGGGGCAGGTAGCTGACGTTCTCGAAGACCGTCTTGCGGGGGATCAGCCGAAAACTCTGGAAAACCACCCCGATGGTGCGCCGGAGGTACGGCACCTTGGCGGCCGGCAGCGACGAGACGTTACGCCCGTTCACCAGGACGTACCCGTCGGTCGCCATCTCTTCGCGATAGATCAGCTTGAGGAACGTGGTTTTGCCGGCCCCGGAGGCGCCGGTCAGAAACACCATCTGACCCTGGGGAATCTCGAGGCTGACGCCGTCGAGGCCGACCTGGCCACCGGGATATCGTTTGCTGACGTCGTAGAATTCGATCAAGACGGTGGCGCCATTCGAGGGGCTTGTTGGGCGTTCGCTTCGGAAACGATTCGGGTACGAGTAGGTCTACGTATTTTCGCCGTCCAGGATCGAGCGCAGCAACCTCGCCAGAGCTTTAGGATCGGCTTTTCCACCGGAGAGCCCCATCCCGCGGCCGACGAAATACCCCAGGAGGCCATCCTTGCCCCCGCGGTACAGGGCGATCTGAGGGGCCTGGCCTTCGAGGGCCCCCCGGGCCCAAGCCTCGAGCCTCGTCCCGTCGCGAACCTGGAGAAGCCCCATCTCGGCCGCCAGGCGCCGCGGAGCCTCCGACCTCCTCCACATTTTTCCGAGGAGGCGCTTGCCGGCGATCGACGACACCGTGCCGTCGTGGACCAGGTCCACCAGCTGCGCCATTGCCTCGGGGGTGGGGGCCCGATCGATTCCATGGCCGCGGTCCTTGAGCTCCCGCAGCACGTCGCCCCGGATCCAGTTGGCCACGTCTCCGGCGGGGGCTGCGGCGAAGGCGACGGTGGCCTCGAAATAGTCGGCGAGCTCCCGCTTCGACGTCAGGGTGAAGGCGTCCTCCCGGCTCAGTCCGAAGGTCGCGGCGAGGCGTTCCCGCCGCCGCCAGGGTAGCTCCGGAAGGGACGCCCGGGCGCGGCGGATGCGTTCCCGATCCACCCGTACCGGGGGAAGGTCCGGGTCGGGGAAGTACCGGTAGTCCCCTGGGCCCTCCTTGGGCCGAAGTCGGCGGGTCGTCCCTGAGGCGCCGTCCCAGGCCCGGGTCTCCGAAGCGATCCGGCCCCCGCCTTCGACGACGCGAATGTGCCGTTCGATTTCGTAGTGGAGCGCCCGGGCCACGTGTCGGAAGGAGTTGAGGTTCTTGATCTCGGTCCGGGTCCCCAGCTTCGCGGACCCCTTGGGCCGTATCGAAACGTTGGCGTCGCAGCGCAGGCTGCCCTCCTCCATGTTGGCGTCGCTGGTGCCGGTATAGCGGAGCAGCCGGTGGAGCGTCTGGAGGTAGTCGTGGGCCTCCGCCGGGCTACGCAGGGCCGGTGCCGACACGATCTCCACCAGCGGAACGCCGCTGCGGTTGAAATCGAGGCGATCCTGTTTTTCGGCGGGATCCGGGGAGCGCGACAGCTTGGCGGCGTCCTCCTCCAGGTGAAGGCGTTCGATGGGGACGGCCCTGCCATGCCTCGCCAGGGGCAACGCGCCGCGTTCCGCCAAAGGTCGGTCGTGCTGGCTGATCTGGTAGCCCTTCGGGGAGTCCGGATAGAAGTAACTCTTCCTGGCGAAGGTGGAGCGGTCCCGCACCTCTGCGTAGAGGGCCACCGAGAGCAGCACCGCCTGGTCCACCGCCGCGCGGTTCAGAACCGGCAACGCGCCGGGATAGCCCAGGCAGACTTCGCAAACCTGCGTGTTGGGGGCCGCGCCGAAACGGTGGGGGCAGCGGCAAAAAATCTTCGTTTCCGTGCGCAGCTGGACGTGGACCTCGAGACCGATGACGGGTTCCCACGGAGATGGCGCTCGGATCATGGCGGCGCCTAGTCTATCCGGGAACGCCGATGGTACGCTGCCCCATGATCAAGGCCGGCATCCGGGAATCTTGGCGCTGGGAAGACACCTGGCGAGACGTCGCCGCGGTCTGCTTCGCGGGGAAGGCGCTGGGGGGCACCCTCCCCTCGGCGGCCGAAGCCCTGGGGCCGCCGGGGCACCGGGCCGCCTGGATGCGGCAGGTCCATTCGTCGGCGGTGATGGGGGCGTCGGGGGGCGAGAACGGTCCGGCCGACGGTCTGTGGACCGACCGCGGCGACCTGCTCTTGACCGTCTTCACCGCCGACTGCGTCCCGGTTCTGATGGCGGCCGCCGACGGAAGGATCGGGGCGGCCCACGCCGGCTGGCGGGGGGTGGCCGCCGACGTCGTGGGTGAGACGTTGGCCCGGTTCGAGTCCCCCCCTGAGGTGGCCTGGGTGGGACCGTGCATCAGCGGTGACGTGTACGAGGTGAGCGAGGAGGTGGCGGCGCAGGTGGTGGCCGCCAGCGGCCCGGACGTGGCGCGGCCGGGATCGAGGGGGCGACCCCACCTGGATCTCGCGGCGGCGGTGGAAATCCAGCTCCGCCGCCGCGGCGTCGCAGAGGTGCGCAGGGTCCCCGGCTGCACCTTCGCCGGGGACGATCGCCTGTGGAGCTACCGCCGGGACGGTTCAGCCGCGGGGCGAAATCTCTCGCTCATTTGGCGGCTCCCGTCGGCGGCGGGCCCATAGGCTGCCGGCTTCCTCATAGACTGATCTTGCTGCGCCGAAAGCCCCTGGGGGTGCGCCCCGGTACCCGGAGCTGACCGCAGGCGGCGCTGACGTCGTCCCCCCGCTGCCGGCGGGTGGTGGCTAGGAGCCCCCGGTCCAGGAGCCGGCGCCTGAACGCGTCGACCCGCCCGGGGCTGGGGGTTTGGAGCCGCGGATCGAGGACCGGGTCCGGGTTGAGGGGGATGAGATTGACCTTGGCCCGGACCCCGGCGAGCAGCTCGGCGAGCAGGTCCGCGTCCGCGGGGGCGTCGTTCCAGCCATCGATGAGGATGTACTCGAAGGTGATGCGCTCCTTCGGCCCGAGGGGGAAGCGGCGCAGCACCGGCACCAGATCCCGGAGGGGATAGCGGCGGTTGATCGGCATCAGCTCGCTTCGCCGTTCGTCATCTGGAGCGTGGAGGGAGATCGCCAGCCTGGGGCGACGCGGCCAGCGGGCCATGGCCTCGATCCCGGGGATCACCCCCGCCGTCGAGAGGGTCATGCGTCGCCAGGAGATCTGCTGAAAGAGGATCTCGAGGGCGTCTTCGAGGGCCGGCAGGTTGAGCAGCGGCTCCCCCATGCCCATGAAGACCAGGTTGAGGCCGTGGGTTTCCTGCCGTGGGACCCGGCGGATCGCCCGGACCTGGGCAACGATCTCGCCGGCGGTCAGGTTGCGGCCGGCGCCCCAATAGCCGGTGACGCAGAAGCGGCAGGCCAGGGCGCAGCCCGCCTGACTGGAAAGGCAGAGGGTCCTGCGGCGGCCGTCCGGAATGTCCACCGCTTCGATGGTGGCGCCGTCGGCCAGTCCGAAGAGGTACTTGACCGTGCCGTCGGCGGATTCGTGGCGGGCGGTGATCTCCGGCGTCGAGATGACGAAGTGCTCCGCAAGTCGGCTGCGGAGGGCCTTGGGCAGGCCGGTCATCGACTCGAAGGAGTCGACGTCTTGCTCGTAAAGGGCGCGGTATATCTGACCGGCCCGAAAGGGGCGGTCGAGGTGGGGCTCCAGGACGGCCGCCAGCTTGTCCTGCGGCAGGCCGAGGAGGTCCGTCGGTCCGTCGACGGGCCGGCGCTCGTTCCCCGTCGCCGGCGAGAGGGCGGCGGCGGCGGCGAGGTCCCGGGCCTCCTGATCCGCAGGCTGCGTGAATCCGCTCACGGGGTGCGGCTCCCCTACGTGCGCCGGCGACGTCCCGTTCGGGTCGCGTCGATGCCGATGGATTGCAGGAAGCGCACGTCCGTTCCGTCGAGCCTGAACGAGGCCTGGGTCGGAGCGGCGGCGGGCTCGGGCACGTCCCGGGCCCGTAGCTCGATCTGCACTCCACGCTCGCCCCGCTCCCGGTCCTCGAGGATGAGGAACAGGGAGTAGCCCTCTTCGTGGGCCTTTCGGAGGGAGCTGGTCACCTCTTCGGAACGGGACATGGCGGCGGCCAGAACCCGTCCGAGATGACGAAGTAAACCCTCGATGTCTTTTTGCTCTTCCATGTGGATCCCTACTCCATCAAAGTACCCTGCACCCTGGAGGTTGTCAAACCGGAGCGGGCTAGCGACTGCGGTGCCAGTTTGGCCCGGCGTGTGCCGAAGTGGCGCCTTGGGCCTGGTCTGAAATAGCCAAAGATCGATCTGCTAAGCTCAGAAGCCATTCGGGGCTCCTCGCGGAGCCCGTCCCCAAAGGAGATCACGCCATGCCAGGTCTCGGCGTTCCAGAACTAGTCATCATCTTCCTCATCATCGTGGTCCTGTTCGGCGCCTCCCGCTTGCCTCAGCTCGGTAAGGGCCTGGGCGAGGGGATCAGCAACTTCAAGCGCGGCCTCAAGACCGGCGACTCCGCCCTCGAAGAGGGGGACCCGGAGGAGAAGTGACGACAGGGCCGGGGAGCGCTAAGCCCCCGGCCCGTGGCGGGACTAGCTGGTCAGCAGCTCCCCGCTCTGGCTGGACTGCCACACTTCCCGGTGGTGGTCGAAGTAGAGGTCGAGGACCTTCTCGACATAGCGCCGGGTCTCGCGGAAGGGCGGAATGCCGTCGTAGCGGATCACGTTGGAGGGCCCGGCGTTATAGGCGGCCAAGGCCAGCTCCAGATCGCCGCCGAATCGCTCCAGGAGACCCTTTAGATACTGCGCCCCGTGCTCGAGGTTGAGCTCGGGCTCGTAAAGGCGTTCAGGGCTCTCTCCGGCGGTGCTGGGGAGTACCTGCATCAGGCCCACGGCACCCCGGGACGAGGTCGCCTGGGGGTTGAAGCTCGACTCGGCCTCGATGACGGCGGCCAAGAGCAGGCCGTCCAGGCCGTGCTTTTCGGCGACGCGCCGGATCGAGTTGCCGTAGGGGATGCCTTCGTCGAGGCGACGGTAGCGCTCGTCGGCGTCGTGGTAACTGCGGAAGACTTCGAAATTGGTGGAGCGGTCGCGGATCTCGCGCCGCAGGTTCGCGGGGGTCTCCTCGGTGTCGACCCAGGCGCTCAGGGTTTCCAGGAGCGCGATGTCGCTGGCATCCAGGGGCTCGACGTCGATGACATTGGACGTGGCCGAGCCTAGGGGGGCGGTCATGGCCAGCAGCAGGGCCACCGCGAAAAGCGGCGGCGAAAGGCGGGCGCGAGGTTGTCCTTTCCTCATAACGGATCTCTCTCGGTCGTATATCGAAGCGGCTGCGCGGTGCGCGCAGTGCGGTAGGTTCGGTGGATCTGCGTCCAGAGCTGGAGGGCGTCTCGGGGAGTGGGAGCCGGCGGGTTTCGAGCGTGGAGCTCGGTGGCTCGACGAGACGGCCGGTCGATTCTGGTGCGCTAGCTAGGCGCGGTGCCCGTCATGGATTGGGCTGGGCCGACGACCGGACTTGCCGAAAAGAAAGCAAGCGCCGTGCCACTGGGGCGTGTCGGGGCCGAAGGCTGTCTGGGGGGCGCCGGGCGTCAGCCGCGGGCGCGGCGCAGTCGCCGGTAGCGACCGGGCAAATCTTCGGATTCGATGCCCAAATTGGAGACTTTGTTGCGCAGGGTGTTCCTGTGGACCCCGAGGGAGCGGGCCGAGCGGCACAGGTTGCCCTCGTTGGAGCGGATGGAGGCCACGATGAACTGGCGCTCGAATTCCTGCCTCGCCTGTGCCAAGGTGACACCCTGGCGCACCAATTCGTCGACGATGGGCGTCAACCCGTCTTTCAAGCTCTCTTTGCGTTCCATGGGGCTCCCTCCGGTGCAAAGGGGAATCTTAACAGCTGGGGTGGACGCCGGGAAGCGTCCAGCCCCCTCCGCTGGATCGTCTCGGGCCGCGGGCCGCCGGGGAGGCGACCCGCCGCCGTCACTTGATCAGAACGGCGTCGCCGACGTGGATCGTGTAGCGCGCGTCGAGGATGTTGGCGAGGGCCGTATTGTCCTGGACGGACAGAATACCCAACTCCCCGAGGACGATCGGCGGGAAGCCGCGGCGGCCCCGGCGATAGATCGTGAAGACGTCGCCGGGGAGGACGTCCTGGGACTCACCGTGGTCGATGAACACCAGGTACCCGCGTCCCACCGTGATCACGTTGTCGAGGGTCCCGATGATCGTCGGCGCGTCTTCCAGCTCCTCGGCGGCGGCCGGGAAGTTGATTGGCCGCATCGGGGTGCGACGCCGCAGCGGCACGGGTTCCGGTTCGAAGAGCTTGAGCTGTGCCCCCACCTTGATGGGGTCGCAGCTGCGGGTAATCTCGGCGATCGAGGTCTCTTCCTGAACCGACAGGATGCGCACGCGGCCCAGGTACTTGTAGAAGCGCCCGAGAAGGTCGCCGTTCACCGGATGCTTGATCTTGGCTTGGGGCTCGATCGCGGTCAGCAGCTCGCCGGCGGAAAGGCCGTCGGCGCGGCCGCCGTCGAGATAGAGAATGTCGCCGACGTCGAGGCCGTACTTCTGGGTGTCGGCCTTGCCGTACAGACCCTTGATCTCCGAGTTCCTCTGGGGATCGAGGGTGGGGGTCAGGAACTCGTACTCCGAACTCGCGACGGAGTACGGGAAGGGTTCGTCCAGGTCGCCGATGTAGCCCGAGCAGTAGATGTCCGACTCGGAGCCGAGGGGTGCCGGGGCGCTGGGCTTCGAGGGGTCGGTGAGGGTTCCGCCGAAGCCGTCGGATTGGTCGTCGAGGAGGCTGCCGAAGGGGTCGTCCTCTCCGGTTCCGGCATCCGCCTGGTCGAGGGGATCGGCGACCACGCCGTCCGCGGGCAGCGCCGCCGCCGTCGCCGCGATCACCAGGGGATCACCCGGGTAGATCCAGTGGGCATCGAGGATGTACTGGTTCTGTTCCCAGATCTGGGGCCACAGGTAGGGGTCGCCGAGGAAGGTCCCTGCGAGGTTCCAGAGCGTGTCTCCGGACTGGATGATGTGGACCTGGGCGCCCTCGGGGGGAACCGGAGGGTTCCAGGCGGTCCAATGGTCCCCGACGAGCTGCAAATCGGCCGGCGGGGTCTGGGCAACCGCTGGGGAAAGGGTCATCCAGCCGGCAGCGAGGGCGACTACGATCTTCGACACGCGTCCTGTCATACCACGTCCTCCCGGTGCCCAGAGTGCTGGGTGGGCCTGGGTAACCGGCAACTCGGCTGTGTCCATATCTATAGAGAGTTGACGATGCGTCACTGGTTTCAGAAACTGAAGGTACCTCGTTTCCACACACCTGTCAAGGATCCGCGGCGGCGGGAAAGGCTTTTCTGATCGCCATTTAGCCGCCGGTCGGAGCCCTCCTTGGAGGCGCTGGAGGCCACCCGGGGGAACCGGGTGCGGGGGCGATTTCGCCGGGTCGGGGGGGATGGGGGGTGGGCCGAGCTCGGCCCACCGGGCCGCGGATCAGCGCCCGAGGGCCTGCAGCTGCTCCTCGGCGGTCAAGGCCGCCACCGAGTCGGGGAAGCGCTTCATGACCTCGCGGTAGGTGTCCTTGGCCCGCTCCCCCTGCCCCAGGGCTTCGAGGCATTTGCCGGCCTTCACCAGGGCGTCCGGAACCTTGTTGCCGTCGGGATACCGCTCGACCGTCTCGCTGAAAGCCGTGAGGGCAGAGGCGAAATCGCCGCGGGCGTAGCGGCTCTCCCCGATCCAGAACTGGGCGTTGTCCGCCAGGGCGGTGCCGGGGAACCGCTGGAGGTATTGCCGGAAGCTGCTCTCCGCCTCGGCGTACCGCTTCTGGTGGAAAAAGGTGTAGCCCCGGTCGTAGAGGCTCTGGGCGTCGGCGGAGCCGGGGCCTGGCGGCGCTTCCAACTGGGGTGCTTCCACTGGGGGCGCCTCCACCGGGGGCGGCGTCGGGGGCTGCTCCACCGTCGGCCGCGGTGGGGCCGGGGCTTCGGCCGGCGGCGGCGCGGTGGCCACCACCATCGGAGGTTCCGGGTCTTCGAGGTCCGTCTCTTCGATCTCCCCCAGGAGATCGAT
>JBCDIS010000182.1:0-13921 GCA_038748685.1 Acidobacteriota bacterium | reverse complement strand
TCGAAGATCTGTCGTACCAGCATGGGCTTGCTCCTTGCGCCTGCGCCGCCCGGCGGGGCCAGGGTCGCTCGTTCAAACGGGGGCCTGAATCGACCCTCCATTTGTTGGGAGACACAAAGGCTCGAAGGGGTTTCAACCCCTTTCGCCATCCCTCGATCTCGACCCTAGGGACCCGATACCGGCCTGCAGGCTCGAGCTCGACGGCGCCCGGGCCTCCCCCTAGAACCTTCGCACCCGCGCGCTCCATCTCCCCCCGCCCCGGGATACGGGTCAGGGCGTCGCCGCGGCGTCCCTTCGCGCTTCCGCGCGGCGTAGCAAGTCTTCGACGAAGGGCGTGACCGCGTCCGCGGCGATGGCGTGCCCCTTTTCGTTGGGGTGCTGGTCGAAGGCCGACACCCACAGGCTGGGCCCGTGCTCACCCCGAAAACTCGGCAGCAATTCTAGGAGCGGAAGGTCGTGGGAGCGGGCGAAGTCCGCCAGCAGGTCGCAGATGTCCTGGAAGGGATAGGGCTCGTTCGCCGCGAGGTTGACGAGGATCGGGTACGTCACCATCCCCACGACGGCCCCCCGGGCCTCCGCCGCCTCCTTGAGCTTCAACATCCGGTACTGGGCGTCCCGCCACTCCTCCTGCTCTTCTTCGGTGCCGAAGTACGCTCTGCGGAATGCTTCGGTGTACCGCCCCGCCACCAGTTGGCGGTCTTTGCGATCCCGAAACGTGCGGAACAGGTAAGACCTGCGGTACCAAGGATCTGCGTTGTTGCGCTCGGCGATCTCGTTACGGATGACGTTGAAAAACGCCGGGATCGATCCCGTGTTGGTTCCGTCCCGCAGGAAGAAGACGATCAAAACCACGTCCGGGTCGTAGGGCTCCCCCACCTGTCCCCATTTCTTCAACCAGTCCCGCGGCAGGCTCGCCTTGAGCATTCCGCCGTTCAGCACGTCGAAGGCGTCGACCCCCGCCACCGGCGGCGACCGGTTCAGCTCAGCCTCCACCAGCGCCGGCATCACCAGGCTTCCGTCCCGCACCCCCATACCGAAGGTGAACGAATCCCCGGCCATGTAGACGCGGCGGTGATCCGGAGGTTTGGGGGTCTCGAAATCGTCCCCCCGGAGATCGTAGGCGTTCATCCGGTAGTTGAGAGTCTCGTTGGTCCGCTGCTCGTCCGCCAGGTGGCTGTACCAGGGCTGCCCATAGGCCACCCGGGCGACCAGCTCGGACGCACCGAGGCCCGCCGCCAAGCCGAAGAGGACCAGAAGGGTGTTTTGGAGGACAACGATTCGGCGGGGCGTTCTGGCATCCGGTGTCGTCGGCATGGGGTGGGCGCGTCTCCGGTGACGACAGCCGGGCGGCGCCGTACGGTTCAAGTTGGCAGGAAACGGCGCCGTAGCGGCGCCGCGGCTCGATGGTACGCTCCAGCGGAGGGGAGACCAAGACTTTCTTTTCGCCGACGAAAAGCGATTCGCTCAATCGGTCCGCAGGGCCGCCTGCGGATCGACGGCGGCCGCCCGGCGGGCGGGGCCGTCCGCCGCCACCGCGGCCACCGCCAAAAACAGGAATGTGACCGCGGGGAACGCCCAGGGGGCCGAAAGGGGAAGGCCGAGGAGCCAGGGTCCTAGCCGATCGACGACGACGGCCGCGGCAGGCAGGCCGAGGGCCAGGCCGAGGGCAGTCAAGACCAAGGCCCGAAACACCACCCACCTCCGCAGGCGACCCGGCCGCGCGCCGAGGGCCAGGCGGACGCCGAAATCCCGTCGGCGTCGCTGCGCCCAGTAGGCCATCAAACCGTACAGACCCACAAGCCCCAGGAGCCCGGTGACCCCGGCGGCCGCCAGCAGGGTGCCGAGGGCGAACCGGCTCTCCGCCAGGTCATCCGCCACCCAGCGGTCCAAGGATCGGGGATCGCCCAAGGGCAGCTCGGGGTCCAGCTCGGCGACGATTCGGCGCGTCGAGGATAGGAGCCCTCCCTGCGCCGCGGATTCCGGCGAGCGGACCCGCATCACCAAGCTCAGCCGGGGCGGCGCGTAGGCCGCCGAGCGCCCGGGGAGCTGCGTCACCAGCGGCAGGTAGACGATTCCGTCGGGCCCGTGGGCGAGGCCCCGGTCCCGCACGTCCCCCACCACCCCCACCACCGTGAGCCAGCGGGCGTCGTCGCCCCCGGTTCCCAGGGCGATGCGGCGCCCCAGGGCCCCGCCTTCGCCCCAGAAATGCCGCGCGAAGGATTCCCCCACCACCGCCACGGACCTCCCCAGCTCGCGGTCCGTCGGCTCCAAGAGGCGCCCTTCCCGGAGGGGAATCCCCAGGGCCTCGAAGTACCCTTCGCTGGCCCAGCGGGTGGGGAACACCGGGGGCACCTCGTCCGGCGGCCGCGGCACGTCCTCCGCGCTCCACCCGTTGTTGCTACCGCCGCCGGTCAGGGGCAGCCGGTGGACCCCGCCGGCGGTCTGGACCTCCGGCAGCGCCCGCAAGCGGTCGAGCAGGCGGCCGTAGAAGGCAGACCGGGCCTCACCGTCGGGATAGCGGGACGCCGGCAGGCGCAGGCCGAAGGTCTCGACGCTCTGGGGGTCGAAACCAGGGTTGATCGTCCGCAGGCCCTGCCAGCCAGTCGCCACCGCCCCCGACGCGACCCACAGCAGCGCCGCCACCGCGATCTGGAATACCACCAGCAGTTGCCGCCACCGCTGCCTCGGCAGGGCCTTACCCGCCCTCAGCCAGCGGGCGGGCGAGTCCGCCCCGCCGCGGCCTGCCAGGACGCCGACGAGACCCGCCAGGGCAATACCCAAGCCCAGGGTGAAGGCGACGGTGCGGAGATCGACCCCGATGGCGCGGATCGACGGCAGGGACTCCGGGCCTTGACGCACCAGCCAGCGCAGGACCCCGTCCGCCAGCAGCAGGGCCAGGCCCCCCGCCAAGCCGCCGATCGCCAGCGCCGGCGCCAGGTGGGCTCGCCGCAGGCGGCCGCCGTCCGCCCCGAGGGCGGCGCGCACCGCCAGCTCCGGCCGCCGGTCCTCCGCCCGCACCAAAAGCAGGGTGGCGACGTTGGAACAGGCCACCAGCAGCAGCATCCCCAGGGCACCGCCGAGTCCCCGCAGCAGCCCTTGGATCTCCCCGACAATCTCCGTCCGCAGCGGCGTCAGCACCGGCGCCAAGCGGGACGAGCCGAGCATCTCTTCGGTCCAGCGGGACTCCGGGTAGTCCACCGGCAGGCGCTGCAGCCGGCCCCGAAGATCCCCGAGGACGGATCCCGCCTCACCCCCCGCCGGCAGCCGGGCGATCGCCGAGAAGCGGAACAGCGCCGCCTGGGTGGCCAGGGGATCGAGGGCCAGGGGCAGAACTAGGTCCACCTCAGGGGACGGGAAGCGAAACGAGGGAGGCAGCACGCCGACGACGGTGCGCGGGCGGCCGTCGACGGTCAAGGATCGCCCCACCACGTCCGGATCGGCGCCGAACCGGCGGGACCAGTATCCGTCCCCGAGGAGCACGGCGTCGCCGCCGCCGGGGGCCTCCTCCTCGGCGGTGAACCCGCGGCCGAGGCGGGGTCGCACCCCCAGGAGCGGCAGCAGCTCGGTGGACACGCGGATTCCCACAAGCCGCTCCGCCCCTCCGCCGGCCACGACGTCGAGCTCGTCGACACGGTAGACGCCGAGGCTGTCCAAGGCCGGGCTGTCCCGGTAGAGCAGGTACGTTCCGTCGCTTTGCTCCAGCCGCGGAATCTTCAGCCCCGGCGCGGTGTGGTGCAGGGAGTAAAGGTCCCCTGCGTCCGGGAACGGCAGCGGCCTGAGGAGCACGGCGTCGAGGACCGCGAAGCCCACCGCCGCGGCTCCGAGGCCGACGGCCAAGGTGAGCATCGCCAACCACCCCTGGCGACGGAGGGCCTGGCGCAGCAGCGTCGGCATCGAGGGGACGGTTCAGGCCTCCACGAAGTCGAGGGTGCCGTTGGCTCTGCGATGGACACCGAGGCGGAACCGGCCTGGGGCCGCCGACACCTCGCCGCCGGCGGCGAGGTCGGCGAGGAGGGCCATCGGATCGTGGGTGCAGGACAACACCAGGAATCCGGGCCGCGCCGGCTCCGCCAGGTCGTCGCCGCCCACCACCGGATCGAGATCCACCCGCTCCGGCGCCAGCCCGCGACGCAGCCCCAGGCTCGCCCGATCGATGCGCACCACGTCCGGAAGGTAGGCGGACTCCAGCTCCCCGTCCCGCCAGCGCTTCTCCAGGAAGCGGGCGAAACGACACGATTCCCAGACGTAGTTGTAGTGCAGCGGCAGGTTGCTCCGCCAGTAGTCGTGGACCAGTTCCCCCAACGCCGGCCCCAGCAGCCTGCAGGTCCGGGACAGCGAATGGGTCAGCATACTGAGGCGAAACGAGCGGTGGATCATCACCCCCGTGTCGAGCCCCGACTGGCCGACGATGGACAGCACGCGGCGCTGCTCCCGCGGGTCGAGGTCGAAGGTACCCAAGGCACCGATCCCCTCCGCCTCGACCCGTTCCCGCAGGTCCGGCGACAGCACCAGCTCGGACAGCGCCTGTTGAAAACCTTGGAGCGACATGGTGGATTCTTGGGGAGGGGGCTGCCCGAGACCCGCCCTAACCGACGGGGGTGGCGAAGTGGGCGGCGGTGATCTCCCGCGCCCGGGCCAGCTCCTCCAGCAGCCGCTCAGGACCCATTTTCGGATAGTAGGCGCTGAAGACCTCGAACACGACTCCGCAGAGATTCGGTACCCGCGGCAGGATCCACTCCAACAGGCTCCAGACCTCCTCCGGGCAGGGGCCGGAATGGGCGTCGAGGTACACGTCGTCGACGCTCAGGCCGCCGGCGATGTGCATCTCCACCACCCGGTCGAGGTCGAAGTCTTCGAGGAAGGCGCGGGGGTCGAAGCCGTGGTTTCGGGAGTTCACATAGACGTTGTGCAGATCCAGCAGCAGGCCGCATCCGGTACGCCGGGTCAGCCGATTGAGGAATTCCGCCTCCCCCATCTCCTGCTCGGGGATCTGGAAGTAGTAGACGTTGTTCTCCAGCAGGAAGGGCACCGGCACGCGGCTCTGCATGTGCTCGACCTTGGCGGCCAGGAGGTCGAGCACCGGCGCGTCGTAGGGCACCGGCATGGTGAAACCGACGTCGATCGAGTGCCCCGTCGCATGGTCGAGGCGGTTGAAGGAAAGGTGGTCGCTGTGCCACGGGAAATCGTAGCGACGCTGCCACTTGGCAACCTGCTCGACGTGCTCGGGGTCGGCTTCGGTATCCGTGCCGATGGAGAAACCGATGCTGTGGCCGATGATCGGCTTGTGCTCGGCGACGAACCGCAGGAGCTCGTGGGCCCCGTCGTTCTCCTGATAGCGGGGCTCGGCGCCCGGGCCGTTGTCGTTCCACAGGGAGTCGGGGACGATCTCCAGAAAATCGAACGCCTCGAGGTGCTGGCGTACGAAGCCCGAAAGGGTGTCCTGGAACGACAGGCCGACGCCGAGGCGCGGCAGTTGGGCGAGGGGGTCGACGGCGGGTGTACCCATGGGGACTCCGGGGCCGTCCCCGCGCCCGGTGGGGCGCGGAGACGGAAAAGCGATCAGCGCTTGAGGATCTCGACGTACTCGGGGGCGAGGGTGGTCGGGTCGACGCCCGAAATGCAGGTCGGGCAACAGTCGAGCTGGAGATCGGTCATCTTGGCCGGACCGGCTTCCTGGATCGCATTCGGGGTCACGTTCAGGTTAGACATGGGACTACCTCCTTGGGTTTCGGACAGGGTCCGGGCCGATTCGACCACGGGATCGAAGACGTCGGCGCCGAAGACTCCGTTGACATTCTAAGATCTTCTCACCAGCGGGAGGCAACATGTCAAGAAGAAGAGTCGAAGACGGAGTCGATTCAACCCAGAGTCACGTGGCGGAGGGGCGCCTACCCCTCAAGGGTTTCCATCTCCAAGAGAGGGAATGGAGCCCCTGGTACGTGGACGACTTCGGCCTCAGGACAATGATCTGCTGGGAGCGGGCCTCGGACCGCTCGATCCTGATCCACAACCTCGCCGCCGCCCCCGATGAAACCGAGCCGGAGCAGCGTTTCGTCCACCTGGTGTACGAGGTGGACCTGGTGGACGGTCGCAAGTCCGCCTTCGAGATCCGCGCCCGCTACCTGGAGGGGCTCGACGAGAAACCCCGCCGCCACCTTCTCCAAACCCTTGAACGGGCCATCGCCCTGGCGACCTCGGAGGACCCGGCGATGTCGGAGGACTAGGTGACATCGGGGGGCCCGGCGATATCTAGGGGAATAGGAACCGAATCGGCCACGAATGCAGCTCCGGGGGGATGACGGCGTCCATTGATAGGATCGAATCATCGCCCTTCGTCCCCGAGCCCAGAGCCCGCCCATGACCGACACCCCCGAAGTCACCCGTCTGCTGCTCGCCTGGCGGGGGGGAGACGAGATCGCCGCCGAAAGGCTCATGCCGCTGGTCTACGGCGAGCTGCGACGTCTAGCCCAGCACTACATGGATGCCGAGCGGGGGGACCACACCCTGCAGGCGACGGCCCTCGTCCACGAGGCGTACGCCAAGATGGTGGGACTCGACCTGGAGTGGGAAGGCCGGGGTCACTTCTTCGCCATCGCCGCGCGGGTCATGCGACGGATTCTGATCGACCACGGCCGGCGGAGACTGGCGGACAAGCGGGGGGGCGGTGATTTGACCGTTTCCCTGGAGGCGGTGGACGCCGCCTTCGAGATCTCGACGGACCTCCTCGATCTCGACCTCGCGCTCCACGAGCTCGCCGCCTTCGACTCGAGGCGGGCCAGGATCCTGGAGCTGCGGTTCTTCGGCGGGCTGACCCTCAAGGAGGCGGCGCAGGTCCTCGGCGTGTCCTCCGCCACGGTGGAGCGGGAGCTGAAGCTCGCCAAGGCATGGCTGAACCGAAAGCTTGGCCCGTGACGACGATGCCCCCCAGCGACCCCGGGCGCCCCGGCCCAGGGAAAACCGGGGGTATGGACCCCGAACGGTGGCGGCGGATCGAAACCCTGTTCCACGACGCCCTGGAGCACCCAGACGCCGAACGGGAACCCTTCCTCCGCGACGCCTGCGGCGACGACGACGCCCTCTTCGAAGAGGTCCGCTCGTTGATCGCTGCGGGGGACCACAGCGGCCGCATCGGCGGAGTCTTGGCGGAGGGCCTGGCGGCGGTCCGTACCGAGGACAGCAACGGTCCCGGCCGAATCGGTCCATACCGGGTCCTCGAAGCCATCGGCCACGGCGGATTGGGGACCGTCTACCTGGCGGAGCGGGACGATGAGCACTACTCCATGCGGGTGGCCATCAAGCTCGTGCGGCGGGGCTACGATACGGCGGAGATCCTCGATCGGCTGCGCAGGGAGCGGCAGATCCTCGCACGCCTGGAGCACCCCAACATCACCCGGCTGCTGGACGGCGGCAGCACCGACGACGACCAGCCCTACCTGGTGATGGAGCACGTGGACGGCCTCGCCCTGGAGGCCTACGCCGACCGCCACCGGCTGACGGTCCGCCGCCGGCTGGAGCTGCTCTTGGACGTGTGCTCCGCCGTGGCCTTCGCCCACCGCAACCTGGTGATCCATCGGGACCTCAAGCCCTCGAACGTGATGGTCACCGAGGATGGCACGGTCAAGCTTCTGGACTTCGGGATCGCCAAGCTGATGGACCGCGACGGCGAGAACGACCTCACCCTGCCGGAGCAGCGGCTCCTCACCCTCGACTACGCCAGCCCCGAGCAGCTCCAGGGCCTGCCCCTCACCACCGCCACCGACCTCTACTCCCTCGGCGCCACCCTCTACCGGCTGCTCTGCGGTCGGGCGCCGTTCGAGCACAGGCGGAGCACTACCCCCGACGTCCTGCCGAAGCGCCCCAGCGAGCGGGCCTTCACCGGGGACGCCTCCGCTCCGGCGCTCCGGGGGACCACCCCCCGCGGCCTGCGGCAGGCCCTCCGGGGGGACCTCGACAACATCGTCCTCAAGGCCATGGCCCCGGCCCCCAAGGACCGCTACGGCACCGCCGCGGAGCTGGCGGAGGACCTGCGGCGCCATCTCGACGACCGCCCCGTCCGCGCCCGCCCCCAGGGTCTTATCCCCAGGGGGTGGAAGCTGCTGCGCCGAAACCGCCTCGCGACGGCGGCGGCGGCCCTCACCGTCGTCAGCCTGCTGGTGGGGCTCACCGCCACCGCCTGGCAAGCCCGGAAGGCGACGCGGGCACAGCTGGCGGCGGAGCGCGTTTCCGGTTTCCTCGGGGAGCTGCTGGAGGCCTCCAAGCCCGAAGTGGCCCGGGGGGAACCGGTTCCCGTGAGGTCCGTGCTCGACCGGGGCGCCGAGCGGATCGCATCAGAGCTGGTGGACGAGCCCGAGGTCCAGACGGTGCTGATGACCACCATGGGCAAGGCATATTTCAGCCTGGGCCTGTACCAGCAGGCCGCCGATCTGCACCGCGGAGCCCTGGCGATCCGAGAAGCGCGCTTTGGGGTGGATGACCCCGCCGTGGCGGAAAGCGCCAACGATTTGGCGGGTCCCTTGATCTTCCTCGACCGCCTCGACGAGGCGGAGGAGCTTCTGGTTCGGGCCCTCGACATCCGCCGCCGACACCTCGACCCCCGCCACCCGAGCATCGCCGAGAGCCTCAACTACCTCGGGGTGGTGCTCCGCCGCCAGCGGCGCAGCGACGAGGCGGAGCGGGTCCTCTCGGAGGCCCACGACCTCTACCTCCACCACTTCGGCCCCCGGCACACGGAAACCGCCGGCGTGCTCAACAACCTGGCCCTCGTCTACTACTTCGAAGAGCGTTTCCAAGAGGCTGAGGCCCTCCTACAGCAGGCCGTGTCCACCCGCAAAGAGCTGCTCGGCCACAGCCACCCCGAAACCCTCACCAGCCAGGGCAACCTGGCTCGGGTGCTGAGGCTCCAGGGGCGGCTGGACGAGGCGGGGGCGCTGTTCCAGGGGATCCTCGAAGAGCAGCGGCGACTGTTGGGGGACCGCCACCGGGAGGTCGCCAACACTTTGAACCTCCTCGCCAAGATCCTGGCGGATCGGGGGGAGCTGACGGCGGCGGCGGAACACTATCGGCAGGCCCTAGGCATCTACGCCGAAGCCCTCGGCCCGGACCACACGTCGGTGGGCAAGGTGGCCACCAGTCTGGGGGAAGTCTTGGCGTGGGACGGCCGGCGCCGCGACGCCGAGGCGGCCTTCGACCGGGCCCTCCGGGTCCACCGGAAGCACGACGAGCACCCCGAGCTGGCGCGGACCCTGGAGGCCATGGGGACCCTCCTATGCCGGGACCGGCCAGACGAGGCGGTGGAGCACCTGCGCCGGGCGGCGGAGATCCGGCGGAGGCTCCACCCCGAGGGCAGCACCTCCGCGTGGCGGGTGGCGGACGCCGAGAGTCGGCTGGGGGCCTGCCTCCAAGACCACGGCGATGCAGGGGCGACGGCCCTGCTGGAGCGGGCCCACTCCCTGCTGCGTGACCGATTCGGCGAACACCATCCGCGGGTCCGGGAGCTGGCTGCCCGTCTCCTGAGAGCCGCCCCCTCAGGCCCGCCCCCTTAGGCCCGCCGAGCTCGACTCAGTCCGGATGTCTATCGAGCGCAAGGCAGACCGCGGGGTCCTGGCCGTCCTCCGGAGAATCGGTGATGGGTCCCCCAATGTCGATCCTCCAGCTGGCCCCATAGGCTCCGAGACCCAGATCGCCGGTGGCCCGGGCGCCGAGGGACGGCGGCGGCGGACCGAGGGAGGTCGGCGTGACTTCGGCCATCGACGTGGAGCCCACCGTCGTCGTCGAGGCCAGCACCGGCCCGGCCCCTACGACCAAGGGCTGCAGCAGACCCGTCGCCGAGCTCGAAGGGGTGCGATCGACCTGGACCGAAGTCCCTACGAACTGCTGGCCGTCGAAATGGACGGTCAGCCCCAGGGACGCCTTCGCCCCATGTCCCAGGTCGCCCCCCACCACCACCCGGCCGGTGAACTGAACATAGTGTAGGGCCGGCAGGTCGACGGGCGGCGCACAGAAATCGTAGGAAGCCACCGTGTGGCTGACACCCCCCGGAAGCTGGAAGGTGATGGGGATCCCCGTGCCCGGTCCGTAGCACCTGAGTCCGGTGGCGAAGACAGTGACGCCGGACCGCCCGTCGACCGGATAGGCGGTACAGGCCAGGGCGGAGATCCGATGGGAGGCCCCCGTATACGAGCTCGACGACCGCTGGAGGGTGCCGGAGGGCACGCAGGTGCAGGGGGGAGTGCCGGAGCCGATCCCCTGCCCTGCCGGCAAGCGACCGAGGTAGAGGACATGGCTGAGGACTTCGTCCCGCAAACCGGGCCAGCCGGCGGACACGGCCGTCGCCAGGTCGCCGGAGCCGCCGACGGTCTCCAGGGCGGAGTCGAGGGCCGTCGAGGTCACCAACGCGCGGTGGGCGGAGATCCCGGGCTCGACGACGTACGAGCAAAGGAACGTTCCGCCGCAGGAGACCCCGACGCGGAACGGCAGCACCCGGCCGACGATCCCGGCGGCGTCCTCCAAATGGGCCTTGTAGTAGGGCCCGCATATCAGATGGCCGGCCAGGACCCCCTGGAGCGACGCGGCGGCTGTGTTGGAAGGGGTCGGCACGAAGACCCGACCTAACTCGCCGCAGCGGGGGCTCGACACCACCACCTCCAGGCCGCCGCCGGTGGGGGCCGGCAGGCCGCGGAAGAGATCGACGACGAGGTCCGTTCCGGAGGCACCGAGTTTCTGGATCGCCGGAGCCCCGGTGGCGCCCCAGGCGGCGGAGGCGAGGATCCAGGCGACGCAGGCCACGGATACCAGGGCTGGGGGGAGTCGGCGGGGCCGACGGGCTGGACGCGGGTCGACACCGCGGGGACGGCGGCCGGCCGCGCCCCGGGGATCTTCAGGAAGGGCTGGGTGCATCGTCTCGTCCTTTCTGGCCATTCATCCCACTCGCGGACCTAAGGCCTTAGATGCCTCAAAAAAGTCGAACGACTTTGGATCCACCCCATTGTGTCCGCAGCGGGCGGCGGAATCCCAGCCGCGGGAAGAGTTCGAAAGCGTTTGAGGCAAAACCAGCGTCGTTGACGCCCAATGGCCAAATCCACGGGCCAAAGCCCCACAACCCAGGAGACCCGCCATGAAGCCACGACCCACGCCGGCTGAATCCTCGACACCCGCGATGACGACCCCGCCGCAGCCGGCTACCCGGCCCGCGGCGGTGGCCCTCGCCGCCGCCGTCCTCATCCTGCTAGGGGCCTCCGGAGCGGCGGCCCAGCTCACCGTCTCCATCGCCTATCAGGGTCCGTCGGCGCCTACCAACGGCGGCACCGTCGACCCCGGGGCCGCCCTCTTCGTGTCGCCGGGCCCCTGGGCCGCTCCGGGGACCTTCTGGGGCCCGGCGCAGCTCGGGATCGTCCCCGCCGCCTACAACTCGGCGGAGGTGGACGCCCTCTCCTGGGGCCGTGACACGCCGCTCCGGCGCATCGGTCCTTTCTGGGGAGACAACTACCGACTCTTCTTCTCCACCGACGAGTTCGCCAACGGCAACGGCCTTTCGGCGCCGCCGTCGGTGGACACCGAAGGGGTCACCGGCTGGCAGGAGGCGTCCGCCGATATCCAGCGTACCCAGCTATTCATGTCCCAGACCGCGCCGCCGGCCTGCGGTCCCTACGCCCACCGGACGATGTTCGACGGCGATACCTCGGCGTCGAATCCCGGGCCCCGGCTGGGACTCCTGGAGCCCAATCCGCCGGCGCCGGGCCCCGACGCCGGCGACACCCTGGACGCCCTGACCGCCTTCCAGCAGTCTTCCGCCATGCGGCTCTTCTTCTCCCTCGACGCCGGCTGGGTGGACCCCCTCGAAGGGGGCTATGGCAACGCCGGCACGGCGCCGGGTAACGGTATCGCCCCGGGGGACGTGCTGATCTCCAGCGGCGCCGGGAGCTTCTTCGTCTGGGCCCCCCACCCGCTGCTGGGCCTCGGGCCCGACGACGACCTCGACGCCCTGATCCTGTGGGAGAACGGCAATCTGATCTTCGACCCCTCCGTCTCCTTCTTCGACTGGATGTCCGGCAACCAGGACATGCTCCTGTTCTCCGTCCGCCGGGGCTCCCCGATCCTCGGGCAGATCGATTCCGAGCTCGGCCTGCCAATCGAGGAGGGGGACATCCTCTCCACCCCGTCCAACACGATCCCAAACGGCAACCCGTCGATCTTCATCCGCGCCGAATGCATCGGCCTGGGCACCGTCCGCACCGGGACCGACGCGCCGTTCGTGGGCTTCGGCGACGACCTCGACGCCATGATGGTGCGCTGAGCTTCCGCGGGGTCTCCAGGGTTGATCACGGATTCCGGCGCCCGTCGCGTAGCGACCTGAATCCCACCGCTCAGGTGGACCTTCCCGTTCTTCCCAGGAGACCCCCGATGTTCCGACCCTTGCCCGTACCCCCACCGTCCCTCACCCGGAGGAGCCTGATCCCTATCCTGGCGGCCCTGGCCCTGACGACCCTGGCGACCCCCGTCGCCCTCGCCGACTACTTCCACGACCAGGGCTTCAACAGCGCCCGAATTCGCACGGACTTCGACGCCCAGAACGAGGGCACCGCCGCCAACCCCTTGACGATCGTCAGCCCCTGCCTGTGGCCCCCCGGGACGCCGAACATGATCGATCCTATTTGTCGCAACGGCCCCAACGTCTACCCCCAGAGCAACGCCTTCTCCCAAAACGGCGGCTACCAGTCCTCCCGGTACTGGACGCTGATCCTGAACAACGAGCCGTGGTTCGACGCCCGGAACTCCGGTCCCCCCGGGCAGTCCCTGCCGCGGGCCCTCCCCGGCCACGGTGTGATGGGTTTCAATGCCCTCAAGAATTCGATCCCCGGAGAGACCTTCTGGCGCGCCCACATGGTGCTGAACCACACGTTCCAGAATCCCGTCAACCAGCTGGCGATTCCCTACATGTCGCTGCACACGGACCAGTTCAACGGCAACGGCACCGTCCTCGGCGCCTTGAACGACCCCACCCGGCCCCACGAGGTCCAGTTCACCTCGAAACTCTGGGACTACTTTCTACCCAGCGGCCCCGGCGTGCTGAGCCATCACATGTACGTGCGGACGGAATGGGGCGGCAAGCCCCGCTTCCTCTTCCTCCAGCTCTTCCACCACAACATCGCCTGGTCGTACCCCTGGCTGCCGGGCATCAACCGCAAGTGGCACTGGAACTTCCCAGCCTCGAGCTTCTTCCCCGGCGGCGATCTGGCCTACTACGACGCCGACGACACCCTCACCCACTGCCAGAACTTCTACGTCCAGCCAATGCTCTACAAGGGTCACCAGGTGACCTACCGGATCGATCTGCAGAAGGCGTTCCGCTGCGCCAGCGACAACAACCTCTTCGACACGCCGATGCCCACCAACCAGGTGCTTCCGATCCGCACCATCGGCTGGGCCAACGAGATCACCGGTGACGGCGCCGCCCTGTGGACGTCAGTCCACGGCATGCGGATGCTCCCCGGCGAACGGCTCGAAACACGGCGGGATCTGTCCCCCGCCCTCGAAGGCTCCGTCCTCCACGAAGAGGTGATCCCCAGCTCGATGATGGGCCCAGAGGCGGCGGCGATCCGGGATGCCCTCACAAACGGCTGCCGCGCCAACGAAGAGTGCTACCTCACCAACAAGAACCTCCTCGACGGCTCCGCGGCAGCGCCGGCGTTGGATGACCAACGGGAGCAGCCCTTCGACCACGCCTCCGAGGTCCGCGGGCTCGCCCCGGCCGCCGTCGAGGAAGATTGAAGAGCTCGCCGAGGAGCCCCCTGAAAGGACGGGTCCGCCGATCCGGAATTCGCGGATCGGTGGACCCGTCCCCCACCCCGGCAAAGCCCCGGGGGGGGGCCCGGAAGGGCGCGGGGGGCCTGGGTGTGGGGGCCCCCCCGCGCCCCCGGCCCCC
>JBCDIS010000181.1:0-13961 GCA_038748685.1 Acidobacteriota bacterium | reverse complement strand
GGTAGCTTAGGGGATCCAACCAGGCCACAGGAGGAACCGGACCATGCGCTCGACCCTTTCGCCGTCGCTTTCGATGCTCGTCTTCGCCCTCGCGCTCAGCCCACCCGGGGCTCCACCGGTGTCGGCGGAGGGGGGCGACCCCTTCGCCGGACTCGAGCTGCGCAACGTCGGTCCGCTGCACCCCAGCGGCCGGGTCGCCGACGTCGAAGGGGTGCCCGGAGATCCCAGGGTGCTATGGGTCGGCTCGGCGTCCGGTGGCGTGTGGAAGACCACCAACGGCGGCCACGACTTTGTGCCGGTGTTCGACGACCAGCCCATCGCCTCCATCGGGGATCTGGCGCTGGCACCGTCCAACCCCGAGGTGGTCTACGTCGGCTCGGGGGAGGGCAACCCCCGCAACAGCGTGTCCTTCGGCAACGGCGTCTATCGGACCAACGACGGCGGGGACAGCTGGAGTCACCTGGGTCTCGAGGCAACCCGCCACATCACCCGCGTCCTGGTGCACCCCACCGACCCGGACACCGTGTGGGTCGGCGCCCTGGGCAGCGTCTATGGCCCCGGCGAAGAGCGGGGGGTTTTCCGCTCCACGGATGGGGGTGAGACCTGGACCAAGACCCTCTACGTGGACGACCGCCACGGCGTCGCCGACATGGACATCGACCCCGAGAACCCCAACGTCCTATTCGCCGCCCTCTGGCGCTTCGACCGCAAGCCGTGGACCCATTCCAGCGGTAGCGAAGAGGGGGGCCTGTTCCGTTCGGTGGACGGCGGGGTGACCTGGTCCAAGCTGGAGAACGGCCTGCCGTCGTTCCTCGGACGCGTCGGCGTCAAGGTGGCGCCGTCGAATCCGCGGACCGTCTATGCCATCACCGAATCCCACGAGGGGACCCTCTACCGTTCCGACGACCGCGGCGAAACCTTCCGCCAGGTCCACGACGAGAAGCGGATCATCTCCCGCGGTCTCTACTACACCGACCTGCGGGTGGACCCGGTGGACGAGAACCGGGTCTACGCGGTGTCGAGCCGCCTCTTCCGCTCCATCGACGGCGGCAAGACCTTCGAACAGATTTCCCGGACCACCCACGTCGACTACCACTCCCTGTGGATCGATCCGGAGCATCCCGAACGCATGTGGCAGGGGCAGGACGGCGGCGTCGCCGTGTCCTACGACCGGGGCGAAACCTGGGAGCCCTTCCGCAATCTCCCCTTGGGCCAGTTCTACCAGGTGTTCGCGGATCAGCGGCAGCCCTTCTACCAGCTCGGCGGCGGTATGCAGGACAACGGCGCGTGGAGCGGCCCCAGCCGGACCCGCGAGCCCGGCGGCATCCTGCCGGACGACTGGCGGATCATCAGCTTCGGGGATGCCTATTTCACGGTTCCCCATCCCGACAAAGTGGACCTGTTCCTGTCCGAGTCCCAGGGCGGCGGCATCGTGCGCACCGACATGGTGACGCGGCAGCAGGTGGACGTCTCCCCACAGCCGAAGCGCAACGACGGCGGTCCGGTGGAGGATCTGGAGGTCCGATTCAACTGGAACGCGCCGATCGTCCAATCCCCCCACGATCCCCACAAGATCTACTTCGCCGGCAGCGTGGTCTTCGAGACCCGCGATTTCGGTGAGACCTGGACCCGGATCAGCCCGGACCTCACCACCGACGATCCGGAGAAGCAGGGGGAGGCGGGGGCCCCTGGGTGGATCGAGAACACCACCGCGGAGTACCACTGCACGATCATCAGCTTCGCCGAATCGCCGGTGGAAGCTGGGGTCCTGTGGGCCGGGACCGACGACGGCAACCTACAGCTCTCGAAGGACGGCGGCGCCACCTGGACCGATCTCACCGCCGGGCTCGGCGTCCCTGAGTTTTCCCCCGTCTCCCACGTGGAGCCTTCAGCGGTGGACGGGGCGGTGGCCTACGTCGCCTTCGACCGGCACATGTTCGACGACCTGCGGCCCCACATCTACCGGACCACCGACTACGGCGCCACCTGGACACGGATGGTGAAGGGCATCGGCGAGCAGTCTTGGGTGTGGGTGGTGAAGGAAGATCCGCAGAACCCGGACGTGCTCTACGCCGGAACGGAGCTGGGGCTCTTCGTCTCCTTCGACGCAGGGGGCAGCTGGCGGGACATGCGGTTCGGCAACTTCCCCCCGGTATCCGTCCACGACCTCTTTATCCATCCTCGGGAAAACGATCTCGTCATCGGCACCCACGGTCGCGCGATTTGGGTCCTCGACGACGTCACCGCTCTCCAGCAGTGGGGGGACGTACCGGCGGACCGGTCGGCGTTCCTTTTTGACCCGAGGCCGGCCCTAAGATTCCCGCGCAAGTTCACCCGGTACGGTCTTGGGGACAAGGAGCTCACCCTGCCCAATCCCCCCTACGGAGCGCTCCTGACCTACTACCTGGCGGAAGATCTCGGCGTCGACCAGGACGGCGCCGCCGAGAAGGGCGCCACCGCAGAGGATCCCACCGCGGACGAAGGAGCGTCCGAAGGGGAGGGGGCCGCGGCCGTCAAGATCGAGATCCTGGCGGCCGACGGCGAGGTGTTGCGGACCCTGGAGGATCTGCCCACCACCTCCGGAATCCACCGTGTCGCCTGGAACCTGGCCATGGAGCCGCCGGAACCCCGTAGCGACGAGCCGGCGGAGGTCAGTCCTTGGCGGCCGGCCCCCCGGGGGCCCGAGGTGTTGCCGGGGACCTATACGGTGAGGCTGACCGCCGGAGATGCCGTGCAGGAGGCGACGGTCGACGTACGCCTCGACCCGACCCTGTCGACCCCACGGGGTGGCTTGGTGGCCCAACAGGCGGCGGCCCTGCGACTCCGGGGGCTGCGCTCCGACGTCCACCGCGTGCTGAGGGCCCTCGACCGGGCCCAGGCCCAGGCGGAGGAGCGCAGGAACACCGTCGATGATCTGGAGATGGACCTGTCCGAGGAGCTCCGCGAGCGGTGGGAGCGGGTCGACGGCGAGCTCGGGGCCCTCAAGGATTTGCTGGAACGCCCCGATGGGGTTCCGTTCTGGAGCGTGGGCCCGCGGCTATCTGAGCGTCTGGAGAGCCTGTTCAACAGCGTCGACAGCGCCTACGCGGCCCCCACCTCGGCCCAGGCGGCCTTCCTCGACGCGCTGGCGGCCGAGAGCGCGGAGGCCGTCGCCAATTGGGGCCGGCTCGAAAAGGAGGATCTCCCGGCCCTCTCCGAAGCTCTGGTGGCCGAAGGCCTGCCGGGGTTCGCTCTGGGTCGAACGGAAGGGAATTAGGTAACGGGAGTCTCCCCGCCCCTTGATCCCTCCTGCCGGCGGCTGTCGCATTTACCGGCAAAGAGCGGCGACGTCGCCGGCAGATGGCCGGGCCCCCCGATCGAGCCCTGGCGCCCTCGTACGGCCCGGCGCATGGAAGGAGGGATCCCGTGACTTTATTTTGCAGTGCTCGGTCCGCGCATTTCTCTGTAGAGCCAGAGACGGGCGAGTTTCCATTCCCGCTTGACCGTCGGTGCGGAGATGTCGAGAACCGCGGCGGTCTCCTCGACCGTCAGCCCGACGAAAAACCGCAGGTTGACGATTTCCGCCTGTCTGGGATCCAGGGTCTCCAGCGCCTCCAGGGCGTCGTTGAGTCGGATCAGGTCCAGGGACTGGGGATCCTGCATCAGGTCGAACGAGCCGTCGATGGACACGGGGCGCTCGCCGCGGCCCCGCTTGGCCCGCTTTCGGCCCCGGGCGTGGTCCACCAGGACCCTCCGCATCGTCTGGGCCGCAAACCCGAAGAAGTGGGCCCGATTCTTCCAATTCACGGTCCTACAGCCGTGGAGCCTCAGGTAGAGCTCGTTGACGAGGGCGGTGGGCTGGAGCGTGTGCCCGGCCGCCTCGTTGCGGAGGTAGCCGCCGGCGAGATCCCGGAGCTGCTCGCAGACCAGGGGCATGAGCTTGGCCAGAGCCTCGGAGTCGCCACTACTCCATCGAATGAGCAGTTGGGTGACTTGGGTCGAATGGGGCATAGGGGGGACCTGGGGAGGGCGATTGCGGGCGACGGCCCACGAGGCGCCGCCACGACGCCTTCGACCCTAGCACTAGGGGCCGACCCGCGTCAGGGCTTGATGCGGCCGCCGAGGGCCTGGGCCGGTAGCAGCTCCAGCGCCGTGCCCTCGATGAACGTCGGGTCCACGTGTTGGCTGGCGGCCAGCAGGGTCGTCACTTCCAGGAAGACCTCGACATCGTCGCCGCATCGTTCGGCGAGCCAGGACGGCCAAGCTTTGCGTTCCACCTTCAAAGCCAGGTCGACGACGTCTTTCACACGCTGGTATCTCTCAGGATCGATCATGTTCCCTCCCCAGAGCCCGGATTCGGAGCTCTCTGTTGGCAAACGCGGGAAGTCTCGGAGAGACGGATCAGGCGTTCCGAGAAAGATGGGAGGGTGCGAGGAAAGGCGACGCGGGATCGAACCGCGCCGCCCCCCCATCGGGGCTCCCTCAGCGGACCTGGACAGCTCCGGCCTCGGCGATCCGAAGCGGCTCGGGATGTTCCGGAGCGAACGTCGAGCGCAGCGTGTAGCGTCCCTCGGCACCGCGGCTCTCCACCCGGAAGAGGTAGGTGCCGGGCTCGAGGTCCAGGGCGATCCTGGACCCTCCGCCCGGCGCCGTACCGTCGTCGGACGCCAGGCGGCGTCCGTCGGCACCGAAGAGGGAGACCCGGGAGGGGGTTCCTTCGACCGTCAGCTCGACAAGGCCGGCGTCGTCGACTTCGAGGACGTGGCCGTCGCGGTCGAAGGGACCGAGCCATCCGGAACCGCCGCCTCCGAGGGGCAGCCGGTTCCCGCAGGCGAAGCCGCCGCCGAGATCCCCCCCACGGTCACAGATCGAGTACAGCCTACCGAGCTCGCCGGAGGAACCGTGGGTCCACCGCAGCAGGCCGAGGCGGCTGAACGATTCCCACTCGTCGGCGGGCTCCATGGGATCGGTGCGAGCGACGAGGCGGATGGCTGCGGGGGCCGCAGGGGGACCGTCGTTACCCTCTTCCCACTCGTCGGCGGGCTCCATGGGATCGGTGCGGGCGACGAGGCGGACGGCGGTGGGCGCCGCCGGGGGACCGTCGTTACCCTCTTCCCACTCGTCGGCGGGCTCCATGGGATCGGTGCGGGCGACGAGTCGGACGGCGGTGGGTGCCGCCGGGGGACCGTCAGTGCCCTCTTCCCACTCGTCGGCGGGCTCCATGGGATCGGTGCGAGCGACGAGTCGGACGGAGATGGGCGCCGCCGGGGGACCGTCACTACCCTCTTCCCACTCGTCGGCGGGCTCCATGGGATCGGTGCGACCGATCAGGCCATTGAAAACCTTGCTGGCGGATCTGTCAGAAACGAATTGTGCGTCCGCGGAAGCCAGGGTCGGTGGCCCGCCGTTCGAGTTCTTCAGTTGGAAGTAAAAGCTGCCGGCGGACGAAACGTGACCTGTCCATTGGGAGCCGATGCCTGGGTTTTCGGCGCTTTGTGTGGCGTTGAAACATCTGCTCCCCAGGAATGTAAGTGTCGGAAGGTCACCGCCGCGGTCGTGGCTGTCGGCCTCCACATGGAGAAGGCCCGGGCCGTCGATATCCACCCTGAAGATCGACGTGGGGAGAGTTTTCGAAAGCTCAGCCCGATGTCTTTCCCCGGGGTGAATGGATTCGTATCTCATACATTCCAAGTCGTTTGCCCCTGCGCCACCCGCGGTGAGGATAGAAACAGTCAGAATCAAGAAACAGTGTGCGACGAACAGACGGAACATGGTCGTGCCCTTTCCAAACCGCTGGCGCGATCGTTCCGGGCGTCTGGCGCTGGGGCATTTGGTCGGCGCAAAGAAATATTTATTTCTGAGCGCGCACCTCCCCCGGAGCGAACACTGCGGTTCGTTTTCTGGTCGCAACGAAAACGTTGCCGACCTTCAATGAATCAGTGGGATCGTTTGCTTTCAGGCGCCTTCGTTTAGGGCTAACGATCCGCTGTTCGCGTCTGGACGGGTTTCGAAAAAGCTTCTTGTTTTTTTATGTGATGGGCGCTGGCGTGCCGAGGCGAGGCGACACCTTCAGGTGTCGATTTGTGAAGAAGACGTGGTTCATGCCATGAGGAGGGAAAGGTGAGCGGTCGAATTCTCGTGCGGTCGGAGAGACGGATTTCTGAGGAACGGGGGGACGAGCGGTGGAGCCTGTCGGAGTGCGACGGCGATGTGGACGGCGGGGTGGGGAACCCCCAGGCGAAGAAGACCGGGGAGGGGCTGGGGCGCCAGCTGTTCTCCAGCCATGTGGGGGATCTGGTGGCGAGGGGCTTCGCGACGGACGAAGCCATGGGAATGGTTTGGGGCGCGTTGCGTCGCGCCCTGCGGCGGGAGCTACGCCGCCGCGGGCTTTGGTCCTGCTCCCCGAGGTTCTTGGGGATCGTCGGGCACACGTCCTGGCAGACCGCGATGGTGGACTGCCCCGGCGGTTCTGGCGTCGCTTGCCGCGACGGATTGGACGAACTCGTGGCAGATTGCTACGTTTATGTCTTCGTAGACCGCCTTCGCAGTCTCGACGCCCAACGCAAGCTGAAGCCCAACATCGAAGGTTTGGTATGGCGCAACGTGCGCTTTTTCGTCCACGACCGACAGCGGCAGCACGACCGTCTCGGCGCCAGGATCTACAAAATCCTGCGGCGGGCGGTGGACGGGGCCTGTTCCGAAAACCGTTTGTACAAGCTTTCCGGAGACGGCAAGGTGGGGAGCGGCTCGGTCCTAGCCTGCCGACCGGCGCCGGTGGCCTTTGGCAAAGGGGAGGCGAGCTTTGGGCGCGGCGTCTTGGCGACGCTGGCGGAGGACTGGAGCGATCGGCTGTTACCAGACCTCGTGACTGCCCGCGGCGTGGAAGAAGACGCCCTCGTGGCGGCCGTGGTCGACCTGCTGGGGACCCTCGGCGAGTGCGGCGTCACCGCCTTCCGATTCGAGGATCTGGCGGGACCCTTAAAGTCGGCCGTTCGGGAACGCTGGGCCGGTCGCTGGGGCGCCAGCGGCGGTGGCGACGTGGATCTGGGGACCGGTGGCCTGGAGACCTCGGCCGCCCTGGATCCGGGGCATTTGGAGGTCGAGTCCCGGGACCGCTTTCAGGACCTGGCGAAGCGGGTGGAGTCGACGTTGGGTGCGCTGCCGGTGAAGCGGCGCAAAACCCGTCGGCAGCTCCTCGTCCTGTGGGGCTACCTGGCGTCCTACGCCCTCGGGGAGACGCCGACTCCCCAGGGCGGAGGGTCCGGGGGGGAAGGAATACCTTCCTTCCGAGAGCTTTCGAAACAGTTGGGGATCCCGAGGGACCGTTTCCCGGGGCTCATAGAAACCGTAAAGGAGACCTTGGTGGTCTGTCGATCGGAGGGTTGACGTCGCGTCTCTGCTCCCGGCCTCGGGTCGGGTTAGAATTGCGCTTGACCCTCGGATCTATTGATTTCGGAGCGGAGAGACTCGCGATGGACGACGAACTGCGAGAGCGCCTCGGGCGGAAGACCGCCGAGGCTCACCGTCGGTTGTGGAGTGAAAGAGAAGGGGAGAGCCACGGTGGAGGACGGCGACCAGAGCCGGGCCAGCTTTTCCTTCTTCGATCCACCGCTGACCATGAAATCGAATGGCTATTGGTAGACATCTCGGCCGAGGGGTTCTGGATCGTGCCAGCGGACACCGTGCCGCTGGTGGGGCCCGGCGACCTGGTGGTTTCCGACACCACCGTCGGTCCGTTGACCGTCCGCTGTGCCTTCGGGCTCAGCCTGCCCCTCGGCCGTTTGGAAACCTCGCTCCGGACTGGGGAGCTCGGCGCCTCCGCCCTCGAAGAGGTCCGTGCGCTGTGCCACGCCCTCCGTGACGGCAAGCCCCACGGAACGCCGGCCCAGGCGGACGTCGCCCGGGATCCGGACTACCGCGAATGGGCGGGGGTGCTCGCCTCTGCGCGCAGCGCCGCGCTTCCGTGAGTCCGTCCCACGGGAGCGGCGTCGATGAGCGCCGGCGGATCTTTCCAGCGTCGTCGGTGGCCAAAGGCCTTCAGACTAGGATTTCGAAATGACAGTCGAAGAGTCGAACTGGGCTCGGGTCAAGGAGCTCTTGGATCGCGCCTCTGAGCTTCCTGTAGAAGAGAGGCGGAGCTTCCTCGATGACGCCTGTGGTGACGACGAAGACCTCAAGAACGAGGTTTGGTCGTACCTGTCGATCGAGGATGAGATGGGGTCGTTCATCGGTGACCCCTACTTCGAGCGGCGGGCCGAGTCCGGCGCTTTGGTGGAGCGCCGCATCGGCCCCTATCGACTGCTGAAGCTCCTCGGCAGCGGCGGCATGGGGGAGGTATACCTGGCCGAGCGGGTGGACCAGGAGTTCGAGCAGCGGGTCGCCGTCAAGCTGGTTCGGGGGGGCGCCGATGGCGGAGAGATCGGGGACCGTTTCCGCCACGAGCGACAGATCCTCGCCAACCTCGAACATCCCTACATCGCCCGTCTGCTGGACGGCGGCACCTTCGACTACGGCAGGCCCTACTTCGTGATGGAGCACGTCGAGGGGCAGCCGATCGACGAGTATTGCGAGAGCCTCGGTTTAGACGTGGATACCCGCCTCGATCTCTTCGAAAAGGTTTGCGAGGCTGTCCAGTTCGCCCACCGCAGACTGGTGGTCCACCGCGATCTCAAACCCGCCAACATCTTGGTGGATACCGACGGGGTTCCAAAGCTGCTGGATTTCGGCATCGCCAAGGTTCTGGACCCCGAGGTCCGGGGGCCGGAGACCCGCCTGGTCAGGCCCCTGACCCGCGCCTACGCCAGCCCGGAGCAGATCCGCGGGGAGGCCGTCACCACCGCGAGCGACGTGTACTCCCTCGGGGTCCTGCTCTACGAGCTGCTGACGGGGCACCGTCCCTTCAAGGAAGACGGTGCCGGTGAACCGCTGACCCCCATTTCGGGGGACCGAGTGCCGGTTCCCCCCAGCTCGGCCCTGAGCCGGCCCAGGTCGCGCGGCGCCGCCGTCGACGGGGAGGAGCAGCCCGAGCCCGCCGCCGACCGGGTCCTGCGCCGGCGGCTGTCCGGAGACCTCGATCACATCGTGCTCATGGCCCTTCGCTTCGAGGCGGACCTGCGGTACGGGTCGGTGCAGGAGCTTCTGGACGACCTGGAGCGGTACCGTCAGGGTCGACCCGTGGCGGCCCGGAAGGGCTCCTTGTCGTATCGAGTTGGGAAATTTGGCAAGAGGAACAGCGGCCGGTTGGTGCTCGCCGGTGTTGGTTTCTCTTTATTGACCAGTCTGGGGTGGATCCAGGTCCAGCAAAGGGAGGTGGAGCGGGAGCGGCTTCTGGCGATCCAGGAGTCCGAAAAGGCGGACGAGCTTGGTAATTACATGGTGAAAGTCATGGGGGAGCCCCCCGGAGATCCGTTTGAAGACCGGACGGAAAAAGAACGATCGATTGAGGAAGAGGTGTGGCTGACGCTGCTGGACCGGGCCGCGAGCAACATCGAGTCGCTAAAAGATCCAGGGGCCCGTGCCGCCATGTGGGGCGCCATCGGCACCTCATACCGCCAGGCGGGACACTTCGGCAAGGCGGTGAACGCCCAGCGAAATGCGCTGCAGACTCGGCTCGAGCGGGGAGACTACCCCGGCCGCGAACACGCCGTCGCCTTGTCGCGGAACAACCTGGCCACGGCTCTGAGGGGACTCGACCATTTCCGGGAAGCGGCCGGGCACTTGCGACTGGCCCTTGACTCGTTGCCGGGGGCGACCCTCGAAGAGCGAGCCCTGCGGGCAAGCATTTTGTCGAATCTGGCGGGGATGGAGAAGCTGCTGTTTGGCGACGTGGGCCAGTCCATCCTCCGGCGAACCGAAGCTCTGGAGTTGCGTCGAGGCCTCGAGGCGGAGAACGGTTCCACCTTGGACGTAGCCCGCACCCTCGTTGGGCTCGCCGCTGACTATCGCAGCGCGGGGGACCCCCAAGCGGCGAAGAGCAACCTGGTTGAGGCGATCGAAATTCTCGAGAGGATCGGCGATGAGGAGGAGAGGGTCGCCAACGCCCGTCGGCACCTCGCCGGCGCCTACCTCGACCTTGGGGAGATCGTTGAGGCGCGGGCCGAGTACCAACGGAGCTCTACCTACTTCGCCGACGGTCGCGGCAAGGCTCACCACCGGCGGGACTGGGAGATCGAGGGTGCCCGACTCGCCCTTGCGGAGGGAGATTTGGCGACGGCGAGGGGCACCTTCTGCTCCCTGGCCTTGCCCCTTCACGAGTGGGACCCAGAAACCCTCCGGCTGGTGGCGATTTTCGGACTCCTGGCGCAGGCAGTCCTCCAAAGCGGCGACGGGAACGGCGCCTGGATGGCGGCCGCCGAAGCCCACCGAATACTCGCAGCGAACGGGCTGCCCACCGGGGACTGGCGGGGCCGCCAGGCTATGGAGGTCCTCGTGGGGCTGGGGGTCATCCAGCCGGCGCCGGAAACCGACGCCTACGCCACCTGGATCGGCACTTCGGAACCGCTCCCCGAATTTGATTTAGAAAAACTTTGTCCCCGGTGATCCCTCCCTGGTCGAACCGTCGCATTTACTGGTGAGACCAGAATTCATCCGGGAGGGATTCCGGGAGGGAAAACCGGGAGGGATGCTTCCAATGTGTCGCGTCCCAATTAGGATTCGACGCCCCAGCCGTACCACGAGCGGCTGGGGTTTTCTTTTGCCTACCGTTCGGCCCGCCGCTGCTCAGTTTCAACTCTGAGCGTTGGCCGTTTTCAGAACTGAGACGGCCCCGCCCGGCTGCGACGGTTCCGGGTCGCCCTCGGACCAAGGGGCGGAACCCTAGAATCCAGGGTCTTTCCGGCGTCGGGACGGCGGCGGCGTCCACTCCCTAGGGGCCCCTGGCGACTTGGCGTGCTCCTTGCTTAAGCCAAGGGTAAATCTGCCCCCTTGGCTTTGGACGGCCCCCTCGACGAGTGGACAGCTTCCACCGACGATGGATCGCCGTGGGAATTTTCCTATTCGTCTCAATCACGACCTGCAAGGAGAGGAGTCCCATGCGCTTCGAGCACCGACCTTCGATTCTTTCCGTCCTTCTGGCGACGCTCTGCCTCGCCGTTCCGGCCGTCTTGGCCCAGGCGCCCCCCGAGAAAGGGCACGAATTTCACGAGAAAGAGTACAAACACCAGGACTTGGACATCGACGCGGTTCACGCCGCCGTCCCGCAGCTACCGACCTTTGCCGCCGCCGAGACCCGCCTTCGCCTGGGTTCCCTGGGGGTGAGCGAAAACACCGCCCGGATCGACGAGCGTAGCGGCCGCTTCGCCACCATGATGCCCACCACACCCCTTCTCCCCGGCCGCGGTGTGGGCAACCGGCTCAGCTGGGGAGCCCTGCGGATGCCGGCACCTGCGTCCATCGCCGACCATCGGCGTGTCGCCTGGCAGGCCTTCGAGGGCTACCTGCAGGCCAACCGTACCGAGCTGGGCCTCCAAATCGACGAACTGGCTTCGGACCACCGGGTCACCGTCCACGGGGACGGCGATCTCTACCACGTCTATGTTCCCCGCCACTTCGACGGTATTCCGGTGCGGGACAGCTACATCACCGCCGCCATCGGCCAGGGCAACCTGACCCTGATGAGCTTCCACCAATGGGGAGACCGTTCCCCCGACAAGGACCGTCGTCGGATCACCGCCGCCGACGCCTTCTTCGCCGCCGAAGGCTTCCTGGCGCCGCTCAAGGTCCGCGAGGAATGGGGCAAACCCGAACTGGTCTACATCCCAATGGCCGCGGGCACCAGCCTGGGCAACGTCGAATACCGCCGCGGCTACCGTTATCAGCTGGTATGGGCCGTGAAGGTCCACGTCAAGGGTGACGGCGGCGCGTGGGAGGTTCTGGTCAACGCCCACACCGGCGAAGTGCTGGCGAGCCTCGACACCCACCACTATGCGGAGGCCAAGGGCGGTGTCTACCCGGTCACCAACGACGGCGTCGTCCCGGACGGCGTCGAGCAGCCGGGCTGGCCGATGCCGTTCCTGAATGTCAGCACTTCCGCCGGCACCCAGACCACCACCACCGGCGGCAACCTCACCGCGTCCGGCAGCCTGACGGCGACCCTTTCCGGTCCCTACATCCGCATGAACGACAACTGCGGGTCCATCAGCCTGACCCAGACCGACAACCTGGACTTCGGAACCTCTGGAGGCGATGACTGCGTCACCCCCGGTTTCGGCGGCGCCGGCAACACCCACTCCTCCCGTACCGGCTTCTATGAGCTCAACAAGATCGTGGAGATGGCCCGCGGCCAGCTGCCCGGGAACTCCTGGCTGCAGCAGCGGATGACCTCGAACATGAACATCAACCAGAGCTGCAACGCGTTCTGGAACGGTTCGACGGTCAACTTCTATCGTTCCGGCGGTGGCTGCGCCAACACCGGTGAGATCGCCGGCGTGTTCGATCACGAGTGGGGCCACGGTATGGACGACAACGACGCCGTCCCCACCATCGCCAGCCCCTCCGGCGAAGGTATCGCCGACATCTACACCGCCCTGCGGCTCAACGACTCCTGCATCGGCCGTAACTTCCGAACGACGGTGTGCGCCGGCAACGGTGACCCTTGCCTCACCTGCACCGGCGTGCGGGACATCGACTACGCCAAGCGCCAGTCGGGCCAGCCCCACGACTACTCGTGGTCCAACGCCAACTGCGGCGGTAGCGTCCACTGCGTAGGCGGCGTCTACTCCGAGGCCGTCTGGTCCCTGTGGAAGCGCAAGCTGCAGGCGGCCCCCTACAACTACGACGACAACACGGCCCAGGAGATCACCACCCGCCTCGCCTACCTCGGCGGCGGCGCCACCGGCACCTGGTTCTCCGGCGGCCCCCCCAACGGCGGCTGCTCAGGCACCAGCGGTTACAACAATTTCCTCGCCGCCGACGACGACAACGGCAATCTGAACGACGGCACCCCCCATATGGGTGCCATCCACGCCGCTTTTGCGGACCAGGAGATTGCCTGCAACACCCCCACCGTCCAGGACTCCGGCTGCTCCGGTACCCCGAGTGCGGCTCCGGCGGTCACCGCGTCGAGCGGCAATCAGTCCGTCGGTCTTTCCTGGGGCGCCATCCCGGGAGCCAGCGAATACGAGGTCTTCCGCACCGAGGGGGTTTTCGGCTGCGCTTTCGGCAAGGCGAAGATCGCCGACATCACGGGAACCTCGTACACCGACACGGGCCTCCAGAACGGACGGGATTACAGCTATGTGGTGATCCCGAAGGGCTCCTCCGACGCCTGTTTCGGCAGCGCGTCCCCCTGCGTCACCGTCCAGCCGGCGGCGGCGCCGGACTTCTCGGTGTCCTGCGACCCGGGGAGCGCCTCGATCGAACAGGGGGCAACCTCCACGTCCACCTGCACGGTCACCGCCGTCTCAGGCTTCGCAAGCAGCGTCGCGCTGTCCTGCTCGGGGAACCCGGCCGGCGTCTCCTGCGGCTTCTCGCCGGCGTCGGTGAGCCCCACGGGAACCAGCACCCTGACCCTCTCGGTGGATTTGGCACAGGCCACCGGTACCTTCGGTTTCGATGTCGTGGGTAGCGGTGGGTCCCTGACCCGGACCGCCCCGGTGAGCGTCACGGTGACGCCGGAAGGGCAGAACGGTCCCCAGACTGCTGTCTATGACGCTGGCCTCGGGGCGCCGTCGTGCGCGACGGCGGGCAGCTCCTGCGACTCCACGACCCTCCTCGAGGGCCGCGGCACCGTGGGACCGGAGCAGAACCAGCCCAACACCCTGGACACCTGCACCGACGGCACCGCCGGCACCTACCAGAGCGACGAGTCGAACGAGGGGATCTCTGTTTCGACCCTCGACGGCTTCGACTTCACCGCCGGCGCCACCGTACGGGTGGACGTCAGGGTGTGGGCGTGGACCACGCCGAGCAACGAATCGCTGGACCTCTACTACGCCGCCGACGCCAACAACCCGTCGTGGACCTTCATCGCCACGCTGCAGCCG